>JANQKW010000284.1 GCA_028280905.1 Porticoccaceae bacterium
TATCCAGGCCCTAATATTTTCAAAGTAGTGATTGGCCAACAGATGGCGTTCATCGTTGCGCTCCAGCCACAAAACCTGCTCGTACAAACTATCCCGCCAGGGCTGAGGAATAGGTCGCTCCCTGCCTAGCAGAATAAAAAACGCCACCCAATTAATGACTCGCAGACTGACCGTGTAGGGCTCCCAAGCGGGCTTACTGCCCTGGGGGTTTCGCGCAATCCAGTTGTCGATAAGCCAGCACTTGTTTGCCATGGAGCGCTCGGGGTCGCGCAACGCATCAAAGTAATGCAGCTGATAGCGCCAAAGCCGTGTTTGATTCGGCGGGCACCAGTCAACTTCCGGGCCGTCAAATAGCACAGCGCGGTTCTGGAAGAAAAAACTCTGCTCGCCGTCCTGCTGGCGAAAGGTTTCCTCTGCCGGCAGCGGCCTCAAGGACAGGCCGGATCGCGCCTGGGCATTGCCGCTGTGCGCAACTCTCCTTGCAGGCAACAGCCGCCGAATCACCAAAAACAGCAGTTGGCTCGGCTTCAGATATCCCAGTGTGTGTGCTAGAAAACGAATACGCTTCACTATGACTAATTATCAGTTATATAGAAAATTTGCAGCCTCCTTGAGCTAGGGTAATATAACGCGTAAACCGTCGCGAATCTCTAGCTGGATTATGAAAAGACCGGTAGTGTTATTTGGCAATGGCAACTACGCCAGCACCATTTCCTATTACTTGAAACACGATAGTGAGTTTGAAGTGGTCGCCTTCACCGTGGATGCCGACTATATAGTCGAGCGCGAAAAACACGGCCTGCCGGTGGTGGATTTTGAGACGGTGGAACAGCGCTACCCGCCGGCTGAATTCGACATCATGATTGCGGTGGGCTTTATAAACAACAATCGATTGCGGCATGATTGTTTTTATCAGGCCAAGGAAAAAGGCTATAGGTTGCCTTCTTATATAGCCTCCACCGCTTCAACCTGGAATATTGCGGTGGGCGAAAACACCCTGATTCTTGACCGCGCTATTATCCACCCCTATGTGGAGATCGGCGCCAATACCATTATCGGCACGGGCAGCTTTATCGGCCATCACAGCCGCATCGGCAAGCATTGCTTCCTGTCTGCTCAAGTCGCGGTCGCCGGCTCGGTTACTGTCGACGACTTTTGTTTCCTCGGCATAAACTCCACGGTTTCAAACCATGTCCACCTTGGCGAAGGATGCACGGTTGGCGCGGGCTCTACGGTTATTCACGACATTCCCGATGAAAAAACTGTAGCCGGTGTGCCGGCCAGGGAATTAACCAAAGCGCATGATCCATAGTGCTATGATTCATCGCGCTCCGGATACAGCGCCCCCTCTATATAGTGCGGCTGGTCATTGGTATAGAGATCATTGTAGTTAATCAAAGCCGGGGGGCCCTCCAGGCGGCAGGGTTCGCCGTCTTTAAACGCCCATTCCCCGCGATCCGTATCTTCAGCTTTGCTGTAGCTGTTAATAAAGGCGCGGCGATCAACACCGGATATGTTTGGACCAGAACCGTGCACAACGTAGGCGTACCAGATGGCAATATCACCTGGTTGCAGCTCCATCGGCACCAGCTTTTGAGGGTCCAGACCTATATCCGTAAGCATGCTGTGTTGGTAACCCATTTTTAGAATACTGTCGTGCTGGGGCAAATCCAGCGTGCCCATGGTGTGGGAACCCGGGTATACCTGGAGGCACCCGTTTTCAAGGGTATGCGGGTCCACCGCCAGCAGCATATTCAAGTTGGATGTGCCGATATTTCTGTAGGCGCTGGCTGGCTTGCGGAAACGCGCATCCTGGTGAAAGCTGTAATAGGTATTCGAGCAACCGGGTGTTTTCCAGGTTGTTTGACTCTGAATCTGCCTGATATCGCTACCCAATAGCGGGCGAAGGATGTCCAAATAACGGTGGTCAACACGAATCTCGTCCAACAGCGGAGAAATATACGGAACCCAGTGCACAAAACGCACATGAAAGCCTCCCTCCGGGTGCTCGTGCACCACATACACGACGTTTTGGTCTCGCCAGATGCCCTTGTATTGAAGGGCTATCGCCCTTATGCGATCAAACTCCTCGCGGACAATCTGCATCTCTGCGTCATCAAATACCCCACGAATAATCGCGTATCCGCTGTCGGACATCTGTTGCTTTATTTGCAATGCCTGGGAATTGCCCATGACGTTGATCCCCCAACCCGTACCGACTGGAAGGTCCACCTCGCGGTTTGAGCCATCTACTCTGTAATCCTAGTGCAATTATTGCGTCGGGGCTAATATAGTCAGGGGTTTGTCACATGAGCCCTTTGTAGTAAGAAGTAACCCATAGTATCCAAACAAACAAGGGTCGCCCGGAGGGTGAAAGCCAGGGAAGGCGTTCATCACCATGTCCGTATCCGAAGGATAGGTCATCGGAAGGCTGAAAGTGAAAGAAAAAACCCCAGCACACTGTGCTGGGGTTTTGAATTGAAGCCTGACGATGACCTACTCTCACATGGGGAAGCCCCACACTACCATCGGCGCTAAGTGGTTTCACTTCTGAGTTCGGGATGGGGTCAGGTGGTTCACACTCGCTATTGTCGTCAGGCAAACTGGCTTGCTCTGCAGTCAATGACTGGCAGTGCAAATAGGGCGATAAAAATGCATAAGCAAAGACGATGTATATCAATCACACTTGTCCGAAGTACCTCATAGCCATGCCATACAAGCAATCGCTAGGGTTATATGGTCAAGCCTCACGAGCAATTAGTACTGGTTAGCTCAACGCCTCACAGCGCTTCCACACCCAGCCTATCAACGTTCTAGTCTTGAACGGCTCTTTAGGGGACTCGAAGTCCCAGGGAGAACTAATCTTGAAGGAGGCTTCCCGCTTAGATGCTTTCAGCGGTTATCCTGTCCGAACATAGCTACCGGGCAATGCCACTGGCGTGACAACCCGAACACCAGAGGTTCGTCCACTCCGGTCCTCTCGTACTAGGAGCAGCTCTTCTCAAATTTCCAACGCCCACGGCAGATAGGGACCGAACTGTCTCACGACGTTCTAAACCCAGCTCGCGTACCACTTTAAATGGCGAACAGCCA
>JANQKW010000318.1 GCA_028280905.1 Porticoccaceae bacterium
ATAAAGACCGTCCGGATCGAATTTTTGGCCCTGGGTCACCGGGTTGAAGATCCGGAAATAGGGTGCGGCATCGGCGCCTGAGCCGGCCACCCACTGCCAGCTGGCGCTGTTGCTGGCCAGGTCGGCGTCCACCAGGCAGTCCCAGAACCAGTTTGCGCCGTGGCGCCAGTGCAGCAGCAGGTTTTTGACCAGCAGCGAGCCGGCGATCATCCTGACGCGGTTGTGCATATAGCCGGTTTGCCACAATTCACGCATCCCGGCATCCACAATGGGTATGCCGGTTCTACCCTGTTGCCAGGCGTCGAGGGCCTGCGGGTCATCGCGCCAGGGGAATTGATCAAATTTTGGCTGGAAGTTTTGGCCGGGCAGCTCCGGGAAGTGGTATAGCAGGTAGTAGGAAAACTCGCGCCAGCCCAGCTCACTTAAGAAACAGTCCAAATTGTCGCCGGCAGGTTTGCCTTCAGACGCCTGGAGGGCCGCGTACCAGATCTGGTTCGGTGAGATTTCCCCGAAGTGGAGGTGGGGGGAGAGCCTGGAGGTGCCCGCGTTATCCGGAATATCCCGTCCGGATTTATAGTGGTTCAGTGCTTTTTGCAGGAAACGGCTGAGCCGTTCGGCGGCGCCTGCCTCGCCGGGTTGCCAGGTTTTGGCGATGCTGCTATACCAGTTTACCGTTGGTAGCAGGTCGAGTTGTCGGTTGCCAGACTCAAGCATATCGCCGTTGGCGATCAGCAGCTTATCCGGCTTGCCCAGCGGCAGCCGGGGCGGGGGTTGCTGCAGGCAGCCTTTGCGGTAGTAGGGCGTAAATACACGATAGGGGGTGCCGTCGTTTTTCAGTACTTGCCAGGGTTCCCAAAGTAACTGGGCATTAAAGCTGGTCAGCTCGATATCCAGTTGTTGAAGATGGTGTTTGAGCTGTGTGTCGCGGGCGGTGCGCCAGGGTTCGTAACAGCGGTTCCACACCACTGTGCGGATGCCGGTTGACTCCAGCAGTTGGGGAAGAATCTCTATCGGATCGCCCTTGAACAGCTTCAGCCCGCCGTCGAGGCTTTTATTTAACTGCATTAATGAGTGATGCAGCCACCACCGGCTGGCTTCACCCATCGACCACTCACCTGAGTTATCGTCATCCAAAATATAAATGGGCAGCACAGCGCCCTGGCTGGCGGCATGGCAAAGGGCGGGGTTGTCCTCGAGTCGCAAATCTTGTCTGAACCAAACCAGTGTTGTTGGAATTGCCATAGGCTCCCTGAGAGTTTCCCGGCGTGTTTGCTTACTACGCCACAATAGGGCATTTGGATTCATTGTTGAACTGCGCGGGGTGATTTTGCGTAGTAGGAGAGATGGCGGATGAAAGATGGGAGATCGATATGTGGCGTATTTTGAGAGCCTTTGCGGCTTTGCTTATTGCTGTGCTGTTGGCTTCCTGTTCCACCGCCGGGTTAGAGAGTTACGCCGAGAATAAGCCGGTGCTCGACCCCGCGGAATTCTTTAACGGTGAACTCAAAGCCTATGGCGTGGTGAAAAAACGCAACGGCGATGTGATTCGCTATTTCACGGCGGATATCCTGGCCAGTTGGCGGGGGAATACCGGCACGCTGGATGAAACCTTTTACTTTGATGACGGGGAGATACAAAAGCGCGTTTGGACGCTCAAAGGTGACGGCGCCGGAAGTTACCTTGCCTCCGCCAATGACGTGGTCGGTGAACACCCTATGGCGTTTTCCGGCAATGCGTTGTTTATGAACTATGTGCTGCGCCTCGCCTACAGGGATTCCACCATCGACGTTAAGGTGGATGACAAGATGTTTCTGGTTGACGAGCGCCGTATTATCAATGAATCGGTGTTTTATAAGTGGGGTTTCAGGGTTGCTTCGGTGCAGTTGGTGATCGAAAAAATCTGAACGCTGTCGTTGGAAAGAAATTTAGGCCGCGCTGCTGATTACCGCTTTACCCGCTATGCTGACGAAACCTGCGTCGATTTCCGCCAGCATTTCGGTGCTTTGGGCATTGCCTGTAACGCAATATTGGATGGCGCGGAACGCTGTTTCTTGCAGGACCTCGTGCCAGTATCCGGCGGCGATGCTGTTCGCCGATCCGGTGGCCCAGCCTTCATCTATTCCGTACTGCGGCGCGAAATAACGCAGCGCGTAATCGCAATTTCCGCGCGACAACCGGCTGGTGGCGATCACCGCCCGCGAGGTTGCGCGGCTCAACTGCGCAAAGTTCGGTTGCAGGTGTAACAGGTCACCGGCAAATTGAAAAACCCAGTAGCCGTTCTCATCTCCTACCGTGGCCGCCCTTAGTGGCATTGCGCCGAAACAGGCCTGGCAGAAATCGGGAATATCGGCGGTTTGGTAATGGAAGCCCTCCACCTTGAAACAGACACCCACCGAGTGGCGGGCAATCGTCAGCAGGCGCCGCCGGCTGGCCAGGCGCAACGGCGGCTTGAAACCCATTTGTTCGAACAACACCTGCGCTGCCGCCAGGGCGCCGGAACCGCAGAAATCCACTTCTCTTGCGTGCTCATACCAGCGCACCGGTAGTGTCAGCCCCTGCTGTTTTTCAGCATTTATGCCTGCAAATACCAGGGATTCGCTAGCGTCGCTGCTTTGATTCAGGGAATATTGCCGCGCTGTCTCCGCCAGGGAGGATTCGCCGGGCCACGGGTCCAGCAATGCCACCCGTGCGCGGCTGCCGTGGGAGCGGTCGGTTACAAAGACATGCACGCAGGTTTCACTGATAACGTTGACGTCTTTTGTCATTTATAGTGTTTAGGCTTATGGCCTATAGATACTCAGTCATCAGCCCGCAACAAATGAACACTGAACAGTTGCTTGCCGGCCAGCCATTTTCTCACACTCCGCCACCCTGCCCTGGCCGCCAGAGCCAGGAATTCTTCCGGTGTATATTTGTGCGAGTTTTCGGTGTGGATGTTTTCCCCCTCCAGGATTTCGAAACGATAGCCGTCCACCGACACCTGCTGCCGCTCGCGGCTGATCAGGTGCATCTCGATGCGGCCTTCAGCAGGGTTGTAAAAGGCGTAGTGTTCGAACTTATCTTCGTCGAAATCGGCAAGGGCTTCACGGTTGATATGCGTAAGGATATTGCGATTGAACTTTTTGGTGACGCCGAGTTTGTCGTTGTAGGCGCGGTGCAAAATGTCCGGCGACTTTTTGGTGTCTACGCCGATCAGCAACAGCGCACCCTGGCCCAGTGATTGGCGCGCGTGCTCCAGGAAGGTGACCGCCTGCTCTGGTGAGAAATTGCCAATGGTGGAGCCGGGGAAAAAGCCGAGCTTTTTGGTGGACTCGGTGTCCGGCAACTCGACGCGGTTGGTAAAGTCTGCTGCTATCGGCTGAATGTCCAGTTCGGGGAATTCCCGCTTCAGTTTTGTCGCGGCGGCCTGCAGGTGGTCGCCGGCGATATCGATGGGCAGGAAACGCTTGATTTGCGGCAAGTGTTTCAGCAGCAGGCGAATTTTTACCAGCGAGCCCGCGCCGAACTCAACCACATCCCAGTCATGCTGCAACGTGTGGGATATGTCCTGTGCTATGCTCGGCAGCATCGCCAGCTCGGTGCGATAGGGATAGTACTCTTCCAATTCACAAATTTCCTCGAAGTATTGCGAGCCGGCGCTGTCGTAAAAGTACTTGGAAGGCAATCGCTTTGGGGACTGGCTGAGCCCCTCAACCACATCGCGCAGCATGGGGCTTTCGCCAATCTGCTTATTGGTGCTTTTTTGTTGCATTGCCATGCTAGTACTCCTTCAAGGTTCTAATGACGGGTGCAGCGTTGTTGTGGTGTCCGCCACCGCGTTGCAGCCCAGTACTCGTGTCCTGTTTGGCTATTTCGCATAAATTCAGCGTGTCCGGTAAGGTTTTTGGCGAGGCGCGACGCTAAATGTCGTTGGCTAGACGCAGGCCCGAGAACTGCCAGCGTTGATGTGGATAAAAGAAGTTGCGGTAACTGGGGCGAATTTGCCTGATCGGTGTTACGCAGGAACCGCCGCGCAACACAAATTGCCCGCACATAAACTTGCCGTTGTACTCGCCGATAGCGCCCGCCGAGGGCTTGAAGCCCGGATAGGGTGCGTAGGGGCTGCGCGTCCACTCCCATACATCGCCATACAGCTGTAACAGTCCGCTGCCGGAACCCGCAAGCGGGCGCCAGCAATTGTCCTCCTGGAAGTTGCCGGTAATCGGCTGTTCCCTGGCGGCCACCTCCCATTCCTGTTCCCACGGAAGCCGCGCGCCCGCCCACTGCGCATAGGCATCGGCCTCAAAATAACTGATATGGCAGACCGGCGCGCCCGGATCCAGCGGCCGCAAACCATGCAGCCCGAATTGCCGCCACTCGCCGTCCTGCTGCTGCCAATAGAGTGGCGCCGTCCACTGCTCGGACTGGCACAGCGCCCAGCCGTCCGACAGCCACAGGTTGGCGGTTTGATAGCCGCCGTCGTTGATAAATTCCAGCCACTCGGCGTTGCTGACCGGGCGGTTGGCCAGGCAAAAACCCTGCAGGTAGCATTGATGCCTCGGCCCTTCACAGTCAAAACTGAAGCCCACTTGGTTGGCGCCAATATCGTAGAGCCCCTCGTCAAAACGGATAAATTCCAGCGGGGCCACGGGAGAGTTTGCCGGTATTTGCAGCTCGCCTCGCATCGCCGGCTTGATTGGGTTGATGGACAGTGCGTGCAGGATATCGGTTAGCAGCAGTTCTTGGTGCTGCATTTCGTGGTGCAGCCCGACGGTTATGGTGTCGGCAATACCCTGTTCGCGGGGGTGGGGCTGGTCGACGAGCGTCAGGATGTCAGCGTCTACCGCTTCGCGATAGGCTTGAACCTCGGCCAGGCCGGGGCGGGTTAACATGCCCCTTAGCGGGCGGGCGTGGCGTTCACCGACACTGTTGTAATAAGAATTAAACAGGTAGCGGTAGTTGGGGTCCACCGGCAAATAGTCCGGCTGATACCGCTTGAGCACAAATTCTTCGAAAAACCAGGTGGTATGGGCCAGGTGCCATTTTGCCGGACTGGCGTCCTCCATGGATTGCACCACCATATCCTCAGCGCTCAATCCTTGCGTCAGCGAGTTAAAAACGCCGCGGCAATATTGGTATTCGCGATAAAGGCTATCGTTGTTCTTTATTGCCAAATTGGATGTCACCGGGCCCCTCCTTGCCCAAGCAAGTATAGGTGTTGCAAATTTGATTATATAGTGCCTATATTTGCATTTACTTGTTGCATTTTTGAGACAGCGACTCGCTGGAGTATTCCCGGTGAAAGACAGGAGGCTTGGGTATGGAATGGTCTGATTTGCGGGTGTTTGCCGCAATGGCAGGCGCCGGTTCGGTGCGGGCCGCCGCCAAGAAACTGGATGTGAGCCACTCCACGGTTTCTCGGCGCATCACCGCGCTGGAAAAGGATTTGGGAGTGCGTTTATTTGATCGCCTGCCCAGCGGCTATCAGCTGACTGCCGAGGGTGAGAATGTATTTCGCGAAGTCAGGCAGGTGGAGGATCGGGTGCTCAGCCTGGAGCGGCGGGTGTTGGGCAAGGATGCCAAATTGAGCGGCCCGCTGAAGGTC
>JANQKW010000341.1 GCA_028280905.1 Porticoccaceae bacterium
AAGTGCAGATAGCTTCTGCACTTAATCAGAGGTTCCCTAGACATCCAGCAAAAAGGTTACCGGCCCGCTATTGCACAGTGACACCTGCATATCCGCGGCAAATATTCCGGTTGCAACCCGATCCATTTGCAGCCTAGCCTGCTCGACAAAATAGTTATACAACATCTCAGCTTGCTCCGGGTTCGCGCTATTGGAAAAACCTGGTCTCAAACCTCTTGCGGTATCAGCCACTAAGGTAAACTGCGATACCACCAACAGCCCCCCTGCAATATCCAGCAAGCTGCGATTCATCCTACCCAGTTGATCGGGAAAAATACGGTAGTTCAGGATCTTTCGCAGCAGCTTATCCGCCAGTGCCCGATCATCCTTCTTTTCAACCCCCAACAACAGCAGCAAACCTTGGTCGATTCCCCCGACCGTCTCACCATCGACACGCACTGCCGCTTCGGAAACCCGCTGTATTAGACCCCTCATCAGGAAACGTCGGAAAATTCATCGGCCATTGCGTCGGTGGCCTTTACCAATGCGTCGACTATGCCCGGATCCCCGGAGGCATGTCCGGCATCTCTTATAACTTCTAGCCGTGAATCTGGCCACAAACTGTGCAGCGCATACGCCTGATCAATCGGACAGACCATGTCGTAACGGCCGTGAATAATGACCCCTGGCACGCCCGCTAAGCGAGCGATATTGTTGAGCAGCTGGTTTTCTTCGATAAAAGCGTTGTGGGCGAAGTAATGCGCTTCAATACTGGCAAGCGACAACGCGTTGTGGGGATTCACAAACCTTGCCAACAGTTCACTATTGGGGTTCAAGGTCGCGCAGCGCGCTTCCCAGGTTGACCATTGCTTGGCGGCCGACATGCGCACTAGCTCGTTGTCACCGGTCAGGCGATTGTAATAGGCGGTCACCAGATCACCCCGTTCAGCTTCCGGTATGGATTCCACGAAGGCCTGCCAAAACTCCGGAAAAACCCTGCTGGCCCCCTCCTTGTAAAACCAGTCGATATCCTGCTTGCGGCACAGGAATATACCGCGCAATATCAACGCCATCACGCGATCCGGGTGGGCTTGCGCATACAACAGGCTCAGCGTCGATCCCCAGGATCCGCCAAACAGCACCCACTGATCCAGCGCCAGGCATTCGCGCAATTTCTCCATGTCGGCCAGCAAATGCGCGGTAGTATTGTTTTCAAGCGAAGCATGGGGCGTCGACTTGCCGCTACCTCGTTGGTCAAACAGAATAATCCGAAATTTTTCCGGATTAAAAAAGCGGCGATCCATCGAGGAAACGCCGACCCCGGGCCCGCCATGGACAAACAACACCGGAATTCCCTCCGGGTTACCCGACTCTTCGTAATACAGAGTATGAATACTGTCCACATCGAGGTATTCTTTTCGGTAGGATTTGATTGCGGGATAGGGTGCTCTCATGTATCTCTTACGCCGTTATTACAGAAGCCGTTAAGACTATGCTACAGGTGAAAGGATAGCAAATGACAGCAGTAACACGCTGCAGTTGGTGCACTGACCACCCGCTTTACGAAGATTACCACGACACCGAGTGGGGTGTTCCCTGCCGCGACGACGGCAAGCTGTTCGAGTTTTTAATACTGGAAAGCGCCCAGGCGGGGCTGTCGTGGATCACTATTCTGAAAAAGCGCGATAACTATCGGCGCGCTTTTGCCAATTTTGATGCAGAAAAAGTCGCGCGGTTCAACCGCCGTAGCGTGGAACGCCTGATGAATGATGCCGGCATCGTACGCAACCGACTAAAAATTGAGAGCGCCATCAGCAACGCACGGCATTTCCTTGACCTACAGGAAGCGTTTGGCAGTTTCGCCAATTACTTCTGGGGGTTTGTCGATAACAAGCCCATCGTAAACCGCTGGAAATCCCTGTCACAACTGCCTGCGTCAACCGAGCTTTCAGATGTGATAAGCAAGGATATGAAGCGGCGCGGTTTCCGTTTCTTCGGCTCCACTATCTGTTACGCGCATATGCAGGCTACCGGTGTGGTCAACGATCACCTTGTCGACTGCTACCGCTATCGGCAATGTATGGAGTGAGTCACCGCCGCCGAAGCAGCTGGTAAAGGCCGCTTCAACACTCAGAGATTTTTGGTATTTTTAGCCCGCTTGCGCTGGTTCTCTGTCAATAGCTTTTTGCGCAGGCGAATGTGGTTGGGCGTCACTTCCACCAGCTCATCCTCCTCGATAAATTCAAGCGCCTGCTCCAGCGTGTGCCTCACCGGAGGAGACAGGGTCAGCGCCTCGTCGGTTCCGGCTGCTCGAATGTTAGTCAGTTGCTTGGCCTTGGTGGGGTTGACCACCAGGTCGTTGCCGCGCGAATGCAAACCAACGATCTGCCCCTCGTAAACCTCCTCGCCGTGCCCCAGGAACAGGCGGCCGCGATCCTGCAAGGTATAGAGCGCATAGGCCAGGGTTTTGCCGTTCACCATCGATACCAGCACGCCGTTCTGGCGATTCACCACCTCACCCTGCTTAGCCGGTCCGTAGTGGTCAAAGATGCTGGTCAAAATACCCGAACCCGATGTCAGGGTTAGAAACTGCGAGCGAAAGCCGATAAGCCCCCTGGACGGCACAATAAACTCCAGCTTTACGCGCCCCTTGCCGTCCGGCGCCATATCGGTGAGTTCGGCCTTGCGCAAGCCGAGTTCTTCCATCACCGCGCCCTGGTGAGTGTCCTCCACGTCGATTACTACCTGCTCGAAGGGCTCGTGGATTTCCCCGCCCACCTGTTTGCGAATAACCTCCGGCCTTGACACACCCAACTCATAACCCTCGCGGCGCATCGATTCAATCAGCACCGAGAGATGCAGTTCACCTCGCCCGGACACTTTGAACTTATCCGGCGAATCGCCCTGCTCAACCCGCAACGCAACATTGTGTATCAGCTCCTGCTCCAGGCGCTCCCCGATATTGCGTGACGTCACATACTTGCCGTCCCTGCCGGCAAACGGTGAGTCGTTGACCTGAAAGGTCATGCTCACGGTGGGTTCGTCCACACTGAGGGCCGGCAGCGCCTCCGGGACCTCCAGGGCACAAAGTGTGTCCGAGATATTCAGCCCTTCAATTCCGGTTACGCAGACGATATCCCCAGCTTCAGCCTGCGCCACCTCCACTCGCTCCAAACCCAGGTAGCCCATCACCTGCAGCACCCTGCCCTTGCGTTGCTCGCCGTCTCTATCTATCACAACAACCTGCTGGTTAGGCGCGAGAGCCCCGCGGCTAATGCGGCCGACGCCGATCACACCGATATAGCTGCTGTAGTCCAACGCGCTAATCTGCATCTGGAAAGCGCCGGAACCATCTACGTCCGGCGGCAGCACCCGAGTGCTGATCATCTCAAATAGCGGCGTCATGTCATCGGCGAGTTGATCCGGTTCCGGACCGGCTACGCCGTTTAAGGCCGAACAATAGATAACCGGGAAGTCAAGTTGTTCATCACTGGCGCCCAGCCGGTCGAACAGATCGAACACCTGATCGACGACCCAGTGAGGACGCGCGCCCGGTCGGTCGACCTTGTTTACCACGACAATCGGGTTCAACCCCTGCTCGAAGGCCTTGGCTGTTACAAACCGGGTTTGCGGCATGGGCCCGTCAACGGCGTCAACCAGCAGTAAAACCGAATCCACCATCGACAGTACCCGCTCCACCTCGCCACCGAAATCAGCGTGC
>JANQKW010000346.1 GCA_028280905.1 Porticoccaceae bacterium
GGTCGGCGAATACATGCGGGCGGCTGACGATGACCCCGATGTGCGGGTTATCGTCCTCACCGGCGTAGGCAAGGCGTTCTGCGCCGGCGTCGACCTGAAGGGGCAGCCGCCGGCGGAAGAAACGGGCCCGATTATTGAAGGCGCTCGCAGCAGTGAGCTTGGCGGCCCCGATGCAATGCGACAGTACTTTTTTTACGCGTTCACCAAACTTCACCGGGAAATATCCCTTGTTAGAAAACCGACAATCGCGATGATGAATGGCGCGGCGGTTGGTTCCGGTATGGACATGGCGCTGCATTGCGACATACGTATCGGGTGCGAGAAAACGCGTCTGCTAGGTTACCAGCAGGCGGGGCAGATCATGGAAAACGGCGCCTGCTACTATTTGCCGAAGATGGTTGGGTTGGGGCGAGCGCTGGAGTTTGCCTATACCGGTTCGCTGGACGCCCAGCGCGCCTACGAGTGGGGTTTGTTGAATCAACTGGTTGACTCTTCCGAGCTTGAGGCCGTGACTCGCGATCTGTGTGAAAAAATCATTGCTCAACCGCCATTGGTACAGTGGATAAGCAAGCGCGTAATGCGCGCCGCGCTGGATAGTTCAATGGAAACGACCATGGTGATGACATCAAATGCAGGAGGCATTCTGCACGCCTCCGAGGACGCAAAGGAGGCGCGCAACGCATTTAAGGAGAAGCGTAAACCAGACTTCAAGGGCACCTAGCTGGTGTCTGTCCAGAAAATTGCACACAGCTAACCTGGGTTTCAAGATACCGGTTTTATTAT
Organism: Porticoccaceae bacterium; assembly: GCA_028280905.1. Taxonomy (GTDB): domain Bacteria; phylum Pseudomonadota; class Gammaproteobacteria; order Pseudomonadales; family Porticoccaceae; genus JANQKW01. Next base: position 784 of record JANQKW010000346.1, read on the forward strand.
CCCTGGCCGTCACGGTTTTGCTTGTTCTGGCGCCAGGCTGTTCCGGTCGGGATTCGGACGCACAGACCAGGGTTGACGCCGTCGAGTTCCGGTTTACATACGCTGATATAGGCGCTAATCGGGGGCCGCGTGCGGCGGCGCTTAATTGGTGGGCCAAGGAGCTCCACAGGCGTTCAAAGGGGCGCATCCAGGTCGATATTTCGTGGAGTGAATCGCTGGTTAAAGGACGTGATGTTCTGAAAGCCGTAGGCGCGGGGTTCGCGGATATGGGCACGGTTGCCGCGGTTAATACCCCCGCCGAACAGATTCTGTGGACATTCGGCGGCCAACCGCTCAATGAAACCGATACCTGGGTTGCAATGCGTGCCTGGCATGAGTTGCGGGAAGTGAACGTAGCATTTGCGGCGGAGGCAAAACGATATAATTTGAAGGTGTTGTTTCACAATGGAACAGGCCCTGCCGAAGTACTCTGCCGCGATGAATTGGTGAAAACCGCCGGAGATATTAAGGGAAAGAAGATACGGGCAACGGTCGGATTTATTCCTTTCTTTGACGCCATGGGAGCCAACGTCGTGAACACGATGGGCAGTGAAACCTATGCCGCGCTGGACAGGGGGATTATTGACTGCACCGTGGGTTATTCGGCACTGATAAGGTCGTATAAACATTATGAAGTCGCCGACTACCTGTTACTGGCGAATCTTGGTCAGAACGCTACCTATGGTGGCGTGATCAACCTGGATTACTGGAATACATTGCCTGCCGATATCAAGAATATTATCACTCAGACAAGCAGTGAATACGTGGACTTGTATGCGCGGAATACCATGCTGGAAACCGATGATGCAATAAAGACTCTTCAGGCGGGCATAGACGGCAAAAAACTGACCGTGACGCCACTGGATCCAGCCGAGCGGCGGCGTTGGTCGGCGTACGTCGGTCATTATATTGCTGATTGGCAGAAAAAAACCCGCCTGCCCAAATCCGTAACGGACCAGTTTATTTCCGACCTTGAGCGATTGCTCGAGAAGTACCGAAGAGAGCGGGACGATATCGGCTACCCGTGGGAGCGCCAAGTTCAAACATATGATAAAGATCCTTAAAAAAATAGATAACCTGGCAATCTGGATGTCGGTGTCGGCGCTCATTCTGATTACGGTTGTTTCCTGTATATCGGTTGTCGGCCGCTATTTTTTCGGTACGCCGATTCCGGATGACCTGTCGATCAGTGAGAAACTGATGGTGTTCGTATTCATGCCCCTGGCCGCGGTGCAGTCGGCTCGCGAGCATGTATTTGTCTCGCTTTTTTCCGACTGGCTGTCGAATCGTCCCAAGGTGGTGATGGAGACTATCGGCGTTATCATTGGCGCAATATTTTTCACGCTGGCAGCGGCGGCAAGTTATGTGGATTTCAAGGATGCCTACGAGGTGGGGGCCTATACTTCCGGCCCTCTGAATATTCCCCATGCGCCTTTTAAATTTTTTCTTTTTGTAGCGATAACACTCTTCTCCTTTCGACTGATCGTCGACGCGGTCATGATGACTGCCGGATTGTTTACCGGTAAAGCCGTGGCTTCATTGAGTGATGTAAGCCGTTTGCGCGACATTGAGGCTGACTAGTATTGTGGAGCCGCTCACGTTAGGAATATTGGGCCTGGCGGCTATGTTGCTGCTTATCGCGATACGGGTGCCCATCGCATTTTGCATGGGGTTTGTGGGTTTTTTCGGTATCCTGCTCGCGGTTGGTTGGAAATCCGGTCAGGCGTTTGATTTTGAAAAGGGTTTCAATGCGGCCTGGGGCTTCCTTCAGTTTGAGCCCTATTCGTTTATCGCCAGCTTTCCGATCATCGCGGTACCGCTCTTTCTGATGATGGGCTATGTGTCATTCCACGCCGGATTTACCAGGGATATCTACCATGCGGCACGTGTTTGGTTGTCTCGCCTGAACGGCGGGCTGGCTATTGCTTCGGTCAGTGGTTGCGCCATGTTCGCGGCCATCAGCGGGTCGAGCCTTGCGACGGCGGCCGCGATGGGAAAGTTGGCGGTACCGGAGATGCTGCGCTACAAATATCATCCGGGAATTGCCACCGGTGTGGTGGCGGCCAGCGGCACACTGGGATCACTGATTCCACCCAGCATTCTGATGGTGCTTTACGGCATCTTTACCGAACAATCCATCGGCCGACTGTTGATGGCCGGATTGATCCCAGGTGCTTTATCCGCGTTGATCTATATGGCCATGATCTGGATTAGAGCGACGATTAATCCAAAGCTGGCTCCCAAAGCGGATAAAGTGACCTGGAGGCTGCGGTTTTCGGCGCTTAAGGGAACCTGGTCGATTCTGGTGCTTTTTGTGATGGTAATGGGCGGCATTTACGCCGGTATCGTCACGCCGACCGAGGCCGCCGCGATCGGTTGCGCCGGCGCCTGGATACTGGGCCTGCTCTCTCGCCGGCTTGATAAACAGAAAAGCAAAGCTGCGGCCGTAGAAACCGTCAGGCAGGTTGCCAGTGTGTTCGCACTGGTACTCGGCGCCAAGATATTCGTGGGATTTATCTCGCTCACCGGCGTCGCGGGCGTATTGACCGAGATGGCCGCAGGGCTCGAGGGTGTGCACCCACTCTGGGTAATGCTCAGCTTATCGCTGATTTACATAGTACTGGGTACATTTATTGATCCGCTGGGTCTGATGTTATTGACCTTGCCGGTTGTGATACCCGTGGTACAAAACCTGGGCTACGATTTGATCTGGTTCGGAGTGATTATGATTAAGTTTCTGGAGATTGGTCTGATAACGCCTCCCGTTGGACTCAATGCCTATGTGTTGAAAGGCGTTGTCGGCGATAGAGTGCCGCTTGAGCGCATCTTCAAGGGGATACTCTGGTTTCTTGCGATGGACGTAGTGACCCTGGTGATTTTGATTACGATCCCCGAGATAAGCCTATGGTTGCCCCGGCAGATGTTTGGCTAGGCCCTAGTTCTCAATCACTGATTAAGTATGAATTCAGGTTATTCAAATGCGGGGCACAGTAGTGTATTCACAGGCAACACGCGCATGTACTTTCTGCGGACAATTATAGCGTTCGGCGGGCTCGTCAGTAAGTTCATATATCGACCGGGTCCTTTAGCGTTTCGAATGACTCAAGCCCGCGGGCACCTGCTTCTGTGATGAACGAATTGGCCCGCCATTTGCAGCCTTGCTTAGCTAACAACAATAAGGTCGCTGGTGCTGACAGGTTCCACGGTGGTTCAGACCACCAGAGCCGGAGGAAGAGAGGGATGCATGACTGGCACGCAGATTGCTCTGAGTGTGAGAGGGGGCACATGGAGTTGCCGGCCGCTAGTCCGGTCGTCGTTCGCCGACTGCCGGGATAATGATTGCTACCGGAGAAACAATAATGTATCGAAAATCAAAACTAAGTAAATCGATCGTGTCGGCAACTGCAGCTGCCGCGATCACAGGGGGGCTGGGCTCTGCAGTGTATGCTGCGGAGATTGAAGAGATCTATATAACCGGTTCGCATATTAAACGAGCTTCGCAGGCCGACAGTCTTTCACCACTGGTCAATGTGGGGATGGAAGAAATCAAGGGTTCCGGGATTATCACCAACGCGGAACTGTTCCGCTGGTTGCCGATAAACTCGGGTTCCGGGAATCAGCACAATGCTCAGAACGGATTCGTTGATACGTTTGGCACCGCGAATGTTAACCTCAGGGGTTTAGGTATCGGTTCAACCCTGGTGTTGGTGAACGGTAAACGTCAAGTGGAGACCGGTCCTGGTACCAATGACGAGCAGACTTTTGTCGACATTAACGCTCTCGTCCCGATGATCATGGTCGAGAATATCGAAATCCTGAAGGACGGGGCGGCAGCGACCTATGGTTCCGACGCGGTTGGTGGTGTAGTGAACTTTAAAACCCGAACAGACTTTGAAGGGTTTGAGATTGCCGGCAACTTCCAGCAAACAGCCAGGGCCGATGATCATGAGGACAAAGAGATTTCGGCTATCTGGGGTACCGGCAATGACACAACGCACGCAGTCATCGCGGCGACCTACTTTGAGCGCGATGCCTTCTTTATCAATGAGAGAAGCCATTTTCCACGTCGTATGACCTCAGGATTCGGTAATCCCGGGACTTATACGCTGTTGGAGGACTCGGCTACTGATCCTACGTTATTGGAAGGTACTAGGCTACCTGATCCGCTATGTGGCACCTTAACCGGTAGCTTTGTATCCGGGACAACCTGTCGCTTCGACTACGGCCCGGGTTACACCATGGCGCCAAATACAACGCGGCGTAATCTCTATGCCACTCTGGATCACCAACTGGCTGAAGGGCATAGATTCTACGCAGAATTTGGCTACGCGGATGCCGACGTTCAGACGAATAGTTCTCCGTCGTTACCTGTTTTGAGGACGCCTGCACCGGAAGTTTCCTCCACTCATCCAGGCAACCCCTTTGGTGCGGATGTCGCCATTTCCGGCTTTCGAGCGGTAGGTGACGGCTTGGGTGAGCCGGGTAACGGTTCTGCAGAATGGACAAATGACAACGACACCACGCGCTTTGTGTTTGGCCTGGAAGGTGAGCTGCCCTGGGAAAGCTGGACCTATGACGTGGGCTATACCAATTCTGAAAACAACTACAGGCAGTCGAAGCCTGATCAGATAAGCAGCCGCTTTGATCTGGGGCTGGCTGGACTTGGGGGCGCCCAATGTAATCCGTTGACCGGTACGCCAGGTGTAGGCGATTGCATGTATTTCAATCCATTTGGTAATTTCGCGTTTGCCTCTGAGGGCGATCCCGAGTTTAATTCGCCCGAACTTCTGGCCTGGTTGAACACCAGAAATGTCACAGTGTGGAATACTGAGCTGGAAACTATCGAAGGGGTGATCTCCGGCGATCTGTTTGATATATCTGCCGGCACTGTCGCGTTGGCCTTGGGCTATCAACGCAGGGAAGATTCACGTTCCGGTGATCTTTCCGACTTTGCGAATCAGGAAGACCTGCTGTTCTTTATTGGAGCGCCTGATTACAGTGGAGACCGTACCGTGGACGCCTATTTCGGTGAGTTGTTTGTGCCGATTTTCAGCAATGACAATGGCTCCGTTCTGGAAGCCCAGATTGCTGTTCGTTATGAAGATTATGACATAGGCTTCGACTCGACCGATCCCAAGGTGGGGTTGCTTTACCGTCACGGTGACAGCTTTTCCGCCCGCGCGACCTGGGGTACCTCGTTCCGGGCGCCTTCGGTGCTGAGTTTGGCAAGTACCACCAGCGGCACGGAGTTCGCCTCGGAAGCATTTTCCGGTGCATCGTTCACCTTCTTTAATAACACGGCGCGTCCGAACCCGGACCTGCAGCCTGAAGAGGCGGAGAGCTTTAACATTGGTTTTACCGTCAAGCCGCTGGAAAACCTGGAAGTGAGTCTCGATTACTACAACATCCAGTATGAAGATCGTTTTGTCAGGGAGTCCAGCAGTCAGTTGATCAGCGCTGATTCTGATAACCTGATTGCGGCGGGTTGTACGGTAGCAACCTTGTTTACTCCCGCGTGCCAGGCGGTTGCGGACCCGGATATCATACGCGATCCAATTACAGGGTTTCCGATTCGGGTTTTTGTGGAACGTTTTAATGCCTCTTCCGCGGAAACGGATGGTTTGGATCTGGCAATTGACTGGTTTATAGAAACTGAGATGGGTACGTTCGGCATCTCTAATACCTCCACCTATGTCTTGAGCTTTGAGATCCAGGCCGAGGCCGGCGGCGAAACCAGAGAGCTGGTCGGGCGACGAAATACCGATGAAATTTTCGCCCGTTCCATGCCTGAGCTGCGGTCCAATACAACCTTAAGCTGGGACTATAGTGACAATCACAAGGTTGTTGCTACCTGGCGTTATATTAGCAGTTACGAGGAGACAGATGATATCGACATTGACAGCTGGTCTACTCTCGACTTGCAATATATCTACAACTTTGAAGGTTTTGCTGGCAACCCGACCCAAATTGGTATAGGTGCGTTGAACGTGTTTGACGAGGACCCGCCCTGGACCTTTACAACCCTTGACCAAGGGTGGGATGCGCAGGTCCACGACAACCGCGGTTCAATGCTGTTCCTGAACTTTAACATGACGTTCCAATAAGCAATTTACCGACGTCCACCAAACCGAAAAAGCGCCTTTGGGCGCTTTTTCTTTTTCTGGATAAGAGAAAGCTGTGTGATTGATGAATAAACGGTCGGTAATGTCTAAATAAGCGGTGAGTCTTATGAACTATGCATCAAATGACCGCTTGCATGCATCGATAATGAACTGGGGGATTCTTGTCGCGGTTCTTCTTTGCTTGTCGATGATCAGGCCGCAACTTTCTATGCTGGCGATAGCGTCGCCATTGGCAGAACGTATCAACTGATGTCGCATGGGCAGTGTTGTTTCGCCAACCTCGAGAACTCCGGAAACCAGTTGCAGCGCGTCGCCGGGATTGCAGGTTCCGTGGTAGGTCATTTTCATTTCAACCACCACGCGGGCCAGCCCGTTTTCGTGTAGCCGTTCGGCAGAGAGCCCGAGAGTATCCCATACGTGAGGGGCGCCCTGCGTAGTCCGCCTGATTATTTCGTTTGCCGGTATATCCCCGTTGTGATCAAGTTCGCCCGGTCGCAGGATACCGAAGTGGGAACAAAACATGCTGTTCTGCGCGATCATTGCTACCGCGTCTAATGGCTCATGTGGTTCCGGTGAGATACCTCTGGGAAGCGCATCTTTGATAAATTCTTCACCGATCTCGGGTAACTTGCCTGTGTCATAGGCCGGCCGATCAATGGCGGAGGCGCAAAAATCATTAGTGTGCGCGTTGTACATCAGGTGCACAATGTCCCCTTTGTGCAACCCCTCCGCCACCCGGGCAGAGTAAATTATCAAGGTCTGGGTATTACGCAACTCTCGCCGGAAGCGAATGTGGCGCAACCTGGCGCTGTCGATGCCGGGGTTTTCTCCGGTGCCCGCGATTGCCAGGGTTTCTGCGGCGAGTTGAAAGGCCCGAAAGTAAAACTGGTTGTTCCAGTGATCATTTTCGTCACACTCCCAAGCGCTGACATAGCCCCGGTGGCACTCAACCATGCCATCTGAATTAATCGGCAGACCGGCTAAATAGGCTCCGCTTCGGCTAACCATTTTGGCGAAAACCTAACGAGGACAAATCCATAGCTGTCAAAAAGCGACCTGTTGATCTGGGCTTGCCTGATTGGGTCACGCAGCAATTTCAGCGCGCCCATTATTAAGCACCACTATATCCCGCTGCAAAACCCTGGCGCGGAAGGAGACTAAACTGTCCTCTTTCCACATCTCGGTACGAATGGTTTCGCCCGGATATACCGGGCTTGAAAATCGAAGGTTCATCGAGCGCAATCGGGTCGCATCATAGTTACAGCAGGCCTTGATCAGTGCGTGGCCGGCGACCCCGTAGGTACAAAGGCCGTGCAAAATGGGCATCTTAAAACCCGCGGCAGTAGCGACTTCCGGGTTCGCATGTAGCGGATTTGGGTCCGCGCCCGCCAGACGATATAGCAACGCAGACTGAGATAGCGTGGGAAAATCGCAAACCTGATCGGGTTCCCGGTCGGGGATTGGGTGGGGTTCGGGTTGTGGGCCGCCGGGGCCGCCAAAGCCGCCGTTGCCGCGGGCAAAAGATGTCGCTGTAAGGGTAGCCAGCTTGTCCCCGGTCGACTTGTCGACCAGGTCGCGCTCGGTAAACAGCAGCGCGCCTTTGCCTTCACCCTTATCGAGTATTTGCGTAATTCGCGTCTTGGCGACTACAGTGGCGCTCGGCGGCAATGGTTTGTGGATAGTCATCCCCTGTTCGCCGTGCAATATTTTTTTCCAGTCTAACCCCGTTTTAGGATCCCGTGACCAAAACCCCGGTCTGGACAAGACAACGGCCATCGTAGGCGTAACCTGAAAGTCAGTTTCCTCAAAGACGAAACGCAGTTGATGGGTATCCATGGGGTCGTGTCCGAATCCGACACTCAGTGCATAGAGGATGGAATCCTTCACGGCATAGGATTGCTCGACCTCCTCAAAAGGCCAGTTCATGATGGTATCGTAATTCAGCGCCACGACTATCTTGCCTCCGACAGTGTTAAATGGGGTCCCAACAGAAGACTTCCGGTGATCTTTCCAGCGGTGTGAAGTTGCCGGACATTGCAGGCAGGGCCTGCTCCAGCACGGTCTTTGGCGTCCAACCGTCGTTGCGATGCACGGCACGCACCGGGCGCGGCTGATTGAACAGGAACAGCTCGTTGGCGCGGGCCGAGAATATTTGTCCGGACACATTGCTTGCTTTGTCTGATAATAGCGCCACAACGAGCGGCGCAACTTTTTCGGCGCCCATTTTTTTGATCCGTTCCATGCGCGCTTGGCCGGCTTCCGTGTCGGTTGGTATCGAGTCCGTCATACGGCTGAAAGCAAAAGGGGCTATCGCGTTTGAACGCACGTTGTAGCGGCCCATTTCAATGGCGATGGACCGCGACAGAGCGGCAATGCCGAGCTTCGCGGCCGCGTAATTTGCCTGACCAATTGCGCCGATCAAGCCTGATGTGGAGGTCATATGCACCATGCTGCCGGATTCTTGCTTGCGGAATAGGGCTGCGGCTGCCCGGCTGACGTTGAAGGTGCCCTTAAGATGCACGTTGATCACCGAGTCCCAATCCGCTTCAGTCATTTTGTGGAAGATGACATCGCGCAGGATGCCGGCGTTATTCACCACGCCGTCCAGACGACCAAAGGTATCGACGGCTTGCCGCACCATGTTGTGCGCCGCATCCCAATCGGCAACACTGTCATAGTTTGCCACAGCATCACCACCGGCGCCTTTGATGGTGTTGACAACTTCCATCGCCGGTGTGTCGTCCGATCCTTCGCCGTCCAGTTGCACGCCCAGGTCGTTGACCACCACTCTGGCGCCTTCGGATGCAGCCAATATTGAAATGTCGCGGCCAACACCACGACCGGCTCCGGTTACCAGAATGACTTTGTCTTTCAGCGTTTCACTCATGTTCTTTCCTTTATGGTTAACCCGGCGTTAAAGTTCATTCGCTACATCATTCACGCGCGGATCGCGCAAGCCCGTTTGACCGTGATGGCGGTCGGCGATTTTGTATCCCAAAGCATCGTCGGCGATAAGTTCTTTTTGCACGTTTGCCGATCCCTCGCCGGTAAAGAACAAATCTGCATAGCACTTGTAGTGAGACACGCGGTACTCCAACGCCATACCGTAGCCGCCGAAAATCTGCTGGGCTTTGTCCGCGACCATTTTCGCCGTTTGCGAAGCGTGGTATTTAGCCATAGAGGCGATTCGGTTGGTTGGCAAACCTGCGTCACCGCGCTTGGCCGCTTCGTAAACCAGCGCCCGGCTGGCTTCTATCGCGGTGGCCATTTCCGCAATTTCGGACTTTATCATCTGAAATTTGCCGATGGGCCGGCCGCGCAGTTCACGCTCATTGGCATAGCGAACGGCATCTTCAAAGCAGGCTCTGGCGACCCCCAGGGCCTTGGCGCCAACGGTGACCCTGCCGGGTTGCAGGGCTTTCATGACTATTTTAAAGCCGTCGCCTTCTTCGCCGAGGCGGTTTTCCACCGGCACGATAAAATCGTCTAAAAATACTGCGCAGGAGCGGAAACATTTTGAAAGGCCCATCATATCCACCGGATTCGCAGTCCAGCCTGGATATTTTTTAGGTTCGACAATAAACGCCGAGACGCCTTTGACGCCGGCGTTGACATCAGTTTTTGCAAACAGCACGCCGACATCGGTCTCGTTCGACAACGATGCCCACATTTTGGATCCGTTCAAGCGGTACACGTCCCCGTCGCGCGTCGCGGTTGTTTTCATATTCCCCAGAGGATCGGAGCCGCCACCGGCCTCGGTCAGCGACATCATGCCTATGGTTTCGCCCGCTATTAAATTGGGAACATACTTCATGATTTGTTCGGGTGTTCCGCCGACATAAATACAGGTGGGGCAGGTTGAACCCTGCTGGTTATTTGCGGCGGCAAAACGGACGTTATTACGCACCATCTCTTCCTGGATAACGGCGCCGGCCACGTATCCCAAATTGGTGCCGCCCACTGACTCGGGGAATACCGCACCATAAAATCCCGCTGCACCGGCTTTTTTGACAAGCTCCCGCGGCAGTTCACCACGCGCTTCGTATTCATCCATAACCGGGTTGACTTCGGTCTCCATAAAGCGATTGACGCTTTCTCGGATTGCGGTGATTTCTTCGGGAAGTAACTCGTCCACTATCTATCTCCTCGGGTGTTTACGCATATACCGCTTTTATCTGGGTGGCTTTTCATTAAACTTCTGGATTGACATAACAAGCCATCGCTCCGAGTTTAAATTTGGGCTTTTCCAACGAGCAGGCAATGTCTACGGGATTGCTAATCTACTGCAGAAGCTATACTACGCAAAAGGCATACCAATCTTACTGGCTAGCTGTTTTTACACCGTCAGCCGTTACAGCGCAGCTAAACTGCCTTCCCAAAGAACATCAACTCTTTGTGTGTCCTTAGTAAGTACAGTATAAGTCAATTGCAGTGGTGGTGTTTGAGGTCGCGTTCAGGGCGGTTTTTCAACCGGCATCGGACTGCCCGGTCGATTCACTGGCGGATTTGAAATTGGGATTTCGTCCGTCGAGAAGGGCATCGACCCCTTCAGCAAAAGGCTTGCCGGAAAACAAAACCGATTGGCCAAGGTTCTCATAAAGTAACATTTCGTCCAGGGATATTTCAAAAGTACGCGACAACAGTTGCTTGGCAAGGCCGTAGGCTTCCACGGGGCCGTTGGCCAGCTTCAGGGCAACCTGCTTTCCCGCCGAGTCCAGGTCCTTATCGGCAACCAGCTCGCTGACCAGTCCCTGTTCGAACGCCCGGCGGGCGTTCCAGCCCTCGTTGGAGAAAATCAGCTGCCTGGCCTGAGCCATGCCGATAAGCCTTGGCAAAGTATGCATCACGGCAAGGTCGGGAAGTGCGCCAATGCGTTGGAATCCAGCCAGAAACCTCGCACTTTCAGAGGCAATTATGATATCGCCGCCCAGCGCCAGCCCGAGGCCGCCACCCACAGCGTCACCATTTACCCCGACCACAACCGGAATGGGCAAACGCATAAATTCCGTCAGCCAGACAGCGTTTTTGTTAAAGCGCTGGTGAACGGCCCAGGGTTCCCTTTCGTTGTTTAGTATGTCCAGGTCCCCGCCGGCGCAAAAAGACTTTCCGGCCCCGGTCAAGTATACCGCGCGAATACGCGTATCAGCCTTGATCCGCGCAAGTGTCTCTCTGAATTCTTCGCGCATCGCCATGGAAAGTGCATTTCTGCGGGACGGATCGGACAATACAACGGTGGCCAGGTTGCCTTCCACTTCAAGAGAGACACACTGTCTATCCATCGTTGGTCTCCACGGTAACGGGTGATTTTTGCGAACTGTCGGCGAACACTCTTTCGTTCAATCGGCTTACTCCTTAACAGCGCTGGTCGTCAACTTCGAAACGGTACGCATCATTCCAGCTGACAATGCGTCCGCTGGAGGGCAGCGGAAAATGCGCCGGACATATCAGTGTGTCGGTATCGCAGTAGCGATCCAGAAAAGCCCTGCGGGTAGCGCATCCCCGCTTGCTGTCCCAGTCCGGCCAGGCTTCCCATTCCGGATGGGCGCACTGCACAGGCGTATGGATAAGGTCGCCGCACATTACCGCCCGGGCGTTGCCGGAGTTAAAGTGTATGGCGACATGATCCGGCGTATGGCCTGGGGTCGGCTCCAGCCAGACGTGGTCATCCAGGGCAAAGTCATTTTTGACCAGGTCGGCTCTGCCGGCTTCCACGATCGGCAGCACACTGTCTTCAATAGGGTTGCGCGGGAACTTCTCATTGCCGATGTCCCGCCACGCGACGAGCTCATTTTCAGTGAATACATACCGCGCATTTGGAAAGGTCGGTACCCAGCGGCCGTCCTGTAATCGGGTATTCCATCCAACGTGGTCTGAATGCAGGTGAGTGCACATTACGAAGTCGATATCTTCAACACAGAGCCCGTTATTCGCCAGCGCCTTCAGGTAGGTGTTATCACTTTTCATATGCCAATACGGCCGGCCGGGACGATTCTTGTGGTTCCCTGCGCAGGCGTCTACCAGAATGGTGTGATGGGGTGTGCGAACGATATAACTTTGCACAGGCATTATCAGTTTGTGGGTTTCTGGGTCGTAGCCCTGGGGTGTGATCCAATCCAGATAGGGCGCCCACTGTTCGCGCGTGACGTCCGGGAACATGGCATCGGCATCGAAAGTGAAAAGCATTTCGAGCGCGCGCATTATCTGTAGGTCCCCAAGTTGTCGGTGCGCCATGGAGTATCTCCGGCAAGGTTCCGACTATTGATGCAGCAAGAGCTATGCCAATCAGCCGGTTAACCCTTCACTATGCAAGCTTTCGTTGCATTTATCAGCGCAGCTGCGAGTGCCGTGCCGGCGGCCAGCATAAGTGCATAATGGGCGCCGTTTTCATGAAACAGATGAAAGCAGATGCCAACCAACGCCCCGCCCAGGGTTTGTCCCAAATTTCTTGCCGTGGCTTCAATTCCGCTGGCGCTGCCGCTCCTCTCCACCGGCGCCCCCAGAATTATCGCTCGGGAATTTGATGGCTGATAGAGGGCGAAACCGACGCCGCAAATGCACAAGCAGATAACGGTGACTAGTTGGTTTTGATAGGTCGCGAGAAACACGGTAAGCCCGATACCGAGTGCGCCAATAGCGCTGCCAATCGATG
>JANQKW010000385.1 GCA_028280905.1 Porticoccaceae bacterium
GGCTCTTCAGGCTCTTCAGGCTCTTCAGGCTCTTCAGGCTCTTCAGGCTCTTCAGGCTCTTCAGGCTCTTCAGGCTGGATAGTATGCTGCTCCTGTTGCTGTTCTTGTAGTAGCAGGCCGGCGCCTTCGTTGGGCAGCGGCATAGCATCGTAGATCAGTATATCCTCGTCGATTGACGCGTCAATTTTATCGAAGGACGGCTCGCGAATATGCTGGTGAGCATCGAAAATCTGCTGGCACAACCCGCAGCGCACCCGGCCTTCGGCCGCTTGCAGCTGGGCGGTTGAAACCGAAAAAGTTACCTTGCACGAGGGGCAGCAGGTGGTTAGTTCAGGCATAGGTCGAGCGTTTGCGGTGGATTTCCGTCGGGCGCCAACAGGCCCTTCATTCTATCCGGATACCTCAGCGCTTGATAGCGGAGAGTCTCACCCATTCCTCGAATAGCGAGGGAGTCGACATATCGAACCACGACCGGTAGCGGTCTATGAGCGCGGCGGATTGATCGGCCAGTATTCCTGAAAGGCACAGCTTGCCGCCCGGTAGTGTCAGATCGGCGAGTTTCGGCGCCAATTCAATCAGCGGGCCGGCAAGTATATTGGCGACAACAACTTCCGCTTGCACGATCGGCAAGGCGTCGGGCAAGCATGTCGCAATGCGGTGAGGGTCCACGCAATTGCGCCTGGTGTTTTCTCGGGTCGCCAACAGGGCTTGGGGGTCGATATCGACACAGACCGCCGAACGGGCGCCTAGCAGCAGCGCTGCAATCCCCAAAATTCCAGAGCCGCAGCCATAGTCAATTACGGTTTGCCCTGTAAGGTCTTGTTGCTCCAGCCATTGCAGGCAAAGAAATGTCGTGGGGTGCGAACCTGTGCCGAACGCCAGCCCCGGGTCCAGAATCAATTTGACGGTGTTGGCTGAGGACGGGTAGTCCGGGGTAGCCCAGCTGGGGCATATTAAAAGTCGCTCTCCGCAGCGAATCGGCTGGTAATCCTTCATCCACTCCCTTTCCCAGTGTCGGTCCGCGACAGGTTCCCAGTGCAATGCCAGGTTCATTTTGGGAAACCGGCTACGGAGCTTGTCGGAAACGGCTGCGGTGTCCATATCCGCTGAAAATAGCGCGGTTAAACGTGTTTGTTCCCACAGCGGTGTCTCACCGGGGGAGGGTTCGAGAATAGCCTGGCCGCCGTCGTCTTCAAGGGTTACCGACAGCGCCCCACTGGCAAGCAGAGCATCTTCCAGTAACTCGGCCTCTTCTCGGGGGGCGGATATTTTGACCTGCAGCCAGGGCATGGCGATACCGTGATGCTACAGCTCCAGCTTTTTCTCCAGATAGTGGATGTTCACGCCGCCGCGGCGAAATTCGCCATCCACCACCAATTCCCTTTGCAGCGGCGTATTGGTCTTAATGCCTTCCACAATCAGTTCGTCCAGCGCATTGCGCATCCGATTCAGTGCTGCTTCCCGATCTCTGCCGTAGGTGATGATCTTGCCGATAAGCGAGTCGTAATTGGGCGGCACCATATAGCCTGAGTATACATGCGAATCTACCCGCACACCGTTGCCGCCGGGCGCGTGATAGCCGGTGATTCTGCCCGGGGAGGGCAGAAACGTGTCGGAGTCTTCGGCGTTGATCCTGCACTCAATGGAGTGGCCCCGGAAAATGACATCCTTTTGTTTGATGTCGAGAGGTTCACCGCCCGCGATTGTAAGTTGTAACTTGACAATATCGATGCCGGTAATCATTTCGCTGACCGGGTGTTCCACCTGCACCCGGGTGTTCATTTCAATAAAGAAATAATGCCCATCTTCGTACAGAAACTCGAAGGTTCCGGCGCCGCGATAGCCGATTTCAATACAGGCGTTGACGCAGGATTTGAAAACCTCTTCCCTGGCTTCCTGGGGGATATCTGGCGCCGGCGCCTCTTCAAGGACTTTTTGGTGACGGCGCTGCAGCGAGCAGTCGCGATCACCGAGATGTATCGCGTTTCCCTGTCCGTCCGCCACAACCTGAACTTCCACATGGCGGGGGTTTTCGAGAAATTTTTCCATGTACACGGTATCGTCACCAAAGGCCGCTTTGGCCTCGGCTTTGGTAACGTGTATTGCGTTGAGCAGTGAAGCTTCACTGTGGACCACGCGCATGCCGCGGCCACCGCCGCCAGCAGCCGCCTTGATGATTACCGGATAGCCTATGTCTCTGGCAATTTTTGTGGTGCGTTCAGCGTCGTCGGTCAAGGGCCCGTTTGAGCCGGGCACCGTCGGCACGCCTGCTTTACGCATGGCGTCGATGGCGGAAACCTTGTCTCCCATCAGGCGAATAACTTCCGCCGGCGGGCCGATAAAGGTAAAACCACTTTTTTCCACCTGCTCCGCGAAGTCCGCATTTTCCGCTAAAAAGCCATAGCCTGGGTGCACGGCCACGGAGTCGGTTACCTCCATCGCGCTGATAATCGCGGGGACATTCAGGTAGCTTTCCGGGGAGGGGTTGGGGCCGATGCAGACGGACTCATCAGCGAGTTTAACGTGTTTCAGGTCGGCATCTATCTTTGAATGAGCGGCGACCGTTTTAATCCCGAGCTCTTTGCAGGCGCGCAGAATCCTCAGGGCAATTTCGCCTCGATTGGCGATAAGCACTTTTTCCAGCATGGTAGTTTTCCTGTTGGCCGAGGATTTAGTCGATAGCGATCATTGGCTGGTCGAATTCTACCGGCTCACCGTCTTCCACCAGGATGGCTTTAATGGTGCCCGCCTTGTCGGCTTCAATCTGGTTCATCATCTTCATGGCTTCCACAATGCACAGCACGTCGCCCACATTGACACTTTGACCAAGCTCGACGAAGGGGGAGGCGCCCGGCGAAGCCGACCGGTAAAAGGTGCCAACCATCGGGGATTTTACGGTGTGCGCCGATGTGGGCGGTTCCGCGGCCGGCGCGGGTTCGGCAGCCGCCGTGGGAACCGTCGTGGGAGCCGGCGGGGCTGCCGTAACGGGAGCTGCGGCAACCGGTGCGGCTGCGGGCGCCGCTGGTGGAGCAACAGCGGAACTGTTGCGGCTGATACGAACCGACTCTTCTCCTTCCTTGATTTCCAACTCGCCTATGTCGGATTTTTCCAATAGTTCTATCAGGCTTTTTATTTTACGAATATCCATGCTGGTTTCCCCAAAATTTAATTTGTTTATTTGAGATCCTCGAGTGCGGCTTCCAGCGCCAATACGTAACCTTTTGCGCCAAAGCCGCAGATAACGCCTCTGGCGATGTCGGAGAAAAACGAACGCCGTCTGAATTCTTCCCTGGCGTAAACATTGGACAGGTGCACCTCGATAAAAGGTATGTCCACCGCCAGTAGTGTGTCCCTCAGGGCAACACTGGTGTGCGTCAGGGCAGCCGGGTTGAAAATAATGTAATTCACCCCCTCGTTCTTGGCTTCCTGAATTCGATCGATCAACTCGTATTCCGCGTTGCTTTGCAGGGCCAGTAAGTGATGGCCACGGTCAATGCATATATCGGTGAGCTGCGTGTTGATCTGGTCGAGGCTGACGGTCCCGTAAGTGGCCGGTTCCCGGCTGCCGAGCAGGTTGAGATTAGGTCCGTGTAGCACCAGAATCGTTGCCATTGTTCAGTACCTTTCGGAAAGCTGGAAATTCTTGGCCGACAAAGCCGTTACAAAGCAGGCGCTTCCGTCAACACCCTGCACCAAGTCTGCATCAAAAATTTGAAGCTGTCCAATAAAACCGTAGTTTTGGCGAAATTAAAGACATTTGGCTGCATGTTGGGGGAAGATTGTTGCTATGTCGAACGTGAAAGGCAATTCCAAATCGGTAAATCGTCCAACTTCAATCGCAAATCTGCAAGACTTTGCAGGAGTTCGGCTAATATCGGCGACTTTTAGCTAAAAGCTACTATGTGTTAACTATTTTCCGTTAACTATGTCGATGATAATGTTGGTTGTCAGCAGCTGGGGCAGTAGCGCAGGGGCAGCCTTATCTTTTCCGTAAAACAGATAAAGTGGCACTCCGCTGCGACCGTGCTGGTTAAGGAAGTCAGTAATTTCCTTGTTGTAGTTTGTCCAGTCGCCTTTCAGATAGTAAACATTGTTCTGGCTGAAGGCATCCTGAACCTCAGCCGTGTTTAGCGCAACGCTTTCATTGGCCAGGCAGGTAATACACCAGTCGGCGGTCAGATTGACGAAAACCGCTTGATTATCTTGCCGCAATTGCCTGAGTCGCTCGGTCGAAAACGCTTCCCAGTTGTCGGGCGTGTCCCGGTCGTAGAATACCGAAAGTGGTATGGCTACCGAAAGCAGCAGCGCCGCGATGCTCAGTGCCAGCCGGGCCGGGTGTCGTCCATTGCGGCTGTGGGTTACCCAAATGGCGAAGCTGATCAGAATGATCCCGACAATTACCGCAGCGACAGTGTTCATGTCGGTCTGCCGGCCTAACACCCAGAGCAGCCAGACGGCGCTCAGATAAAGGGGAAACGCCAGGAACTCCTTGAAGGTTTCCATCCAGGCGCCCGGTTTGGGGAGCAGTTTTGACAGGCTTGGCCACCAGGAAAGCAGCAGGAAGGGAAGCGCCATGCCCAGTCCCAAGGTCGCAAAAATAAGCAGGCTAACGGCGCTTGGTTGGGTGAGTGCCACGCCGAGCGCGGTTCCCATAAAGGGCGCAGTGCAGGGGCTGGCGACAACCGTTGCCAACACGCCGGTCATAAATGAAGACTGCAGGCTGCTGCCCTGAGTAGTGGATTGGCCAATATTCATTAGGCGCGTGCCGAACTGGAAAAAGCCCGAGAAGCTCAACCCCATTAACACAAACAGATAAACCAGCGCGCCGATAAAAATAGGCGATTGCAACTGAAAGCCCCAACCCAGCGCCTCACCGCTGGCCCGCAGGGCGAGCAGCGCCGCCGCGATGGCAACAAATGAAAGCACGATGCCCAGAGTGTATGCCAAACCGTGCAGGTGTTTGCTGTGGTTGTTTAGGTGAGAAGTTGTCAAGCTCAGCGCTTTGATTGAAAGCACCGGGAATACGCAGGGCATTAGGTTCAGGATCAGCCCTCCCAGCAGCGAGAATAGCAGAATCACCATCAGCGAGACGCTGCTCTCCGGCGTCTTTACCGGCTCAGCAGGTGCTTGCAGCGGGCCGGTAAAGTTGAGTACCGATGCGGTATTGGTGCTGCGGTCCAGGCTTACCAGTTGTTTGCGGGGCGGATAGCAGAGGCCGGCGTCGGCGCAAGCCTGTGACTCAACCACCAGACTGTCGGGCAGACCCGACAGTGGCGCGCTTAGCTGGGTTTGTAGGTAGTACACCTCCAGTTCCTTCTGGAAATACTCATCATAGATTTTTTTCCCTGGCTGGTAGCGGGTGGGCGACGGTATTTTCTGTAAGCTGTCCGCGAAAAGCAGTTGAAAGCGGTGTTGGTAAAGATAGTAGCCAGGCGCAATTTGCCAATCCAGCAATAATTGGTCATTCTCTATGCGCGGCAGTAACTGGTAGGCGTCTTCAACTTTCAGGAATTCGGTATCCGAGCTGCTCAACGGATTGCTGTTGGCCGCAAACAGGCTGTCCTCTCCATTTGAAACGGTGCTAAAGGCCAGCAGAAAAATCAGTGCGTAAAAGCGAACAAGTGAATTCAAGGTCAGTGATCTTTGTTAAGTTTGTCTGTAAATTTAACGTTAGGGTTGCTATTTTGACTGCCGCAATAATGTTCAGTTTCCCATTCTAAAGTAACCGAGAGCCTTGTGGAGAATAAAGTGCGTTATTTATTAGTGTGTATCGCGATCTGTGTGAACATCGGCACAGTATCGGCGGGTGGCGGTTTAAGGGCGGAATCCGCGTATATCCGCGAAATGCCACCGGGCCAGCGGGTAACGGCGGCATTTATGACAGTCGTCAATAGCGGTAATCAGACATGCGTGCTGACAGGGGTGTCGTCTCCGGTAGCGGCCCGAGCGGAGATTCACGGGCACAGTCACCACAAGGGTGTGATGCGGATGCGGCGGGTCCCTGCGCTGGAGCTGGCGCCGGAAAGTTCGCTGGTAATGGCGCCCGGAGGCTACCATGTGATGTTGTTTGGGTTGAAAGGCAAAATCTCGGATAGCGAACACTATCCGCTCACTTTATACTTCGAGGGGTGCCCCGAGTTAGCGGTTGATGCCGAAGTGCGAAGTCCGTTGCGCTAGTGTTAGGGCCTAACAGGCCCTAGGGATTTATCTCAAGTTAAAGGATAGTGTATGAAGCAATGGTTTAGCAGCAAATTGGAAGCCCTTGGCTCCAACGGGTCATCGGACAACGGCAAATGGCTGCGGTTGGTTGTCTTGCTTTTATTGCTGGTCCTGCTGTTCATCTCCCTGCTGGGTTGGTATTGGAGCCGCGAGCCCTCGCTGTTTGACGTAGTGGAAAACGCCGAAAGCAAGTCCACGCGTATCGTTGTAGGGGGCGTTACCACCTCGGCGCTTATTGCAGTGATCGAAACACTACTGGATAAGCCGGGCGGCTATACCAGCAACGATGTAACGCCGCCCGGCGTGCTGATGGACAATATGCCGAGTTGGGAGTATGGCGCGCTGATTCAGGTGCGCGATTTGAGCAAGGCGATGCGAGAGGCTTTCAGCCGGTCGCAATCTCAATCGACCGAAGATGAAGAACTGGCCATTGCCGAGTCCAGGTTTCACTTTGACAACGACAGTTGGGCAATTCCGGCATCCGAATCCGAATACCGCGACGGTATAAGATACTTGAAAGCCTACCTCGCACGCCTGACGGATGACGAACAGTACAACGCGCAGTTCTACGCGAGAGCGGATAATCTTCGCTATTGGCTGGGCACCGTGGAGACGCGTCTAGGCAGCTTGTCGCAGCGACTGAGCGCCAGTGTAGGACAGTTGCGGGTGAATACCGATTTGTCTGGCGATACCGCCAGCCAACAGGCGACGCCAACGCCAAGCCTACTGCAGGCCAAAACGCCCTGGCTGGAGATTGATAACGTATTGTATGAAGCCAGAGGCAGCACTTGGGCGCTGATACATTTCCTGAAAGCCGTTGAGCAGGACTTTGCAACGGTGCTGGAAAAGAAAAATGCCGAAGTTAGCCTGCGACAAATCATCCGCGAGCTGGAGGCGACCCAGCAAACTATTTACAGTCCTATCATCCTCAATGGCAGTGGCTTTGGGTTCGTTGCCAACCACTCGCTGGTAATGGCTTCCTATATCAGCCGCGCCAACGCGGCCATTATTGATTTAAGGGAGCTTTTGTCCAGGGGTTAGGGCGCCAGGTGCCGAAGCGCTGCTACGACTGGCAGGCAGATACCCGTCAGCTGCGCGTGCGGTTAAACTCCGACAATATGCCGCGGTGTTGTTCATGATGCAGTCGCGGTCCGAACTGCCCTACAACTGCGGACGCGGCAGCGCAGGCAAAATCGCCCGCCTGTGCGTGTGGAAAGCCTTGGGTAATGCCGTATATAAAGGCGCCGGCAAACATATCGCCCGCGCCGTTGGTATCTACCGCGGTTACCGGGTGCGGCGCTACGGTATGCACAGCCTGGCCGTCAAAAACCAGAGCGCCGTTGCCGCCCAGCGTAATAACAAAGTTCTTCGCTGTGTTCTTGAGTCCGGGTATCGCGTCGTCGAGAGTCCCGGCATTGGTCCAGTTAAGCGCCTCCGCCTCGTTGCAAAACAGCAGGTCGACACCGCCACCTATCATCTCGGTCAGCCCTTCTCTGAAGAACTGCACAATGCCGGGGTCGGAAAGTGATATGGCGGTTTTGGTGCCCGCCGCTTCGGCTGCTTTTCTGGCTTCCACCGCAGCGGCTCTGCTGCAATCCGATGTGACCAGGTAGCCTTCGATATAAAGATACTCAGAATCGGCTATTGCCGCGCGGTCGAGGTTGTCGACCGAGAGAGTCTCGCTGATGCCCAGGTAAGTGTTCATGGTGCGCTCGGCATCCGGGGTAATCAATACCAGGCATTTGCCGCTGGTACCCGGGGGCAATGGCGTGTGGTTTGAGTAGCTCACCCCGGCTTCAGCCAAATCCTTAAGGTAAAAAAGGCCGTTTTCGTCATTGGCAACCTGGCAGGAGTAGAAGGCGTTTCCACCAAATAGACTGACGGCAATAATGCTGTTGGCGGCAGATCCGCCGCTGGCTCGCCGCGACGCTGTCAGGTGGCCTTCTAAGTAGCCTAGCAGCTCCTGTTGACGCGCTTCGTCCACCAGTGTCATTAAGCCCTTCTTCAGGTTGAGCGCCTGGAGGTCGCTGTCTTCTACTTCAATCTCGGTGTCTACCAAGGCGGCGCCCAGGCCGTAAACGTGATATTTGCGCATGGTGTTCTGCGTTAACTGCGAAAGCGGCTATTATCCATATCAAATGCTATGCTGCATAGCGGGTAATTTCTATCAGGACAGGCAAGACAGGGAATTAGGGCATGGAGATTCGGTTTTATGTTCTTTTCACGGTCGGTGGCGAATCGCCTGGGGAAAAGACTTTGCCGACACGCGGTGAATACATCCGTGTACGCTCGACACCCGCATCCCTGCGGGTGACGGTCTGCAAAGTCTTTTCCCCAATCAATTCTTCATGTCTGCCGCCCTACTGCTTAAATTAAGGTGTTGTTATAGGAAAAATAATACAGCGCATAACTTGAAGGTTGGGGTTGGGTAAGGGTTTCGGAACCGTCGCCGGCAGGGGCCGATATTTGCTCCTGCAATATCGGCTTAAGCCTTGACTTAAACCGGTTAGGCATCTATCCAACTTGTCGGCGCAAGTGGGCGTTTGGGGATAGCATTTGGGACCCTCGTCGACATGGATGTCGACGCGGAGCGCCCGACCTCCAAGGATGGAGGAAGTGTCGCAAATTGCCGGGAGCAATTGCGACCAGGGACGGGTTCACCGCGAGTCCCAAATGCTATCCCCAGATGCCCACGGTTAAATGGCGCCCAACCATATCCGTTAATTTAACGGTAAAATAGCGCCTCCATTGTCAATAGTTCAAGAGGATCGCCCGTTTGGCTAAACGCAGGGCAAAAAAACGTCGCGGTAAAAAGCGGCTATTAGCCGGGCGGCGAAAGTGGCTGATAGGTTTACCGATACTTATCCTAGTGGCCGCCTTGGTCACCCTCGATGTTTTGGTGCGACATAAATTCGCCGGCAGCAAATGGCAATTGCCCTCACATGTCTACGGCAGACCGCTGGAGATTTACGACGGTCTCGCCCTGGGTCGCGACCAGATTGTCTGGGAATTACAGGGTCTGGGATACCGCCGTGCTGCCGCCGCTGCCGCCGCGGGCCAGTTTTCGGTATCGCGCAACAGCGTAGAGATTTTCACCCGGGGTTTTGACTTTTGGGATGTCACCGAATTGCCGCGGCGGGTAATTTTGTCATTTTCCGGCAATCGAGTGGTCGGTCTGCGCGATGTGTCGGGCAGCAAGGTTGCACTGATTCGCCTCGAGCCCAGGGTTATCGGTGGCATTTATCCCTCGCACCGCGAAGATCGCGAACTGGTAAAGCTGTCAGATGTCCCCGAATCCCTGTGGCGGGGTTTGGTGGCGGTTGAGGATCACAATTTCTTCCGGCACCGCGGTATTTCCATCCGTGCAATCGCCAGAGCGTTTTTAGCTAACCTCCGGGAGGCCCAGATTGTGCAGGGTGGCAGTACGCTTACCCAGCAGTTGGTCAAAAACTTTTATCTCGACGAGCGCAGAACACTCACCAGAAAAGCCCTGGAAGCCGTGATGGCGCTGATGCTGGAGTTGCATTTCGACAAGCAGGCCATTCTGGAAGGCTATTTGAATGAAGTCTATCTCGGCCAAGCGGGCAATCGCGCCATTCACGGGTTCGGTTTGGCCAGCCGCCACTACTTCAGATTGCCGATAGACGAGTTGGCGCTGCACCAACAGGCGCTGCTGGTGGGCCTGGTTAAAGGCGCCACCTACTACAACCCCCGGCGCTATCCCGAAAGGGCGATCGCCAGGCGCAATCTGGTATTGGATAGAATGCTCCAACACGGTATCGCCGATAGCCGGCAGATCGACCGCGCCAAGGCCAAGCCGCTTGACCTCGGGGTTGGGCAAGCGGCGGGGCGAGAACAGTATCCGGCCTACATGGATTTAGTAAAACGGCAACTGCGCGAGCACTACCGCGAACAGGATTTGAGATCCGCGGGACTGAAGATTTTCACCAACTTTGACCCCCAATTGCAGCGGCAGTTGGAAAGCAGTGTCGTCAGCCAGCTGGCGGCAATCGAGCGAGGCTACGGGATTGCCGACGACAGTTTGCAGGCGGGTGCGGTGGTAGTGAGGGTCGGCACCGGTGAAGTTGTCGCCCTGCTCGGCGACCGACAGCCGGGTTATCCGGGTTTTAACCGGGCCTTGGATGCCCGCCGCCCGGTGGGTTCTACAATGAAGACAGCCGTGTACCTGGCGGCCTTGGAGCAATCGGATCAATACACGCTGGCTTCGCCGATTGACGACAGCGCGGTGAGCATTGAAATGCCCGACGGCAAGTTTTGGGAACCGCGCAATTTTGAGCGGCGCAGCCACGGCGTGGTGCCTCTGTATGAAGCCTTTGGTCACTCTTACAACCAGGCTACCGCCCGGTTGGGTATGGATATCGGGTTGCCGCGCGTGATCGACGTGATGCACCGGCTGGGATATGACCGGCCCGTGAAGGAAGTGCCTTCGCTGTCGCTGGGGTCAATTGAGATGTCAGTGTTGGACGTGGCGGGCATGTACCACACCATCGCCGCGGGGGGGTACCGATCCCAGTTGCGCGCTATCAACGCTGTCTATACGCCCGACAACCAGCTGTTGCGGCGCTACCCCTACCATGTTGAACAACAGTTTTCATCGGAAATTATGCACTTGCTGCAATACGCATTGCAGGTGGTAGTGCGCGAGGGCACCGGAAAATCCGTTTACCGGCGCTTGCCCAGAGATATCGTGGTGGCCGGCAAAACGGGTACCTCCAACGGCCAGCGAGACAGCTGGTTTAGTGGGTTTAGCGGCGATTTTTTAAATATCGTATGGCTAGGCCGCGACGACAATGGCAAAATGCCAATTACCGGCGGTACCGGCGCCCTGAGGGTTTGGAGCGACTTCATGGCGGCATCGCCGCAAAAGTCGTTTCTTTATGCAAAGCCCGAAAATGTCGCGTATCACTGGGTGGAAAGGGAGCGCGGTATTCTCACCGGGCGAGGCTGTGTCGGTGCGAGGAACCTGCCGTTTATCGAGGGAACTGCGCCAAAAGAGCACAGCCGGTGTTATAAAGGTTCGCTGAGAAACCTTACTGACTGGCTGAGGCATACGCTGGGGTTTGAATAGTGAAATATACATTGCTGTTATTGGCGTTGCTATTGCAGCTTTTCGGTTGTGCATCGCGGGATCCTTACTATCCGGCGCCGCAGGAGAGCGATACCCGGCAGCCGTCGGTGTTTCCGCCTGAAAGCCCCGGGAAGATAGAGCCGGCACAGCGCCAGCCGTCAGCGTCGGACAGCGCCGTCAAGGAACTGATCGAGCAAGCCATTGCGTTTCACCGCGAGGGAAGTTACCAGCGTTCCGTTGCGGTGGCGGAGCGGGCGATGCGGCTGGACCGCCACGAGCCAAGTATTTACCTGGTTTTGGCCGCAAATTATGTGGCGCTGCAAGATTATTCGCAGGCAGAGCGATTGATATCGCAAGGTTTGCCGCTGGCAGAGGGCCAGCAGCAAACCGAGAGCAGATTTAGGCTGTTACTGGAAGAAATTAGAAAGACATCGCATTATTAGGCCAGTGCTTTTGTTTTCGCGTCCAGGAAGAGTATTATTAGCAACAAATAATTAAATTTAGGGAATTTTCGCCAAATAATGAGTGACCCAGGTCCCAATACCAATTGGAAGCAGTTAAGTCAGTCAGGTCTTGCCAAGGTCAAAGAAATTGTTCTGGATGGATCTCGAACGGCGTTTTCAGACTTCCTGCACGATACCCATGACAAGCTGATGGAGCTTGCCCAAAAGCCCGGTCCCTCGGCCAAGGGTTTCGACTACTTATATGCCCGCTCCGGCATCGGCTCGCAGCATGCCGAGCTGGTCGCGGCCTTTGAAGCGCATCTCGACCAATGCTTTGAAAATTTTGCGCAGGGGAAATCGGAGCAAGATCCCGCGGCGGACGTCAGCCTAGCCCTGGTTAACCACGAAGAGATGGAAGAAGACGTAGCCGTGGTGGCCACCCGGCAGAAGGCGGAGGCCGAGCTGATGCAGCCGCTTTGGGAGCTAAACCAACGCATGGCGCTGCTCAATCAGGGCAAGAAACCATCCGAGGGCAGTTTGCCCTTCGCGCCGGGGAGCTTCTGCAACGCCCTGCGAAGCGCGTTGAATGTTCTCGATATTCCCCTGTCAGCCAAGCTGGTGATTTACAAACTATTCGAAAGAAAGCTGATTCCGCTGCTGGAGGAGATTTATAAACAGGCCAATAAAGCGCTGATCGAAATGGGCGTGTTGCCCAATCTTCGCTTTAAGGCGGAGCGCAGCCCGCAGCAGGCGGGTGGGCCCGGCGCCGCGGCGGGTGCAGGGGGCGAGGTTGGTGATGCGGGAGAGTTTTATCTCGATGAACAACCGCAAGCGGCGCCTGGCGCGGCAAGTCCAGCCGGCCCGGCGGGGTCGGGACAAGCGCCCGGAGCAGCGGCGCCGGGCGGCGGCAGAATTAGCAGTGATGCCCGCAAACTTCTGCAAAACATCGATTCCCTGCAAGACAAAATAATCGCTTATACCAACCAAAACCCCGGTGCCGCCGGCACTGCGGAGGCCCTGGGAAGTCTCCCCGGACTGGGGCCGGACGAGTACCGGCCGACCATCACTCGGGGAAGCGTTAACTACCAGCCGGAACAACTTGTCGAGGCGGTCGAGAGGATACCCCGCGCGACACAATTCTTCGCCGAGGATATCCCCACCGCGGACATCCAGCCAGCCGCCATTGCGATGGCCAAGCAGCAACTGGTCGAGCATCTGCATGGCATTGTGGGTGGAGACGAGCCGCCCGCAATCGCCGAGGTCGATATGAAGACCATCGACCTGGTGGGCATGCTTTTTGAATACATGCTGGACGACGAACAGGTTCCCGATTGTGTCAAGGCGCTGTTGAGTCACTTGCATACGCCTTTTTTGAAAATCGCCGTGCAGGACCGCGACTTTTTTATGCAGGAAGATCACCCCGCAAGGATGCTGTTGGACGCCATGGCGGATGCGGGTATCAACTGGGTAGGCAACGACGGTTCCAGCGAGTTCGGCATGCTGGACACCATTCGGTCCACCGTAAGGTCAGTGTTGGACGGCTATCAAAACGAGCCCCAGCTGTTTACTCAACTGCTAATGGAATTTGGCGCCTATGTGCAAAAGGTTGAACTAAAAGTTCAACTTATGGAAAAGCGGGTGGCCGAAAACGCCCGCGGCGAAGACCGCCTGCGGGGCGTCAAGCAGCGGGTAAACCAGGAAGTGCAACAACGGATCGCCAACAAAGACCTGCCGTCCTCGATACTGCTTTTGTTGTTAAAGCCTTGGTCCGACTACATGGCATTTCTGCTGCTCAGGTATGGCGACAAGTCCGACAGCTGGAGCGAAGCCGTCAACCTGATCGAAGATTTGCTTTGGGGGCTGGAACTCAGCGACAGCAACGAAGACAAATTGCGCTGGCGGCAACATTACCACTGGATAGAATCCACAATCGAAAAAGGCTTCGAGTCAATTGGCTACGACCCGGGCAAAGCGGTCAAATTGAAGCGCTCCATCGACAGGGTATACCAGCTCAACAGCACGCAGCGCAGCCAAGAAACAACGCCGACGGAAGTCAAACAGAAGATGTTGTCCATGGCGCAGAAGGAAGCCGGCAAGCCGGTGGATTATTCCGCTGTTACCGAGCAGGAACAAAAACAGCTGGACGTATTGCGGGAATTAAAATTTGGCGCCTGGTTCGAATACAAGGACGGACACCGCGAAAAACTGGCATGGTTCAACCCGGATACGCTGCACTTTTTGTTCGTCGACCAGACTGGACGGCGAACGGCGATGTGCAACGGATTGGAGCTTGCACAACGCCTAAATGTGGAAGAAGTTCGCATAATTACCGAAAGCGAATTGCCGTTGGTGGAAAGAACCCTGGAATCGATTTACAGTGACCTGAATGATAAAACGCAGGCCTTGGAATGACAGAAAACCGCAGAAGAATAGAGCGCCGCAACCTGGATGTGCATGTCAATATCGTCGATATGCAGACTGACAATCAGGTAGGCGCGCTGGTTAATATCCACCAGGAAGGCATGATGGTGGTGGGCCCCACTCGGCTGGAGGTTGATCGGGTTTATCAATTGCAGTTGCAACCGACAGGTGAGGCATCAAGCGTTGGCGACATACAGTTGGGCGTCGACTGCGTTTGGTCTACCGGTGATGACAGCAGTTGTTGGGCCGGCTGCCGGATTATTGATTGTTCTCCCGAGGCGTTGCAGCAGATAGAAGCTTTAAATAAAGAATTTGCTGCTGCCAGTTAATTCCCTGCAGTTCCTTAATAATTGATTCGCGTCCTTCTTTGTAATACTTAGGGCTCGCTGACCTTTTTTATGAATTGTTCATATTGTATTTCGTCGTAATCCTTAAGTTGTGACTAGGGTTTTCTATTGGTAATACTACCTGTCCCCTTTGCGCTATGGATTTTGCTGTATTGTTTATTCAATGGCTTTCCGTATTCTGAAAAACAAGGTCATCTACATTAAGCAGTTTAAAAGTCTTACATGGTTTGTAATCCAGCATACAAGGTGAAGTCTTATGGAAACCAACTCAGCGGCGAATGCGCAACCAACAAGCACACCAGCAAGCGCGCCAACAAGTACGCCACCAGCGGCGGAAAGTAGCAGATTTAGAAGTAGTAGCGGGGCTGGATCCGCTAGCAGTGGGTCGCGGACTTCCTCGAGTGGTATCAAAACACAAGAGGTCCGTTTGCCGAATGGAGTTGTCGACAGCCGTGCAGTAACGAGCGATTCTCCCGTTGTTTCGACTCCTGATGGTCAGGCTATGTATCGTACTGGTCCCTTGAGACGTGGCAGTGAATATTATCAAGGAGATGCTCTTGCAGACTTTCGTTCTACCAAGGGTAATGTGAATCCGTCAGTCACTCCAGGCCTCCTTTCCAACCCTTATAGAGATGACGGTACTGCACGGTTGCCAAATGATACAAAAGAAAAGGGTTTATACACAGAAAATAATTACTGGTATACGGGCAACGGTAATGAGGTTGTCGAAGGGCGTAAGGGGGGCGCATATTACCGCAATAATTCAAATACCAACGTTCTGGTTGCCGGGGGCTTGATTCCTGGTAATGAACAGCCAGGTGCAGCGATGACAGTTGTCAAGCGCGGCGGTGAGGAAGTTCAGGCACTTAGACCTCCGGCTCAGAATGAAGGTTTACGAAATGGTGGCCAGCCTGAAATCTACAATTCGGTTGGCAATATCGATCCCACTGATGCCGTGGGTTGGAGATATTCCAATGCTCGTCCAAATGACGACCCGGCTAATTCTGATTATGGAACTGCCCAATATGCATATAGAACTGATGTTATAGGGTCTGATGAAAACCTCTTTGCCGGCTTGTCTACCAATGAAGGCTATGATCCTGAGTTGTCACAAAAACCCGGGTATGGTATTGCGTTATACAGTCGTGATAAAACAACAGGCGAAGAAACACTTCAGGGCTTGGTTCATATGGATTATCAGGGTGGTGATACTGCGACTGCCAGGATGTGGGGAAATCCCGCAAGTAATCCGCAAGCGGGTGAAGTGGGTGTCTCAATGCAAATTGGTAAGGATCAATTAGGTGAGAATATCGAGTTCGTCTACGAGTATAAAACGCCTAGTGATATTACTGCGTTACTAGATAGTAAAGTAGGTGAAGAGGGTTATGTCACTAATGAAGTAAAGAGCACGAAGATATAGCACCGTTTATGGGATAATCTGGGGTTAGAGCGGAATAGGGAATATAACTAAACCAGTAAAAAAACTAACGCTGAAAAAGAACAACCTTATAACTGCTGTTTTCCGCCACCCGTTTTATTACCGAAAAGCATTTCTCCCCCTGCTTCTCCAGCGGCACAAACTGGTTGGCGACAAATAGTGCTTTGCCGTTCGGCTTGAGCCGCGAATAGGCTGCTGCGACAAATTGCTCAGTCAATTTCTGCTCGGTATCAAATCCCCTGTGGAAGGGTGGGTGGCACAACACCGCATCAAACCGCTTCGCAATATTATTCGCACAGTGATCGGCGATAACCTTGCCGCTAATTCCCAACGCGACAAAATTTTTCCTGCAGCTGGCAACGGCGGCGGCGTTGTTATCGGTGGCGATGAAGCTAGCTTTTACCAATCCGTGAGCCATTACCGACAGATAACCGTAACCGCAACCCAAATCCAAAATGTCCTTTGGCGGTGTTTCGAATTGCTGAATAAACTCGGCCAGGTTGTCTGCCAGCAACCGGCTGCCCTGGTCGACCTTATCCCAGCCAAATACTCCCGGCTTGCTGTATAAAACCGATGAATCTAGCGTTACCTCCGGCCGCAATTCGGAGTAGCTGTTGTTATCCAGCAGGTCGCCGATGGCATCGCCCGATTGGGTGATGCAGGCCAGGTAAACATTACCCCTTTTAGCTATGTCGGGATTTACCTGAAACAACACCGCAGCGCGCTTGCCATAGCTTTTAATGCCTTCATTTTTTGCGCCGGTCAATAACAACTTGCCGCCAGGCGTTAGCAGCCTGACGGCATTGTTAATCAGATGGTGTGTGACAGGTCTTTCCTTGGCTACGCGAAAACCAATTTGCGCGAATGATTTCCC
Source organism: Porticoccaceae bacterium (assembly GCA_028280905.1). Taxonomy (GTDB): domain Bacteria; phylum Pseudomonadota; class Gammaproteobacteria; order Pseudomonadales; family Porticoccaceae; genus JANQKW01. The sequence goes on from JANQKW010000385.1 coordinate 16,832, forward strand.
CGGATAGCTGGAAAAATCAAAATCACTAAATTCGCAATTTAGCCCGATTTGCCGGGCAGACTGCCAGATATCATAGCGGTTGGTAACAATACTCAACAATGGAAATTGCGCCAGCCTGGGTAATTCGGATAGGGGTGTGTTTTCATCCAACGCCAACAGCGTATTTCCGGCATCGTTGACCAGCGACCGAGTCAATAACGTAAATGCGGGGTCGGTCATATAGACGCAACTTCATCGCGGGTCAACGCGCGATATTCACCGGGCGCCAGATACTCGTCGAGTACAATGGCCCCTATGCTTTCCCGGTGCAGCGCCTCGACATAATTGCCCAGCGCGGCAAACATCCGCTTCACCTGGTGATATTTCCCTTCGCGGATACCTAGCCTGGCGGTGTGTTCATCCAGGATACGGAGATCCGCCGGCAGCGTGCGGCGCTTTTCGCCTTCCAACCAGATGCCAGCGGCAAACTTATCGACAAGCGCCGGTTGCAAAGGCTCCGCCAGCTCGACCCGGTAGATCTTTGTACAGCCGGCGCCATCTTTGGAAGACGGCGGCGATGTAACCCGGTGGTTCCACTGCCCATCGTCGGTAATCAGCAGCAACCCGGTTGCGTCAATATCCAGCCGCCCCGCTATTTGCAGTTGCTCGGCTCGCGGCTCGTCCAGGTAGTCGATAGCTGTGGGATGCTCGCTGTCCTTGGTGGCGGAAACCACGCCGGCCGGCTTGTTGAACATGATATACCGTTTACCGGGTGGCGCGATGAGCACTTCGTCCAAGGCCACCGAGTCGGCGGCGCTGGTTGCACGCGCTGCATCGGAGGCCGGTTCGCCGTTAACCGTAACCCGGCCTTCCCTAACCAGTTTTTTGACCTGCGATCGGGAGTAATCCGTGGCGTTGCTAAGGTACTTATCAAGGCGCATCACTTGTTCAACAGTTGCGCCGCCTCCTTGGCAAAATAGGTGAGAATGCCGTCCGCGCCGGCGCGTTTAAATGCCAATAACGATTCCATGATCACCGCCTCGCGACTGAGCCAGCCGTTTTCAAACGCCGTGCAATGCATGGTGTATTCGCCGCTTACCTGATAGGCGAAGGTGGGCGCACCCAGCTCATCTTTTACCCGGCGAATCACATCCAGGTATGGCATGCCCGGCTTTACCATAATCATATCGGCGCCTTCCTCCAGGTCCAGCGCGCACTCGTGCAGCGCCTCATCGCTGTTGGCCGGGTCCATCTGATAGGTTTCCTTGCCGCCCTTGCCCAGGTTGCCGGCCGAGCCAACGGCGTCGCGGAAAGGGCCGTAGTAGGCAGAGGCGTATTTTGCGGAATAGGCCAGGATGCGAGTATTGACCCGCCCGTCGTCTTCCAGTGCCTCGCGAATCGCCGCGATGCGGCCGTCCATCATATCGGAAGGCGCCAGGATATCGGCGCCGGCTTCCGCCAGCGATAGTGCCTGCCGAACCAGGGTTTCTACAGTCAGGTCGTTCTGTACATAACCGCCGTTATCGACAATGCCGTCCTGGCCGTGGCTGGTGAACGGATCCAGCGCCACATCGGCAATCAGCCCCAACTCCGGCGCCGCGCTTTTTACCGCCCTCAGGGCGCGCTGGGCCAGGCCATCGGGGTTATAAGCCTCCTCCGCCAACAGGGATTTTCTGTCTGCCGGGGTCACCGGGAAAATAGCCATAGCCGGGATACCCAGCGCCAGCAGCTCTCGTGCCTCACCTTCTAAAAGATCAACGGAAAGCCTCTCGATTCCCGGCATCGAAGCTATCGGTTCCCTTTGGTTGTCTCCCTCTGTTACAAATACCGGGTAAATCAGGTCATCGCAAGAGAGCCGGTTTTCGCGAACCAGCCGGCGGGAAAAACCGGCAACCCGGTTGCGGCGCATGCGGGTTAGCGGGAAGGGGCCGCGTGTCAGTTGCTTGCTCATAGGGTTTCCATTAGTCGCAGTTGGCCAATGCCACTTTAGCCGCTGCCAGCGTTGCTTGTAAATGCTGCTCATTATGGGCGGCGGAAACGAAACCGGCTTCGTAGGAGGCCGGCGCCAGATAGACGCCCTGCTCCAGCATCTGGTGGAAGAAGCGCGCGAAGCGCTCAGTGTCGCACGCCATCACCTGTTGATAGTTGGTCACTTGCTGCGCGTCGGTAAAGAAGATGCCGAACATACTGCCCACAGCGTTGGTGGTAAGCGGAATGTCGGCGTCATCGGCCAACTGCTGTAACCCTGCCATCAAGTCCCGCGTATACTGGAAAAGCGGCTCGTGAAAGCCCCTCTGTGACACCTGTTCGAGAGTTGCCAGCCCGGCGGCCATGGCCACCGGGTTGCCCGACAGCGTACCGGCTTGATAGACCGAGCCCAGCGGGGCGATATGCGCCATGATTTCCCGTTTGCCGCCAAACGCGCCGACGGGCATGCCGCCGCCAATAACCTTGCCTAGGGTTATCAGGTCCGCGTCAATCCCAAACAGGCCTGTGGCGCATTGCGGGTGCACGCGAAACCCGGTCATGACTTCATCAAAAATCAGTACCGCGCCGTGCCGGCTGCACTGTTCGCGAAGGGTTTCCAAAAATCCCGGTTGCGGTGGAATGCAGCTCATATTGCCGGCGACCGGCTCGACGATAACACAGGCAATGTCGTCTCCTATTTTCTTAAACGCCTGGGTCACTCCGTCACTGTCGTTATAGGTTAAGGTAATGGTGTGATCCGCCAGTGCGGCCGGTACGCCCGGCGAACTGGGAACGCCCAGGGTCAGCGCGCCGGAACCGGCTTTGACCAGCAGCGAATCCGAATGGCCGTGGTAGCAGCCTTCAAACTTGATAATTTTATCCCGTCCGGTGAAACCCCTCGCCAGCCGTATGGCGCTCATAGTCGCCTCGGTGCCGGAATTCACCATGCGCACCATCTCCATCCCTGGGACCAGTTCGCATAGTGTGTCGGCCAGCCGGGTTTCCAATTCGGTGGGTGCGCCAAAGCTCAGCGCCTTTTCCAACTGCTGATTGACCGCGTTGACCACTGCGGGATGCCCATGGCCCAGGATCATCGGGCCCCAGGAAAGCACATAGTCAATATACCTGTTTTGGTCAGCATCGAAGAGATAGGCGCCTTCGGCCCTTTCAAAGAAAACCGGGTCCCCGCCAACCGCCTTGAAGGCTCGAACCGGCGAATTGACGCCGCCGGGTATATGCTGCTTGGCGGCGGCAAACAGATTTTCGGAGTGCGTCATAATATGCCTGTCTGGAAATTCCGGGATGGTCCGCAGCAAAAGTGCGATATTATCCCGTTATAAACCAATTGGGAAATAACCTTAAGCAGAGTGTCAGTATGAACAAGCTATCTGTAGACGATGTGCTGGATTTCTGGTTTGGCAAGTTGGACGAGCAGGGCCGTCGCGGCGAGGGTAAGTCTGCGCTCTGGTGGGGAAAGAACCCGCAGACGGATCAGCTGATCGAGAGTAAATTCGGTCAACTGCGCACTGATATCAGTGCGGGCGGCTATTCGAATTGGCTGGAATCCCCGCGGGGCCGGCTGGCGAGTATTATTGTTTTGGACCAGTTTTCGCGCAATATCTATCGCGATCAACCTCAGGCATTTGCGGCGGACCCGATCGCCTTGTCGTTTACCCTGGAGGGAATAGCTACTGCTGCCGACCTGGCGCTGCATCCCATTCAACGGGCATTTTTCTATATGCCCCTGGAGCATTCGGAGGATATGGCCATACAGGAGCAATCGATCCTGCAGTTTAAAAAGTTGCTTGATGATGTGTCCGAACAGGATAAACAGGAGTATCGGGGTTATCTGGAGTTCGCGCAAAAACACTATGACGTTATCGCCCGCCACGGGCGCTATCCCCACCGGAACCGCATTCTGGGTCGGCAAAGCACAGATGCGGAGCTGGCTTATCTACAGCTTCCGGGCAGCGGCTTTTAATAAAAATAATCTATTTGCACTATATATATAATTAAGTGGATTTATATAAAGTGTCGCCTTAAAGTGTCGCCCATCAATTCAATCACTCGGGAGAACGACAATGGAGCGATACACAATTTTTGGCCACGACGCCTGCGGCTATTGCCTGCGCGCCAAGCGGGACCTTGAAAGCCGTCAGTTGCCCTTTCGGTTTATCAATATACACATCGAGGGAATAAGCCAGGCGGATTTGGAGAAAACCATTGGCAAGCCGGTTCGCACCGTGCCGCAAATTTTCCACGGCAAGGACTATATCGGGGGTTACACTGAGCTGCGCGACTACTTGGCGGCCTAATCGGTCAATCCACGGACCGGGTTTTGCCCTCGCTGTCTATCGCGACGAAAATAAACTCGCCTTCCGTCACCTTGGTGGGCTCGTTGTTGGTTTCCTGATTAATCCATACCTCGCCAGCTATCTTGATGGAGCTGCGGCCCACTTCAAGAATTTTGCAGTAGCAGCTGACAATGGAGCCCACCGGCACCGGCCGCAGAAATGTCATGGAATTAATTGCCACGGTGGCGGTTCTTCCCTTCGCGCGACGTGAGGAGATGATTCCGCAGGCGATATCCATCTGGGAAACCAGCCAACCGCCAAAGATATCGCCGTTGGCGTTGACATCCCGCGGCATAGCGATGGTTTGCAGGGTCAGTTCACCCCTGGGTTGCGGGGGCGTGGTGATTGTAGACACTCGATTTTCCTCAGGGATTGAAAATAACGGTTGGCAACCAGGTTGCTATGGACGGCCACACCGCCAGCATGGCCATCAATAATAACTGAATTACGATAAAGGGCGCTACGCCTTGATAAATCGCCGAGGTTTTTATCGACTCCGGAGCCACTCCCCTGAGGTAAAAAAGCGCAAAGCCGAAAGGCGGCGTTAAAAACGATGTCTGCAAGTTGATGGCTATCATAATGCCCAGCCAAACCGGGTCCAGCCCCATGGCTAGCAACACCGGGCCGACTATGGGTACCACCACAAAGGTGATTTCGATAAAGTCGAGAATAAAACCCAGTAAAAAGATCACAACCATCACCAACAGCGTTGCGGTAAATACGCCCCCGGGCAGGTTTGAGAAAAACTCCTCGACCAATTCTTCGCCACCGAAGCCCCTGAATACCAGCGAAAATACCGCGGCGCCGATCAAGATCATAAATACCATGGCGGTGACTTCCGTGGTGGTGCGGGTGACCTCCTGCAGGCGCTTTACATTCAATTGCTTTTTGCCCAGGGCCAGCAGTGTCGCCCCCATGGCGCCCACGCCGGCGGCTTCGGTGGGCGTTGCGGCGCCGGAGAGAATCGAGCCAAGCACCGCAACTATCAACAGCACCGGGGGCAGCAGGCTGAGCAACACCTGCCGCGTGGCAATCTTGTCGTCCTCGGCGTGATCGAGGCTGGGTGCCGCATCCGGCCTCAGCCATGCGAACAGGCTGATATAGCCGATATACAACACCACTAATATCATGCCCGGCACAATTGCGCCAACGAACAGATCGCCGATTGACACGGACTTGGGGGTAAAAATGCCCATGTTCAATTGCGCCTGCTGGTAGGCGCTGGAGAGAATATCGCCCAACAGCACCAGCGCGATGGACGGGGGAATAATCTGCCCCAGGGTGCCGGTGGCGCAAATCGAACCCGTGGCGAGCGACGGAGAATAGCCCTGCTTCAGCATGGTGGGCAGCGACATCAACCCCATGGTGACCACCGTCGCGCCGACAATTCCGGTGCTGGCGGCTAGCAGCATGCCGACGACCACCACGGCTATCCCGAGCCCGCCATGCAAGCCTTTAAACACCCTCGACATATTCTCCAGCAGGTCCTCGGCCAGACGGGATTTTTCCAACATTACGCCCATCAACACAAAAAGCGGTACTGCTATCAAGGTGGTATTGGCGATGGTGCCGTATAACCGGTTGGGTAATGCATGCAGGAATGACATGTCAAAGTAACCGGTGGCTGTTCCGAACAGCGCAAAGATAAGCGCGGTTCCGCTGAGCGAAAAGGCTACCGGGTAGCCCGCCAGCAGGCTGGCGAACACCGTTAAAAACATAAACAGCGGAATAAAATCGGCCATGGGTTACAACATAACCTCCGGCGCGTGTTCCTCTTCCGGCTTGATGTGGCCCGTCAACAACAGCAGATTGCGGATGGTCTCCGCGATGCCCTGAATAAACAGGGTTGCCGGCATTATCAGTAACAGGGTTTTCAGCAGATAGACCCAGGGCAGGCCGCTCGGTTCGTTGGACGATTCGGCAATCGCCCAGCTGCTCAGCACATAGTCCCAGCTGAGTACAAAAATAAGCACGCACACCGGCAGCAGGAACAACAGCCCGCCCAAAAAGTCGACCAGCGCCTGGTGGCGCCGCGATAGCCGGCGGTAGACAATATCGACGCGA
>JANQKW010000387.1 GCA_028280905.1 Porticoccaceae bacterium
GCCATCTGGGAACAGTGTTTGAGACTCGCTGTGAATACATCCCTGTAAGCTCCGCACCGGCTTCCCTGCCGGTGAGGGTCTCAAACACTGTTCCCAGACAGCCGCTTACGGCGGTGCATAATCTGAGAGGGTTAGCTACAGAAAAAAATGGCAAATAGCAATACGTGAAATTATTGGCACCTGCATCAGCGGGTGTCTAGGAATGTCTTTTGAGACCCTCGTCGACAGGGATGTCGACGCGGAGCTTACAGGGATGTATTCACAGCGCGTCTCAAAAGACATTCCTAGACACCCGCGGGATGGTGGCACCAAACTAAGAGAGCAGCCGTCTCTTACTGGCACAAACCTACCGCTAACAGTGCGACCAGCAGCTCACTGCAGCTTTTCAGCGATTATCTATGCTATTCTCGTTTTGCCAACGCAGCACAGACAGGAGTTCCCTATCGCTAAATATCTTTGGGCAGTTGTTTTCCTGGCGGTGTTCATCTGGTCCGCCATCAACCCGAAAGACCAGCTTACCTGGTTTCTGGAAGTGTTGCCGGCCATCCTAGGCGCGCTGATTTTGGCGGCCACCTACAATACCTTCCGGCTCACATCTCTCGTCTACCTGCTGATACTTATCCACTGTATTATCCTGATGATAGGCGGCCACTACACCTATGCCGAAGTGCCCTTATTCAACGAGTTAAAACCCATATTGGGCTTTGAGCGTAACAACTACGACAAGGTGGGGCACTTCGTCCAGGGGTTCGTGCCCGCGCTGATTGCCAGGGAATTGCTGATTCGCAAACAGGTGATCAACGGCAATGCCTGGCGCAATTTTCTAATCGTCTGTTTTTGCCTGGCCGTCAGCGCATTCTACGAACTGATCGAGTGGTGGGTCGCGTTGGCAAGTGGCGAGAGCGCCGTCGCCTTTCTGGGAACGCAAGGCTATATCTGGGACACGCAATCGGATATGGGGTTGGCGCTGCTGGGAGCAATAATTGCGCTGGCGACGCTTTCCGGTCGCCACGACAGGCAACTGGCAAGCCTGCGCTCCGACCCCGTATAATGGCCCGCTCCATCACGCGAGAAATTCCATGACCCAGGACGAACTCAAGCAGGCCGTCGCCCAGGCCGCGGTCGACTACACCCTGCCCCGTATTGAAGACGACAGCATTGTCGGCATAGGCACGGGCTCAACCGCCAACTTTTTTATCGACCTGTTAGCCTCCCACAAGGCTAAACTCGCCGGCACCGTGGCCAGCTCGGAGGCCTCGGCAAACCGGTTAAGGGATCACGGCATTCCCGTCTACGAATTAAATGCGGTTGACGAGGTGACCATTTATATTGACGGCGCGGATGAGGCCAATCCGCGTCTGGAACTGATCAAAGGCGGCGGCGCGGCGCTAACCCGTGAAAAAATTGTCGCGGCGGTCGCCAAGGAGTTTGTCTGCATCGCCGACCAAAGCAAGTGGGTCGATCACTTGGGCACCTTCCCATTACCGGTGGAGGTGATTCCGATGGCGCGCAGTCATGTAGCCCGCGAGTTGGTGAAACTGGGCGGCGACCCAGTATGGCGCAAAGACGTGATAACCGATAACGGCAACTGTATACTCGATGTCTACCACCTGCACCCGATTGGCGCCGTGAGGGAACTTGAGGAACGGATCAACAACATCACCGGCGTGGTAACCAATGGTCTGTTTGCATTGCGCCCCGCCGATATTTTGTTGTTGGGGGCGGAAGAAGGTGTAAAGACAATCCGCGCGGCGAGTTAACTCACCTCAAGCGGAGGCTCCTGCAGTGCGGCCAACTGCTCCCTGAGTTCCAAAATATGCTGTCCCCAATAGCGGTCGGTGTTGAACCAGGGAAAGCTGCGGGGAAAGGCCGGGTCCTGCCAGCGCCGCGCCAACCAGGCGCTGTAGTGGAGCATTCGCAGGGTTCTCAGTGGTTCAATCAATTTTAATTCGGCGGGATGGAAATCGTAGAACTCGCTATACCCATCTACAATTTCCGACAACTGTGCGGTTTGCGCTACGCGATTACCGGAAAGCAGCATCCAGATATCCTGAATAGCCGGCGCCATTCGCGCATCATCGAAATCCACAAAGTGCGGCGCGTCGTCCCGCCATAGCATATTGCCGATATGGCAATCGCCGTGCACCCGAATCATTTGCCCGTTCGCCGCACCTTGCATCGTTGCATCAATGGCTTGCAGTAAATCCCTTGTCAGGGTGTCGTAGGAATTTTTCAAGTCCGCCGGTATAAAGCTGTCACTGATCAACGCCACGCTATCGTGGCCGTAGCTTTGGCTGTCGAGCACCGGTCTGTGCCGAAACGGATATGCCGCACCTACCCCGTGGATGCGCCCCAACAAACGCCCCAGCGAAAACAGGTTATCCAGGTTGCTCAGTTCCGGCGCATGGCCGCCCTTGCGCGGATATAGAGCAAACATAAAATCACGATAGTCGAACAGGCTCTCTCCTTCGCCGTTGACAATCGGCACCACTACCGGCAGCTCCTGCTCCAGCAACTCGAAGCAAAACTGGTGCTCTTCAAGAATTTGCTCCCGACTCCAGCGCATTGGCCGATAGAATTTGGCGATTAGCGGCTCGGCGTTATCAATCCCCACTTGGTACACTCGGTTTTCGTAGCTGTTCAGCGGGAACATCCTGCCGTCGCAGACAAAGCCCTGGCTTTCCACGGCGGCGAGCAAAAATTCCGGGGTCAGTTGCTCAAAGGGATGTGGGTTGTCGGGCATAACACAGATTCTTGGCCGCGGGGCGTGGCTGAAATAATCGGGCAGCATACATAAACATTTGGTATTGGTCGACTGCGCGTGGTCTTGGTTTGGTGCCACTGATGCGCGGCCATCTGCGAACAGTGTTTGAGACGCGCTGTGAATACGTCCGTGTAAGCTCCGCACCGGCATCCCTGCCGGTGAGGGTCTCAAACACTGTTCCCAGACAACCGCTTAGGTCGGTGCTATTTGTGATACCACGACTCCCGCCAGAGAAGCTTTATGCGAGGACTGTTGTTAAGTTCGCAAAACTGTCGGCGCTTACAAAAGCACTACAGACGGCAAAGACATTAGCGGGTATCTAGGGACCACTTTTGAGACCCTCGTCGACACGGATGTCGACGCGGAGCGCCCAGGGAAGGGTTCACAGCGAGTCTCAAAAGTGGTTCCTAGATAGCCGCGGGACGACGGCACGAAACCAGCTACTGGTCCAAGGTCCTCTTAATAGGGCTTGCCTCAAAGCATTGAATCATTGGCTTTTCGGTGCCAATTGCGTTTATCATTGCCGGCCCAATTTTCAACCGCCCGGTTACAGGTAATTAAACAATGACCTCAAGTTTTAACCCGCCTACCCGCACCCTAATGGGCCCCGGCCCCTCCGATGTTCACCCCAGAGTGCTGGCAGCCATGTCGCGGCCGATAATCGGCCACCTGGACCCCGCCTTTATCGACATGATGGATGAACTCAAGGATCTGTTGCAGTACGCCTTTAAAACCGAAAACGCCTTGACGCTGCCCGTTTCAGCGCCCGGCTCCGCCGGCATGGAAGCCTGTTTTGTCAATCTGCTGGAACCGGGCGATAAGGTTATTGTGTGCCAGAACGGCGTGTTTGGCGGCCGCATGAAAGAGAACGTCGAGCGCTGCGGCGCCCAAGCCGTTATGGTGCAGGACGCGTGGGGCAAGCCCGTGGATCCCGACAAGGTTGAAGTGGCACTGGCGGACAATCCCGATGCCAAGGCGCTCGCCTTTGTCCACGCGGAAACCTCCACCGGCGCGTGTTCGGATGTGGAAGCGCTCTGTGCGCTGGCGCGTCAACACGGTTGTTTGAGCATCGTCGATGCCGTCACTTCACTGGGCGGTTGCGAATTGCGCGTCGATGACTGGGGTATCGACGCCGTCTATTCCGGTAGCCAGAAATGCCTGTCCTGCGTGCCGGGGATTTCGCCGGTCAGCTTTAGCGAACGCGCCCTGGACCTTATTGGCAATCGCCACAGCAAAGTGCAAAGCTGGTTTCTCGATATGAACCTGGTAATGGGCTATTGGGGAAGCGGCGGCACCCGGGCTTACCACCACACAGCACCCATCAATCCGCTTTATGCGTTGCATGAATCCCTGGTTATGCTGAAGGAAGAAGGCATTGAAAACGCCTGGCAAAGGCACAGGCTAAATCATCGGGCGCTGGCTGCCGGCCTGGAGGCAATGGGCCTGTCGTTCTTAGTGGAGCAAGATTATCGGCTGCCGCAGTTAAATGCAGTAACGGTGCCGCAGGGCATAGACGAAGCCGCGGTGCGAAAAATCCTGCTAAACGACTACAACTTGGAAATTGGCGCGGGACTTGGCGAGTTCGCGGGAAAGCTGTGGCGCATCGGCTTGATGGGCTATGCCAGCCGCAAGGAGAATGTACTCAAATGCCTGGGCGCGCTGGACGCCACCTTGCAGCAACTGGGCGCCGACATCGACGGCGGCACCGCGGTGGCCGCCGCCAATAGCCTATATAACAGCCGGTAATGCCGCTTGGGGGACAACGGCTAACCTACCTGCCGGTCGTCGCTCACCACGGTGGTTTCCACCGCCATTACGCCCACCAGCTCGGCTTTGAGTGTGTCGCCAACATTTAATGGACCGATCCCGGCGGGTGTTCCCGTCAGCACAATATCGCCCGGCAGCAATGTGAAGTACTTGGAAATATAGGTCAGCAGATCGGTAATGGGAAACAGCATTTGCGCGGTGCTGGCCTCCTGAACCACTGCATCGTTCAGGACGAAGCGCAGGGGTATGTCCCCGATATCCCCCACAGCCCTTGGCTCGACAAATGCCGACACCGGGCAGGAACCGTCAAACGCTTTAGCTTTTTCCCAAGACTGGGACTTTTCCTTCAACTGGCTTTGCAGATCGCGCAGGGTTAGGTCGAGGGCAACGCCAAACCCGGCGATGCCCCGCTTCGCCTGCCGCTTGTCACAGTGGGTTAAACGGTCGCCAATCAGTACCGCTACTTCCGCCTCGTAGTGGCATTCGCCCCGGTTGCCGGGAATTGCCAGCGGCTCATCCAGCGCAACCAGCGCGGTGGCCGGTTTGATAAACAAGACCGGTTCATCGGGAACCGGGTTATCCAATTCCCTGGCGTGCTCGGCGTAGTTGCGCCCCACGCAAACGACCTTGCCCACGGGTCCGATGTCCGCCCCCCCTTCAAGGAAATGGATTCGGAAATCAGAAAAGGCCATCGTCCAGCGCGTTGCCGTCGTTGAAAGCCAGCCACCCCTTGACCACCCGATAGATATACCACAAGCCAACCAGCAGCAGTATCGGAAAGCCGATCAGTATAAAGGTGAGCAAGAAGCCGATAATGCCTCCCGCCAGGGTGAACCAGAAGGTTTTGATCTGCCAATCGAAATGACTCTCGAGAAAGGTACCCCGCACCTCGTCCCGTTTCAGGTAATTGACTATCACACCGGCAATGCTGGTCAAACCCAGAAAGGGCGCGATTGCCTGGAGAATATAAACCAGCAGGGTGACATTCTTCTGTTGATCGGTAACGGCCTCGCCACTGTCAGATGCTTGCACAACACTGTTGTTTTCCGATTCACCATTCATCGCATCATCCTGTAATTGTTATCACGTTAATCAAATAGCTTTCCGGGATTCATAATACCGTTGGGATCGAAAACCTGCTTGACCCGCTTCATCAGTTCGATTTCGGCGCTACTACGAGTGTAGTTCAGATAGGGCTTTTTCAACAAGCCAATGCCGTGCTCCGCCGAGACGCTGCCGCCAAACCTCTGCAACAGCTCCGCCACATGGGTGGCGACTCCACCACATTTTGCAACAAAGTCCTCGGTTTGCCAGTGTTCCGGCTTGAGAATATTTAAATGTAGGTTGCCATCGCCGATATGCCCGAACCAGATAACTTCAAAATCTGAAAACTGTTCCCGAACCAGGTTGTCGACAGCATCGATAAAATCCGGCATCCGCGAGACGCTTACTGAGATATCGCTCTTATAGGGCTTCCACCGGGAGATGGTTTCGGAAATATCCTCGCGCAACCGCCAGAGGTTTTGCGACTGAGCGAGGCTCTGGCTGATCACACCGTCGAGCACCCAGCCGTTTTCCACACAGAATTCGAACAGCGACATAGCCTTGTTCATATCCGACTCCCCGCCATTTTCGAATTCCAGCAGTGCGTAATAGGGCGCCGCCGTTTCAAACGGCGCCGGCACCTCGCTGTGTTCAATGACCTTTGCCATTGCCGCGTGGGAGAAGAACTCGAAGGCAGTTAACGCCAGGCCGTTGCCGTCCGAAGCGCCATTAAAGGTTTTCAGCACGTTCATAATAAAGGGAAACTCGGCGACCCCCAGCACCATTACCGACAGGGCTTCAGGGACTTTGGTTAAGTTCAGCGTCGCCTCGCAAATAATGCCGAGGGTACCCTCCGAGCCGATAAACAGATGGCGGAAATCGTAACCGGCATTATTTTTGACCAGGCCGCGGTTAAGCTTCAGCAACTCTCCGCCGCCAGTCACCACGGTAAGGCCCGCCACCCACTCGCGGGTGGAACCGTAACGGATCACCTTGACCCCCCCGGCGTTGGTGGCGATGTTACCGCCGATCTGACTGGAGCCGGACGAAGCAAAATCTACCGGGTAAAACAGCCCCCGCTCCGCGGCAAACGCCTGCAACTGCTGGGTGATGATACCGGCCTGGCAGGTGACCTGTTGGTCAATTTCGCTAAAATCACTAATACGATTCATTCTGTCCAGCGCCACCACCACTTCGCCGTTCAGTGCCACGGCGCCGCCACACAAGCCGGTGCGCCCCCCGGAGGGCACCAGCGCAAATTTTTCCCGATTGGCCAACTGCACAATTGCCTGGACCTGCTCGGTGGCGCCGGGCAGCACAACAGCCCCCGGCGCGGCCCGCCACACCGTGGTGCGATCGACGCCGTAGGCGGATAACGACTGCGTGTCGGTTAACACCCGATCGTCGCCGACTATCTGCTTCAGTTGATCAACAATGGCAACGTCTAGCGCCATGGCAAACTCCTTCAAAATCGCCCGCGTATGTTACCATAGCGTCCCTTTTTCAACGTATTGCCAAACCGTCAGGAAAGCCTGTGAGCCAACCCGAGCCAAATGCCAAACCAGCCGCGCAAACTGCTTTATCGTATTCACTGGACAAAGACAAGATTCGCATACTGTTGTTGGAAGGTGTTCACCCTTCCGCGGTGACCACGCTAAATGAAGCGGGCTATAATCAAGTCGAGCGCCTGCCCGCGGCACTACCCGAACAGGAACTGGTGGAGAAGGTCAGCGGGGTTCACTTTTTGGGCATCCGCTCACGCACCCAGATAAACCGCACCATTCTGGAAGCGGCGAACAAGTTAATCGGAATTGGCTGCTTTTGCATCGGCACCAACCAGGTGGATTTGCAGGCGGCCACCGAACACGGCGTGGTGGTGTTCAACGCCCCCTACTCCAATACCCGCAGCGTAGCGGAGTTGGTGATAGCGGAGACCATTATGTTGCTGAGGGGAGTGCCGGACAAAAACGCCGAAGCCCACCGCGGGGTGTGGAAGAAAAGCGCCAGCCAATCCTTCGAGGCGCGGGGTAAAACCCTGGGCATTGTCGGCTACGGCAATATCGGCAGCCAGGTGAGTGTGCTGGCTGAGTCGCTGGGCATGAAGGTGATCTACTACGATGTAGTCAGCAAACTGCCGCTGGGCAATGCTCGCCAAGCGGACTCCCTGGAAGCGCTGTTGAATGCGGCGGATGTGGTTTCTCTGCACGTGCCGGACAACCCGGCGACCCACTTGATGATTCGTGCCGAGCAACTTGCGGCGATGAAACGCGGCGCGATCCTCATCAATGCGGCGCGCGGCCAGATCATCGATATAGACGCGCTGAGTGAGGCGCTGGCCGGCGACCACCTGGCGGGCGCGGCAATCGATGTCTTCCCGGTGGAACCCAAATCCAACGACGAAGAGTTTGTCTCTCCGTTGCGGCAATTTGACAATGTTATCCTCACCCCCCATGTCGGCGGCTCGACCCAGGAAGCGCAGGAAAATATCGGCCTGGAAGTTGCCGAAAAATTGATTCGTTACAGCGACAACGGCACCACCATCAGCGCGGTCAACTTCCCGGAGGTTTCACTGCCTCCCCACGCAGGCACGCACCGCCTGCTGCACGTGCACCACAACCACCCCGGCATACTGTCGGCAATCAACCAGGTGTTTTCCGATAACAATATCAATATCAGCGGGCAATATTTACAGACCAACGAGCAAGTAGGCTACGTGGTGGTGGATATCGACGCGGAATACAGCGACCTGGCGCTTAAATCCCTGAAAGATATCGAGGGCACAATTCGCTGCCGGGTATTGTTCTAATTCGGATTACAGGGGCATTGCCTCGAACACTTTGCCGCGAAGCGTCTCCGATTCATTAACCAGGTGATGACCGGCGCCGGGGACTACGGCTAGCGAGACGCGGGAAAATTTTTGCGCAATGGCAAGGGTGTTGTGTTGCCAGTCGACGGTGTGGTCATTGTCGCCCTGCACGATACTGATCTCCCGTTGCAGTGGCATGAAGCTGGGAAACAGATCGATCCACTGCTTCATCGCCCCCACCCAGGCCACGGAAACATGGCGGCTCTGCAACGGATCATGGTTGGCGATAAACTCCAGAAACTCGGGGTTGGAACAGGTCTCCACATACCGTCTTTTTACGCTGTCCTTAAACTTGTTCAACGATTTATAAAGCAGCCGGGTTGTTACCCATTTCGCGGGCTTGACCAGCGGCGCGAGCAATACGATTTTGTCCAACCGCTCCGCGTAACGGATGCCGGCTATGCTGCCGAATGACAACAGCGCCTTCAGCATAATGGCGCCACCGGTGCTCTGTCCCACCGCGTGCACCGGGCCGGCGACGCCGTCCAGCTGACCCATTACACCATCCAGCACCATGACATAGCGCGCAAAGCTTTCAATGCTCACTTTCTCGCCGCTGGAAAGTCCGTGGCCGGGCAAATCAAATGTGACTACCGCATAGCGTTTTTCCAGCAAGTGGCGAATCAGGTGCCCAAATAATCCCACGTGGTCAAAATAGCCGTGCAGCACCAGTACGGTGCCCTTGACCTCCGACTGCGGCGTCCAGTATTGGCAGACGATTCGGAAACCATCGATATCCAACTTGCCAATCCGATAGTGGATGTCGGCAAGTTGCCGATGAAAATCTATGCCGTAGTATTGCAGGTAGTCCTCCGGCAACAGGGTGGAATTTGACATTGCTATGTCATCAAAACCGAATACCATATCCGGTAGATTCAGGTGAATCTGGTGGAGGTACTGCTCGAAATTGTCTGGCATTTTCATGCGCGTCATTCTAGAGTAATTGTCGATAGAAACCAAAGAACGGAACTCAGATTATGGCGGAGCTAAAAACCCGACCCAACAACCAGAGCGTCAGCGCATTTATTAAAAATATTGAGCACCCTCAGCGCAAAGCAGATTGCCAGGCGCTGCTGAAGTTAATGAAAAATATTACCGGCAAACGGCCAAAAATGTGGGGCGACAGCCTGGTCGGCTTCGGCAACTACCACTACAAATACAAAAGCGGCCACGAAGGCGACTGGTTCGTAACCGGGTTTTCGCCGCGCAAGGCCGCCACCACCATTTACATTATGCCCGGCTTCTCCAACTACCCGGAAATAATGGCGCAACTGGGGAAATATAAAACCGGCAAATCCTGCTTGTATGTGAACAAGCTTGCTGATATAAACCTCGCCTTGCTGGAAGCGCTGGTGCGGCGGTCCATAGACGATATGGCGAAAATGTACGACTGCAGTTAGCCAAAAAGATCACGTTTAACACCTCGCATTTTCCACGCCCAATTCCGGCCGCCTCGCCACCGAAAAGTAAGACACAAAAAAGGGCGTGTCACAACACGCCCTTTCAATCAACGCTAAACAAAAACTAATTCACATACGGATCAAGCGCCCCATCCGCAAACTTGTATACACAGCCGATATTGGAACTAGTATTTCGATATATGGTATTCATCTGAAAGAGACGGAATATCAACCAGACGTGAAATAATAAAATGCTCCTCACCCGAAGAACTATGGAAGATATGCTCCGGTAACTGGCGATAGTCGGTTCCATTTAACATAATCGGTGTCATTTCAAACGAATATTCTTCGTTAAAGAAATCATCCTCATAATTGGTAATTATTGGCGCACAGTCATCCCAATTACTATCGCGGCAATCTACCCAGCTAGTTTGAATGATGGAAATCTCGCCCTGTGACGACGAGTGGCTTGCAGAGGAGATCCGATAACTAAATGTTGGAGCCGTCGCCAGCTGTAGCGAGCCCTGATAGCGCATATCCAGCTCCTGCGAAGTAGATGAACGAAATACATTGCCACAGGCCGTTATGATACTTTCGCCATCCTCCCTGATCCAAAGATCGCCACACATGGCGTAGTCGCCGTGATAAGGTGAATCGTATAGGTATACTGCCTGACCCGCTGAAATATCGTATTTTTCGATATCACTCGGCGACAGACCATTATCTGCACCATATACTGCTATTCCCGTTGGGTGGAGCTTGGCCTTGGTTCGCTGATAAATTGAACGACTGGCGCTCAGAAACTCCGTATTCGTTGCGACTTCCACCGAGTGAATGTTTACCCACTGATCAGTCTCAGGAAAGGCATGCACAAATCCGTTGCCATCCATGACAATATCAAAGACATTAGTTGAGACATCCAATAGCGTATCAGAATCAACAGCGGCGTCCTCCAAGGTGTTCAAATCCACCATTGTAATTAACGCGTCGTGGCCGACCGCTGCACTCAGGCCGTTGGGAGATACCGAAACCGATGTCGGCAGCTTGGCTAAGGGCAAGCTGACTTCACTGTTGTCGGCTACATCAAACAGGTATAGCGCATTATCAGGATATGACGAAACCATCACGATGGCGTCCAGTGCTTTACTGTATTCAGCGTCAATAACGTCGTGCGAAAGCGCCACAGTATCTGTCGCCAACAGCGTTATTTGTTCTGTAACACTGCTGAGTTCCCCATCGTTAACAACGAGTCCGAGGGTATAGGCTCCCCTGGTCGAGGCAGTAAAAGTCACCTCCGGAAGGTCTGAAACCGTCAATTCACCAGCCCCGGGAAAGGGTTCATCTATCACTTGCCAAGTAAAAGTCAGAAAATCCGCATCGGGGTCCGTACTCGTCAAGCCACTCAATTCCACTGGCTCGCCCGGAACAATGCCGGATGAGCCGACCACTGTCATGACAGCCTGCGGTGCACGATTATCTCCCGAAACCTCGGTCAATCCGTCCCAGTCGCTCTGCACACCCGATTCGTACACACCGTCTCCATCGGCATCCAATGTGAGAGTAATGTACGTATCGTTTATCTCGACTTCCCCCATGCTACTGCTAAACCCTGCCAATCTGATTCGGCCCTCGCTGGCAACTGACAATTGTTCGTCGAACGTCACATTGCCCAGTGATTCAACTTCTATATAGCCATGATCCGGGTGGTAAACGCGTCCCTGCAGCGCAACGTTCATTTGACTGAACTGCCGGGTCGCTGAAAAAGAGAAGTCTCTAAACCAATAGGTGACATCTTCCAGTACATCATTAATAACCAGGCTTAAAACAAATGACGAGGAAAACGCCGTGTTATCAAATTCGAAATCACCCACGACCACGTTCTCGAATCCGGGCCCGGTAAACCGGACGCTGTCATAAAAAAAGCTGCCTGACAAAATCTGCGAGCTGCCGGCATCAAAATTAGTTATGGTCAAACTGCCTTCACCCTCAGCCATGACACCATCTAGGACACAGCTGTCAAAAGAGACATCAACCGTCCCGGTGCCATCATCTTCTACCGTGCCGTCAAGTCGAATTACACCACTATCACAGGGCTCGGATTCGTCTATGGTAATTTTCTGTAAGCTGGATCCCACCTGATTTGCTTGGGATGTCGACATCATAACGCTCGAAACCTTGTTTCCGGCTTGAACCGGACCACTGACTTCCAAGGAAAGTTCGGAGTGTTTTTCCTCACCCGCCTGTAGGGGATTACCGGATGGCTTAGCGCTGGTCTGAAAACCGGACTCATCGGTCGGCAAACTAAAAACCAAGTTAGTGAACAATTTGAAATTGGTCGCGTCAACTGTGGAAAAACCGGCTTCGCCTTCATAGGCTTGTTGCTGCTTTTGTTCTGAAGTTTGATTCGAGCCGGAACCCGAGCCACTGGAGTCGGAGCCACTGGAGCCACCACCTCCCCCGCACGCTGTCAGCACCATGGCCAATAAGGTTGATAAAAGTTTGAACTGAGGTTTATTGCATCCCCTCATCCTTGCCTCCTTGTTATTAGACAAACGAATTATTAGATAACAAAACTGCGAAATAGCCGGCGGCCAAGTAGACACGACCAAAATTGGGTCACAACCCGCCAGTGTATTAAAAAAAAGCGGTTAGTTTACCTGTGGATCAAGTTCCCCATCCGCATACTTACCAAACATCGCCTCCAGCGAAACAGGCTTAATCTTCTGCGCGTTGCCGGCGGTGCCAAACGCCTCGTAACGGGCCACGCAGATATCCTTCATCGCCCCAATGGTTTCCTTCAGGTACTTGCGGGGATCGAACTCCGCCTTGTTATGGGCCATAAAGCGGCGTATCGCACCGGTGGAGGCCAACCGCAGGTCGGTGTCGATATTTACCTTGCGCACCCCGTGCTTGATGCCTTCGCAGATTTCCTCCACCGGCACGCCGTAGGTCTCGGGAATTTCACCGCCGTATTCATTGATAACCGCCAACCAATCCTGGGGAACCGATGAAGAACCATGCATTACCAAATGGGTGTTGGGGATGCGCGCATTGATCGCTTTAACCCGCTCGATCGCCAGGATATCGCCGGTGGGCGGGCGGCTAAACTTGTAGGCGCCGTGGGAGGTGCCTATGGCGATGGCCAGCGCGTCAACCTGGGTTTGCTTAACGAAATCCGCCGCTTCATCCGGGTCGGTAAGTAATTGGTCGTGGGAGAGAATCCCCTCCGCACCGACACCGTCTTCCTCACCGGCCTGCCCGGTTTCCAGGGAACCCAGGCAACCCAGTTCCCCCTCCACTGAAACCCCGCAGGCATGAGCCATGTCGACCGCCTGCTTGGTTACCCTAACATTGTAGTCGTAACTGGCGGGTGTTTTGCCGTCCTCCTGCAAGGAGCCGTCCATCATCACCGAGGAAAACCCCAACTGGATAGAGCGCTGGCAGATCGCCGGGCTGGTGCCGTGATCCTGGTGCATAACCACCGGAATATGGGGGAACTCCTCGATTGCCGCTAATATCAAATGGCGCAGGAAGGGCGCACCGGCGTATTTCCTGGCGCCCGCCGACGCCTGCACGATAACCGGTGAACCTGTCTGGTCAGCGGCCTCCATAATGGCGCGCATCTGCTCCAGATTGTTGACGTTAAACGCCGGCACGCCGTAATCATTTTCCGCAGCGTGGTCCAATAACTGTCGCATAGAAATAAGCGCCATCTTTTATTCCTCTGATTCTTTGTTAGCTTTTTGCGCGCGCTTCAAGCACCGCGACCGCCGGCAGCTTTTTGCCCTCCACATACTCTAGGAACGCGCCGCCGCCGGTTGAAATGTAAGAGACTTTATCACTAATTCCGTATTTGTCGACTGCGGCCAGCGTATCGCCGCCACCGGCTATCGAAAAACCCCGACTTTCGGCTATGGCATTGGCCAGGGTTTTGGTGCCGTCGCCGAACTGGTCGAACTCGAACACACCCACGGGCCCGTTCCAGATAATGGTGCCTGCCCCTTCCAAAATAGCAGCAAGCTGATCAGCGGTTTTCGGACCTATGTCGAAGATCATATCGCCGTCGGCAACCTCTTCTGCTGACTTTAAGGTGGCCGCGGCCGATTCGGAAAATTCATCGCCGACGATCACATCCACCGGTACCGGAATATCACACTTTTCCATCAATGCCCGTGCCGCCGGGATTAGGTCCCGCTCACAAAGCGACTTGCCGACCGGCTTACCGGCGGCCGCGAGGAAGGTGTTGGCGATACCACCACCCACAATCAGCTGGTCCACCTTGTCCGACAGGGTTTCCAACACCGTAAGCTTGGTGGACACCTTGGAGCCGCCGACGATGGCCACCATCGGTCGGGCAGGATTGGCCAGCGCCTTCTCCAGCGCCTCCAGTTCGGCGGAAAGCAGCGGCCCCGCACAGGCGATGGGCGCATGCCTGGCGACACCGTGGGTGGATGCCTGGGCGCGGTGGGCGGTGCCAAAGGCGTCCATCACAAACACATCGCAGAGGCTTGCATAGGCGCTTGCCAACTCGTCATTGTCTTGCTTCTCACCGGGATTAAAACGCACATTTTCCAGCAGCGCGATCCCACCCTCCGATACATCGACACCTCTTTGCCAATCTTTGATAACCGGGACCTCGCAACCCAGCAGAGTGGCCAGGTGGTCGGCCACCGGTTGCATCGAAAACGCCGGATCGAACTCGCCCTCCGTCGGGCGGCCCAGGTGGGACATCACGATAACGCCGGCGCCCGCCGCCATTGCCAGGCGCAGTGTCGGCAACGCCGCCTGAATCCTGGCGTCCGAGGTGACTGCGCCATCCTTTACCGGCACATTTAAGTCCTCCCTGATCAACACACGTTTTCCTTGCAAGTCCAGGTCGGCCATTCTGATTACTGACATTTCAACTATCTCCGTATGAATAAGCTAATGTGAGATGAGAGACATGAGACGAAAACAAACCATCCATCTCTCATCTCTCATCTCTCGTCTCCTGTCCAACCCAATACGCCAATACATCCAGCATTCGGTTGGCGTAGCCCCATTCATTGTCGAACCATATCAGCACTTTGGCGAGGCGCTGTTGACTCACTCTGGTCTGGCTGGCGTCGACGATGCCGCTGCGGGGGTCGTGGTTAAAATCGCAGGATGCCAGCGGTTCTTCCGTGTAGCCCAGAATGCCCGATAACTCGCCCGCTGCGGCGCGCCGCAGTGCGCTGTTCAGGGTGGCCACATCGACATCGGCATCGAGATAGACAGACAAGTCTATCGCGGAGACGTTGACGGTGGGCACCCGCATAGCCTGTGCCTCAAAGCGCCCTTTCAGTTCGGGCAACAGCCGATCGATACCCCTGGCAAGCCCCGTGTCAACCGGGATAATCGACTGCATCGCCGCGCGGGTTTTGCGCAGGTCGGTGTGATGGTAGGCATCGATGACCGGTTGGTCGTTCATGGCCGAATGAATGGTGGTGATAACGCCGCTGTGAATGCCAAAAGCGTCGGCCAGCACTTCGATAACCGGCACCACGCAATTGGTGGAGCAGGACGCCGCCGAGATAATCGCCTCCTCGCCTGTTAAGGCCTGGTGGTTAATACCGTAAACGATCGTGGCGTCTACGGATGCCTCCGCCGGCTGCGAAAACAATACTTTTCCAGCGCCCGCCTCGATATGGCGTTGCGCCCCTTCCCTGGTGCTGAAGCTGCCGCTGCATTCAAGCACAATATCAACACCCAACTGCCGCCAGTCGAGCTGTTCGATATCCTCTTGATGGTAAACCTGAATAGTGTCGTTATTGATGGACAGCCGGTCGCCGGCCACTTCAATGTTCCCCGGAAAGCGTCCGTGGGTTGAATCGTAGCGGGTTAGGTGGGCAATGGTCTTGCAGTCGGCCGGCTCATTGATGGCGACAAGCTTAATCGCGCTGTCAGCCGCAGCCGACTCGTAAAACGCCCTGAGGAAAGAGCGCCCGATTCGCCCGTAACCATTGATGGCGATTTTTGTCATGGGCGATGTGAGACGAAAGGCGTGAGACGATGCGCATCTCTCATCTGACGTCTCCCGTCTCCCCTAACACTGCCGCAATGTTATTAACCACATTCTCGACGGTAAAACCAAAGTGCTTCATCAACTCGCCGCCAGGCGCCGATTCACCAAAGCTGGTCATGCCGATAATCCGTCCATCCAAGCCGACAAATCTGTGCCAGTAGTCGGCGTGTGCTGCCTCCACCGCTACCCTGGCGCGCACCGCCGAGGGCAGCACCGCCTCGCGGTAGTCGGCATCCTGTTCCATAAACACCGCCGTGCAAGGCATGGAGACTACTCGAATTCGTTTGCCCTGTTCCGCCAATTGCCGAGCCGCCTGCACCGCCAATTCCACTTCGGAACCGGTAGCAATCACAATGGCATCCGGCTCGCCCTCACTGTCCAGCAAAATATAACCGCCCCGCGCTATCTCGTTGAGTTGAGATTCAGCGCGCGGTTGCGGGGCAAGCCCCTGACGGCTAAAAACCAGCGCGCTGGGACCGTCGTTGCGGACAATCGCCTGTTTCCAGGCAACCGCGGATTCAACCGTGTCGCAGGGACGCCAGGTGTGCAGATTAGGCGTGTTGCGCAGCGTCGCCAGTTGTTCCACTGGCTGGTGGGTGGGGCCATCTTCGCCCAGGCCGATGGAGTCGTGGGTGTACACAAAGATACTCTGCTGACCCATGATGGACGCCAGTCTCACCGCATTGCGCGCATACTCCATAAAGATCAGGAAGGTTGCACCGTAATTGATAAAGCCGCCGTGCAGCGCGATACCGTTCATAATGGCGCTCATGCCAAACTCGCGCACACCGTAATAGATATAGTTGCCGCCGGCGTCTTCTGCGGACACGGCCTTGGAGCCTTGCCAGACGGTCAGGTTGGAACCCGCCAGGTCAGCGGAGCCACCGATCAGTTCCGGCAGCAGTTTGCCGTAGGCGTTCAGACAGTTTTGGGACGCCTTGCGGCTGGCGATTTTTTCCATCTTTTGCTGACAGTCCCGAATGTAGTCATCCGCTTGTTCGACAAAATCCGCCGGCAGCTCACCGCGCATCCTGCGCGCAAATTCCGCTGCCAGATTGGGGTGTTCCTTGCGGTAGGCGGCGAAAGCTTCTTCCCATACCGATTCTTCGGCGGCGCCTTTTTCCGCGGCCTGCCAGCCCAGGCGAATATCCTCGGGCACCTCGAAGGGCGGATGCGGCCAGCCCAATTGTTGACGCGCCAATTGCACTTCGTCGGCACCCAGCGGGGCGCCGTGGCATTCCTCCTTGCCCTGTTTGTTGGGGGCGCCAAACCCGATAATGGTTTTACAGCAGATCAGGGTGGGCATACCAGTCTCCGCCCTGGCCGTTTCTATCGCGGTGATGACTTCTTCAGGGTCGTGGCCGTCAACGTTGCGGATCACCTGCCAGCCATAAGCCTCGAAGCGGCCCGGGGTGTCGTCGGTAAACCAGCCTTCGACCTCGCCGTCGATGGAAATGCCATTGTCGTCGTAAAAAGCGATCAGCTTGCCCAACCCCAAGGTGCCCGCCAGCGAACAGGTCTCGTGGGAAATCCCCTCCATCAGGCAGCCGTCACCCAGAAACGTGTAGGTGTAATGATCGACAATCTGATGCCCGGGCCGGTTAAACTGCGCCGCTAACACTTTCTCCGCCAATGCCATGCCTATGGCATTGCTGATACCCTGCCCCAGGGGACCCGTGGTGGTCTCGACACCGGGCGCGTAACCATATTCCGGGTGACCGGGTGTTTTGGAGTGGAGTTGTCGGAAATTTTTCAACTCCTGCAACGGCATATCGTAGCCGGTCAGGTGCAATAATGAGTAGAGCAACATTGAGCCATGGCCGTTGGAGAGCACAAAGCGATCCCGGTTGGCCCACTTTGGATTGCCCGGGTTGTGAATCAGGTAGTCGTTCCATAACACTTCGGCGATATCCGCCATCCCCATAGGCGCGCCTGGATGGCCGCTGCTGGCCTGTTGAACGGCGTCCATACTAAGGGCGCGAATTGCGTTGGCGAGATCACGTCGTGAAGGCATAGCAAGAGGGCTCCTCGAGGAATTATTGATCGTTCTGCTCAACCCGGCAAACTGGGACCGAAATCGGCAGTCCTGCGAAGGGGCGTTATTGTCCACCACTCGGCCTGATCAGTAAATAGCCCCCTGAGAATAACTGATCGACTCGGTGTGCCGGATCGCTAGCGGCCGATCAAACTGATCGGGATAGACGGCCTTGCGAAAGGAACCGTCCACGGCGGATTGTTGTTCGCTGGTCAGCGCACTTGACTGACCGGCAGCCTGGCAGGCGATGATGGCCTGTTTGTGTTCCCACAGCAGCCTTTCGGGCGTCAGCTTGTGGCTGCCGGGCACATAGACGAAGGGACCGTCCGCTTCGGTCACCGGATCCAGGTAGTACCAAAATTTCATGGAACTGAAAAAGGTGTCGCGGTGCAAGACTTTTTGCAGGTCAGGCGCTGCCACTTGGTCGCCATTTAATGTCAGGTAGACCCACGCCTGCGTTGGCGACAACGCCATACCTGTGATGGCTCTGGACAGTTTTGCCAGCCTGGAGTCACCGGCAAATTGCCGGCAGGCAGCCATGGACACCGGGTCTACATTGACAAAGCGGTTTAAGGTGCCGCCGTCATAGCGATCAAAACCCCAGCAGTGCGGCTGCTTCTCCCCGAAGCCTGGCCGTGGACTCATCGTTACGCAGCACCTGGGCGCGCCGGATTGCGGCACAACGAGCGGCCGCACGCATTCTGGCGCGGTGCAACCCGGCTGCGTTGAAGGCGGCATTGCCCACCCATGGGTTGACGAACTTTTTTTCCGAGGTCAACAGCGATAAGACCATAGTTTTCGGGCACCTGAATTTTTGCCGCTATTATAGCTGGGTCGCGGGCGGCAAACTATATCGAAATATTTTGATATAGCCTAAACATTGTGCTAAATTGCCTCGCCATGAACAACCCTATGGAAGTGTCCAGGCTGACGCCGACGCCATTCGAGTTCGCGCAATTGGCCAGCTTTTGCAAGGCGGCCGGCGATCCGTTGCGCCTGGAAATTCTAAAGGTGCTGTCGCAGAATGCCTACGGCGTTTTGGAATTGTGCCAGTTGTTTGACGTGAAGCAGTCCGGCATGAGCCACCATCTCAAGGTGCTGGCCAACGCCGGGCTGGCCTCGACGCGCAGGGAGGGTAACAGCATTTTTTACCGCCGTGCCCTGGGATCCGATAACCCGGAAATTCAGCCGCTTCACAAGGCGCTGCTGAACGCCGTGGACAGCGCGGCAATCACACCGGAGCTGGCCGACCGCATAGCGCGTCTGCACCGCGAACGCAGCCAACTTTCCCTGGTGTTTTTTGAACAGAACAGTGAACGCTTTAAAGCCAACCAGGACTTGATTGCCGGTTACGAACAATACGGCAGTAGCATTTTGGAGCTGTTGGACAGCGCGATCGATAAGCGCGACACCGGCGTTGCGCTTGAAGTGGGACCAGGCGAGGGCGAGCTGTTGCCTGAGCTATGCCGACGGTTTGACCAGGTGATCGCGCTGGACAATTCGGAGCAAGTGCTGTCGCTGGCCAGGCAGTACGCCGCTTCCCACAAGCTGGGCAATGTGCGTTTTATACTCGGCGACCTGCTGGATCCGACGCCGCAAATTGAACCGGTTAACTGTATTACCCTGAATATGGTGCTGCACCATATTCCCAACCCGTCTCAGGCGTTTGCCAACCTGAGCCGCATGTTGCGCGCCGACGGTGTGCTGCTGGTCACGGATCTGTGCCAGCACGACCAGGCCTGGGCCAGGGATAACTGCGGCGACATTTGGCTGGGCTTCGAATCCAATGAGCTAACTGATTGGGCGCAAGCCGCCGGCCTGGAGGAAGGCGAAAGCCTGTTCCTGGCGCTGCGCAACGGCTTTCAAATTCAACTGCGACAATTTATCAAGAAGGGCATAACTCCATGAGCACATACAGTCTATTTACTTCCGAATCTGTCTCCGAAGGCCACCCGGACAAAATGGCCGACCAAATATCCGACGCGGTGCTGGACGCCATGCTGGCGGACGACCCGGAATCAAGGGTAGCGGTTGAGACCATGGTAAAAACCGGGATGGCGATTATCGCAGGAGAAGTGCGCACCAATACCTATGTGGACCTCGAAGAAATTGTCCGCGCGGTGATCCTGGATATCGGCTATGGCAGCTCCGACGTAGGTTTCGACGGCGCTTCCTGTGCGGTGTTAAACGCCATCGGCAAGCAGTCCAACGATATTGCCATGGGCGTGGACGAGGGTGAGGAAAAGGAGATGGGCGCCGGGGACCAGGGCTTGATGTTCGGTTTCGCCACCAATGAGACAGAGGTGCTGATGCCGGCGCCGATTTACTACTCTCACCGGTTGGTGGAGCGCCAGGCCAGGTTGCGCAAAGAGGGCGTGCTGCCCTGGTTGCGCCCCGACGCCAAAAGCCAGGTAACGCTGCGCTATGAGGATAACCGCCCGGTCGCCGTCGATGCGGTGGTGCTCTCGACCCAACACGCCCCTGAGATTTCCCAGGATAATTTGCGGGAGGCGGTGCTGGAGGAAATTATCAAACCGGTGCTGCCGCAAGAGTGGCTGCACGCCGATACGCTTTACCATATCAATCCAACCGGGCAATTTATTATCGGCGGCCCGATGGGCGACTGCGGCCTGACCGGACGCAAAATTATTGTCGATACTTACGGCGGCATGGCGCACCACGGCGGCGGGGCCTTTTCCGGCAAGGATCCTTCCAAAGTCGACCGCTCCGCCGCCTATGCCGGCCGCTATGTGGCCAAGAATATCGTTGCCGCCGGCCTCGCCGACCGCTGCGAAATCCAGGTGTCCTATGCCATCGGGGTTGCCGAACCCACATCGATCAGTATCAATACCTATGGCACCGGCAAACTCTCCGACGACGAAATTGCCCGCCTGGTAAGCGAACACTTTGATCTGCGGCCCAAGGGCCTGATCGAGATGCTCAACCTGAAGCGACCCATTTACCGCAACACCGCAGCCTACGGGCACTTCGGCAGGGAGTTGGAAGATTTTACCTGGGAAAAGACGGACAAGGTGGCGGCGCTGCAGGCGGCGCTTTAAACGAGAGACGTTGAACGACAATGCAGAAAACCTAATCAAAACGTTATAGGCGTCAGACATCTAGCTTATGGCGTCTGGCCACAAACACAGATAGGACAAAACCATGACTACAGCAACACAACTTCAAGCGGCGGCAAACAACGATTACAAGGTTGCCGATATCGGCCTGGCCGAGTGGGGCCGCAAGGAAATCAGCATTGCCGAATCCGAGATGCCCGCGCTGATGGCATTGCGGGAAAAATACGCGGCCGAAAAGCCCTTGCAGGGCGCCAAAATACTGGGTTGTATTCATATGACCATTCAGACGGCAGTGTTGATTGAAACACTGGTTGCGCTGGGCGCGGAGGTGCGCTGGTCTTCCTGTAATATCTTTTCCACGCAGGACCACGCCGCCGCCGCCATTGCCGCCGCCGGGGTGCCGGTATATGCCTGGAAGGGCGAAACGGAAGAGGAATACGATTGGTGTATTGAACAGACCATTCTGAAAGACGGCCAGCCCTGGGACGCCAATATGGTGCTGGACGATGGTGGCGACCTCACCGGCATGCTCCATGAATCCTATCCACAAATGCTGGATCATATTCACGGCATTACCGAGGAAACCACTACGGGTGTTCACCGCCTGCAGGAAATGCTGGAAAACGGCGAGTTGAAGGTGCCGGCCATCAACGTCAATGATTCCGTCACCAAGTCGAAAAATGACAACAAGTACGGCTGCCGTCATTCGCTCAACGACGCGATTAAAAGGGCCACGGACCACCTGCTGTCCGGCAAAAAGGCGCTGGTGATCGGCTACGGCGACGTGGGCAAGGGCTCCGCACAGTCGCTTCGCCAGGAAGGCATGATAGTGAAAATAAGCGAAGTTGACCCAATTTGCGCCATGCAGGCCTGCATGGATGGCTTTGAGGTAGTATCCCCCTACCTAGATGGCAAGAATACCGGGCAACCCGACTCTATTGACCGGCAATTGCTCGGCGCTATCGACCTGGTCGTAACCTGCACCGGCAACGTCAATGTCTGCGACGCCAACATGCTGGCCGCCCTGAAGTCCGGCTGCGTGGTCAGCAATATCGGCCATTTCGACAACGAAATAGACACCGGTTTTATGCGCGAGAATTGGCAGTGGGAAGAGGTGAAGCCGCAGGTGCATAAAATCTATCGCGATAAAACCGTCAACGACCACCTGATCCTGTTGTCCGAGGGCCGACTGGTTAACCTCGGCAATGCCACGGGACACCCGAGCCGTGTGATGGATGGCTCATTCTCTAATCAGGTTCTGGCGCAGATGCACCTGTTCAGCGAAAAATTTGCCGAACTTCCGGAAGACCGCAAAGCCGCCGCGATTCGCGTGGAAGTGCTGCCGAAACAGCTTGACGAGGAAGTCGCCGCGCATATGGTCAGGGGCTTTAACGGGGTGATTACCCAATTGACGCCGGAACAGGCTGACTATATCAATGTTGCGATGGACGGCCCCTATAAACCAGACAGCTACAAGTACTGATATAGAACTAAATGCTCCCATACCAGGCAACAAGGACTTAAGGGCACCTCTATTAATCGCGCACGGCCTCTGGCTTTCAGGAAATGTTGCTGACAAGGCGCGCGATTGAGTCGGGCTGGTTGCCCGGCGAA
>JANQKW010000075.1 GCA_028280905.1 Porticoccaceae bacterium
ATGCGCAGCGCGGCAATTCGCGTATTCGCGGCAGACCATGGCGTAGTGAAGGAGGGCGTTTCGGCATTTCCCCAGTCGGTTACCGCTGAGATGGTGCGAAACTTTTCTCGCGGGGGTGCAGCCATAACCGTGCTGGCAAGGCAGCTTGAGGCGGATTTTTCAGTGATTAATCTGGGCACCGTTGAGCCCCTTGAAGACATGCCGGGTTTGTCCAATAGCCAAATTGCTCCCGGCAGCGGCAATATCGCTATACAGCCGGCAATGACAGAGCGCCAGTTGCAGCAGGCCATGGAGGCCGGAGCCAACAGCGTGCCGTTAGAGGCCGATATCTTTATCGGCGGAGAAATGGGCATCGGCAATACCACTTCGGCCGCTGCATTAATTTGCGCGTTGCTGTCACTGCCGGCCGATGAGATCGTCGGCCGCGGCACCGGCGTGGACGACGCGGGTTTGGAGAGGAAAACGGCGGTGGTTGAAAAAGCCCTGACACTGCATTCGCCACATTGCAGTACCGCGTTGGAAAGCCTGCGTCGTCTGGGCGGGTTCGAGATTGCTGCATTGACGGGAGCTTTTATTCACTGCGCACAGCGAGGTGTGCCGGTATTGGTGGACGGTTTTATCGCCTCCGCTGCCGCATTGGTTGCTGTTGGCATTAACCCCGGGGTAAAACAGTGGATGCTGTTTGGCCACTGTTCTAAGGAGCGGGGTCACCGCCAGGTGCTCGAACACCTGCAGGTAAAGCCGCTGCTGGATTTGCAAATGCATCTGGGCGAGGGAACCGGTGCGGCCGTGGCGTTGCCTGTCTTATTGTCTGCGTTGAAGTTGCATGCGGAGATGGCGACTTTCGCGGAGGCGAGTGTTAGCGGGAGTTTAGGTTGATGGAAGATATAACCCTGGTCGATTTGTTGCGCCACGGCGCCTGTGAAGGTGGCGAAATCTTTCGCGGCACAACCGATGTGCCGCTATCCGAAACCGGGTGGCGGCAAATGCACGCGGCGGTTGCCGGTAAGGCGGGTTGGCAGCGGGTAATCTGTTCGCCACTGCAGCGCTGCCGTGATTTTGCCGAGGCGCAAGCCGAGCAGTTGGGTGTGCCGTTTGTCGTGCAAGAGCAGTGGCGGGAGATAGATTTCGGCAGTTGGGAGGGAAGGCAAATCAGTGAAGTCTGGAAGACCGACCGAGAAGCCATTGCGCAATACTTCAGGGACCCAGGCAGTGTTACTCCAGAGGGCGGCGAAAATATGCTCGATGCAAGAGAGCGTTTAGCCGGTGCGTGGCAGTCACTGTTGCGACAATATCGCAATGAACACCTGCTGGTTGTGCAGCACGGCGGTACCATCAGGCTGCTGCTGGGTCACTTGCTGAATATGCCGATGGCTTCGATTACCCAGTTCGAGGTTCCCTACGCATCGATTACTCGGATCAAGGTGTTTCACACATCTGAGGGAGACAGGTCGACACTGGTTTCCCATATACCGCCACTTTAAAAAGTTGCGACCAGATGCCGGCGGAAAGAATTGCGCGTTTGATCAAAAATGAGTGGCTGCCCTTTAAGGCCGCCATGCAGTTTCTTACGCGCATTCCCATGGGCAAGGCCGAACAATATGACGCCGAAGTCTTTAACCGTTCGCTACTGTGGTATCCGGTGGTCGGCTTGGCAATTGGGCTGTTGTTGCAACTGCTAGTGTTGGTGTTGCCCTACCATACTTTTGGTTTTTTTAATGCCGCGCTGGTGTTGTGCGCCTGGGTATTCCTGACCGGCGCGTTACACCTGGATGGGCTTGCCGATGTTGCCGACGCCTGGGTAGGGGGAATGGGGGATCGGCAGCGAACGCTGGACATTATGAAAGACCCGAGGTCCGGCCCGATGGCGGTGGTGGTGCTGTTGCTTACGCTGCTGTTAAAGCTTGCCGCGCTTGCCGTGCTGTTCCGATATGCCTACGCCAGTTATATCTGGGTTGTGCCTGTGATAGCCAGGTCGGCGATATTGCCGGCATTCCTGTGGCTGCCCTATGTTCGGCGGCAAGGGTTGGGATCATTCCTGACCGAACAGTCTGGTTCGCTGGTGGGGGGCGTATTGTTAGTCGACGCCGTTTTACTGTGGCTGTTTATGCCGGGCATGCTCTGGTTGGTCTGGCTGCTGGTGGCCGCGGCTGTTTTTTTGCTGTGGCGGCGGACGATGTTAGAACGCCTGCAGGGGTTTACCGGCGACAGTGTTGGCGCCCTGGTTGAATTGATCGAAACAATCCTGCTAGTTGCCGCTGTTTTGCTTGCGGCTGCACAATGAGAGGGCATTGTCTGATCAACGCCGCATATAAGGGGTTCAACGGCAAAAAAAAATGCCAGTTTTCAATTGTTGCGCCCGTCATTATTGGGTTAGAATGGCCTCGCTGGTAAGATTACAGCAGATAGTTATACGATTGAATCCCGATAAACCCTAGTAGTTGTTCGTCTTTTTTTCGTAGTTAATGCATCTTCTTCATCAGCATAAAGTTACACTAAAGGTCACATTAATTACTATTTACTAAAAAAGGGTGGAACAATCATGTCTACTACTACGGGTCACGTAAAATGGTTCAACGAATCAAAAGGTTTTGGGTTTATTGAAAGGGAAGAGGGCAGCGACGTTTTCGTGCATTTCAGCGCGATTAGCGGCAGCGGCTTTAAAACGCTAAAGGAAGGTCAAAAGGTTCAGTTTGAAGTCCAGGAGGGCGAAAAGGGCCCCCAGGCAGCCAACGTGGAACCGCTTTAATAGTTTTAGTTTCTTAGAAAAACGCCAGCTAGTATGCTGGCGTTTTTTTCTAAATATAGCCACTGAAGCAGCATCTCAACTAAAAGAGTGTAGCTGCCAAAAAGCTGGCTGCGACTAAAGGTCGTAGCCCCGTTCGTTGTGCTGTGTAATATCCAGTCCCTGGGTTTCATCTTCCTCATCGATTCTTAGGCCCGTCAGCACGTCAACCAGCTTGAGTATCACCAGTGTGACAACGGCTGTATAGACAACGGTGCTGATTACACCAATAAACTGTACCTGCACCTGGCTTGCCATTGTCACGCCTTCGCCATAACCCTGGCCACTAAACACACCGAGTTGGTCGGAAGCGAAAACGCCGGCGAGCAGCGTGCCCAGCATACCGCCAATGCCGTGCACCGGAAATACGTCCAGGGAGTCGTCGATCTGAAACTTCTGCTTGATAGCCTGAGTGGCGAAGTAACAGATTACGCCGGCCGACAAGCCAATGATTAAGGCGCCGCCGGGACCTACGAAACCCGAGGCGGGCGTGATGGTTCCCAAGCCTGCAACCATCCCGGTCACAATACCCAGCACTGAAGGTTTTCCGTACCTGAGCCACTCCATCGCCATCCATGCCAATGAGCCGGAGGCGGCGGAGATATGGGTAACCAGCATTGCCATGCCCGCGTCACCGTTGGCCGCCAATGCCGAGCCGGCGTTAAAGCCAAACCAGCCGACCCACAGCATTCCGGCGCCGGTGACCGTCATGGTCATATTGTGGGGCATCATGGGCTGATTGGGGAAACCCCGGCGCTTGCCAATCACCAGCGCAGCCACCAACGCGGCCACACCTGCGGTGATGTGCACCACGGTGCCTCCGGCGAAGTCCAGCAGACCCATTTCCCCGAGCCAGCCGCCGCCCCACACCCAGTGGGTGATCGGCAGGTACACCAGAACCAGCCAGATCATGCTGAACAGCAACATGGAAGAAAATCGGATGCGCTCCGCAAAGGCGCCCACAATCAGGGCGGGGGTAATAATGGCGAAGGTCAATTGGAACATGGCGAAAACGGACTCGGGAATGTCGCCGGACAGCGAGTCCTCCAATACGCCGCCCAACATAAACTGGCTAAACCCGCCGATAACGGCGTTAAGGCTGCCGCCATCGGTGAAAGCCAGGCTGTAGCCGAACAGCAACCAGATCAGCGATGCGGCGCAAGTGATGGTGAAGCACTGCATCAACACTGACAGAGCGTTTCTAACCCTTACCAGACCGCCATAGAACAATGACAGACCCGGGATGGTCATAAACAACACTAACGCTGTCGAGGTGAGAATCCAGGCGGTATTTGCGCCGTTCAGCTCGTCTGCGTGGCCCATAGTGGGCAACAGCAGGCTGCTGAGAAGGGCGCCAAAAACGGCAGGTCGGGTGGATCGGTAAAGCATAGTTATTCCTCTTATTGAACCAATAAAGTGCAAAAAAATTATCACAACAGATTTTATGAACTAATGTAGTGCGTAATTACCTTGATTTAGGGTTGGAATCGACTTTTGGCGTTTACTAAAGCAAGTATTGTGCCCTATTGGTGCATTGTCTGCCATTATCTGGTGCGCTGCAAATGCCTCGACCACAAAGCCTGCACGCGAAATGAACACTCTGTTCGATACGCGCTATACTGCTAGGAAGGGTTGTTACCGGAGAAGCGTCCATGTCTAACGAAGAATTGAAGTCCCGTTTGGAAGAGCTGCACCAGCAGTTGGAGGCCAGTCAGGTGAACGCCGAAGATCGCAACCTGCTCGGTCACCTGATGTCAGACATGGTCAATATTGCCGGCGGCGAGCAACCCGGCGAATCCGAGGGCGACTTAACCGTGACGGAAAGGCTGGAGCAGAAAGCCAGCGAATTTGAGCAGCGTCACCCCACCGTGGCCGGTGTAATGCGCCAGATTGCCGACCTGCTTGGGAAAATGGGGATCTAACCCAGTCGCGCCGCCAACAACCAGGTGGCCAATGAACCGGTCACCAGAAAGCCCGCCGAAAAAAACAGCGCCCTGCGGTAGAATCGGGAGATCAATCGAACTTGGCTGTGGCTGCCGATAATAAATGGCAGGCCGCCGTGCGGTTTCACCATGGCATGTTCTTGGGGGTGGGAAAGCAGCTCTCGGCGTTCCGCCTCGGCCTGTTCGCGGGCGGCCTGGGTTACCTGCCGCCACTCCTGCAAATCCAACTCGCCATTGCCGTCACTGTCAAAGCGAGCCAGTAGCGACGGGTAGTCGAGTTTCCATTCGCGCAGGATATCGCCGCTCAATTCCCGTGCGGTAACGCTGCGCTGCCCGCGGGAATCGGTTGCGAAATGCCCCAGCGTGTAGAGTGGGTCGCCGTCCCTGATCTGGTATTCCGTATAGCGGTATCGATTGCCGAAACTGACCCGTGACATCACCGTAGTCAGAACGACACGGCTGCCGTCGTAGTGTATCGGTTTGCGCAACGGGCGGCGGGTGTTGCCGTACCAGGTTTTGACGTGCCGGCAATTGATGTCGGCGTCCTCCGGGTCGATCAGGCATTGTCCGGTGCCATCGTCCAGGTAGAAGGGGTGGGTGCTGGCGTCGCTGTCAACGGCTACCCAGAAGCCGGCCCTGCGGGAGCGCTGGTAGCGCTCCACCTTGTAGCGCCACCAGACACAGGGTTCTCCGGAAAGGGGCGCGGTCTGGGGTCGCGAAATCACTTCGGCCACGCCAACCAATTCGGTATAGCCCTGGCTGGCCGAGCGGATCTTCGAGGTGGGCATATCTTCCACCAGGCGCTTAAAACGGAAGCTGCGATAACCGCGGTAAAGGCACATCAGGCCAAGTGCGACAAACAGCGCCAGCCAAAACAAGAACTCTCCGGCGTCGGCGGTGGCGATGCACTCACGGCACAACAAGAAATAGTTGTTCAAGGAACCCGCTATTGGTTAAACAATGCGCCGATATTCACGTCGCTGGTTTCGCCTTCGGAAAATTGCAGCAGGTCGTGAGCGACGAACGTGAAAAACCGCGCGATAAAAACATCCGGCACCTGTTCGATGCGCGTGTTATTTTGGTTGACCACTTCATTGTATAGCTCGCGGCGGTCGGCAATGGTGTTTTCCAGATTGGTTATCCGGGCCTGTAGGTGTTGGAAGGAGTCGTTGGCCTTCAGCTCGGGATAGTTTTCCGCCAGCGCGAACAGGCGGCCGAGGCCACTGCGCAGCGCGGTTTCAGCAACCCCGAGTGAGGGGATATCATGGCTTTCCCTGGCTGCCGCCACCGAGTTTCTGGCGGAAATCACATTCTCCAGCGTCTCCTGTTCATGCCGCATATATTCCCGGCAAGTGGCCACCAGTTTAGGCAACTCATCGTGCCGCTGTTTGAGGGCGATATCGATATTGGACCAGGCTTTTGCGATACGGTGCTTAAGCGCCACCAGGTTGTTGTAGATGGTCACCGCATAGCCTGCCAGCAGAACCATTGTGCCCAGCACGATAAAGGTAAAAACTTCCATAGTCCGCTCCCGGAGTCGTCGGTGCGGGTCTGTACCGCATGTGTTTAAGCGGAAACCCGGCGCCGGAAATTTACTGTCGGAAGCTTAGGGCTTTTAAAAAGATTGGGCAAGATTGGCGGCAGGTGGAGTTTGCCGAAATGTGAAAGGCCTCCCTGTAGTATGCGGCACAGGGAAATGCCGCCGCCGAAGTCGCCGCGAGCCTGAGAGAATCAAGCACTTTCGAGCTTGTCCTCGATGTGCTCGCCCGCGTTATTTTAACGCCTTGTATTTGATGCGCCGCGGCTGCGCTTCTTCGCCTTTGCGCTTGATCAAATCCTCGTGATACTCGGTGTAGTTGCCTTCAAAAAAAACCACTTCACTGTCGCCTTCATAGGCCAGGATATGGGTGGCAATCCGGTCCAGGAACCAGCGGTCGTGGGAGATCACCAGCACGCAACCGGGAAAGTTCTGAATGGCTTCCTCCAAGGCGCGCAGGGTTTCAATATCCAGGTCGTTTGAGGGTTCGTCCAGCAGCAGGACATTGGCGCCCTGTTTTAGGGTATTGGCCAGATGCAGCCGCCCCCGCTCACCGCCGGACAGGTCGCCGACCCGTTTTTGTTGGTCCGACCCTTTAAAGTTAAAACGGCCCACATAGGCCCGCGATGGCACTTCGTAATTACCGATGCGCAAGATATCCTGGCCGTCGGAAACCGCCTCCCACACGGTTTTACTGTTGTCGAGATTCTCGCGGCTCTGTTCGACAAAGGCGATTTGCACCGTATCGCCGATAGTAATGCTGCCGCTGTCCGGCTGCTCCACGCCGGTAATCATGCGGAACAGGGTGGATTTGCCCGCGCCGTTGCCGCCGATAATCCCGACAATCGCGCCCTTGGGAATGCCGAACGACAACGCGTTTACCAGCGCCTGGTTGCCAAAACCCTTGCTGACGTTATCGAATTCGATCACCTTGTCGCCCAGCCGTTCGCCCGGCGGGATATAGATTTCATTGGTTTCGTTGCGGCTCTGGAATTCCTGGGAATTCAGTTCCTCAAAGCGTGCCAGCCGCGCTTTGTTCTTGGCGTGGCGGCCCTTTGGATTGCTGCGCACCCATTCCAATTCGTGTTTAATGGTCCGCTGGCGGGCATCTGCCTGTTTCTGCTCAATCTCCAGGCGTTTCTCCTTGGCCTCCAGCCAGGTGGAATAGTTGCCCTCGTAGGGAATACCGTGACCGCGGTCCAGTTCCAGAATCCAGCCCGCCACATTGTCGAGAAAATAGCGGTCGTGGGTGACCGCCACCACGGTGCCTTCAAACTTCTCCAGGAACTTCTCCAGCCAATAAACGCTCTCTGCGTCCAGGTGGTTGGTTGGCTCGTCCAGCAACAGCATATCGGGACGCGACAGCAGTAGCCGGCACAGCGCCACCCGCCGCCGCTCGCCGCCGGATAGTTTGGTGACGTCGGCACCCCAGGGCGGCAGCCGTAGCGCATCGGCGGCTACTTCCAGGGTGTGGTCCAGGTTGTGGGCGTCCCAGGCCTGGATAATATCCTCCAGCTTCGCCTGCCGCTTGGCCAGTTTGTCGAAGTCCGCATCGGCTTCGCCATAGGCGGCGTAAACCTGGTCCAGTTCCGCCAGCGCGTCCACCGCCTCACGCATGCCGTCTTCCACGTTGCCCCTGACATCCTTTTCCGGGTCCAGGTTGGGCTCCTGTGGCAGGTGGCCCACCTTGATATCCGGCATTGGCCGCGCCTCGCCGACAATATCCGTGTCCAACCCCGCCATAATTTTCAGCAGGGTGGATTTGCCCGCGCCGTTCAATCCCAGCACGCCGATCTTGGCACCGGGGAAAAATGATAGGGAAATATCCTTCAGAATTTCGCGTTTGGGGGGAACGATTTTGCCCACCCGGTTCATGGTGTAGACGTATTGAGCCATAGTATCCGTGGAATTCAGTAGTAAACGAGGCTGCGGATTGTAGCCGAATTCCCCGCGCCGCTAAATAGCTGGGCCGCGATGCGGTGAACTTGTTTTGAGCGCGCCAACAATGTCACACTTCACTTGTTGTTCGGGATCTGAAGCGCGAAATGCATGACATTATAATAGTGGGCGGCGGCATCGTCGGTATATCGACGGCCTGGCAGTTGCGCCGACGCCATCCGGGTAAAAAGATTCTGCTGCTGGAGAAGGAGCCGCGGCTCGCGCTGCACCAGACGGCGCGCAACAGTGGTGTTATCCATGCCGGCGTCTACTACCAGCCGGGAAGCCTGAAGGCGCGGTTTTGCAAGCAGGGGCTTGAGGACACGATCGACTTTTGCAGGCAGCACGGAATTCCCTACAACCAGTGTGGCAAGTTGCTGGTGGCCACCAGCGCTGTTGAAGTGCAGCGTATGGAACAGCTGCGGGAACGCTGCCGGCAAAACGGCCTGGACGTCGTGCAACTTAGCCGGGAGGAACTGCGCGAAAGGGAGCCCAACATCCGCGGCGAGGGCGCGTTGCTGGTTGAGCAAACGGGCATAGTCGATTACTTGAAGATCACCGAGGCCATGGCCGAACAGTTTGTGTCGCTGGGTGGCCAGATAGCGTTTGGCGCAGAGTTGACCGGGATTGGCGAAACCACCAAGGAAATTGTCGCACAAACCGAACAACGGGAATTCAAGGGCCGTTTCCTGATTGCCTGTGCCGGGCTGATGGCCGACCGCATTGCCGGCCTGCAGGGCTTGGCCGATGACTTTCGCATTATTCCGTTTCGCGGTGAATACTATCGCCTGCCGCCGGCGCTAAACACCATTGTCAACCACCTTATCTACCCGATACCCGACCCCGCCATGCCGTTTCTCGGCGTGCACCTGACACGTATGATCGACGGCTCCGTCACAGTCGGTCCCAACGCGGTGCTGGGTTGGAAACGGGAGGGCTACGGGCGGCTCAATTTTAACGTTTGGGACAGTTGGCAGATACTCAACTACCCGGGTTTTTGGAAACTGTGCGGCGAGCACTGGAAGTCGGGTATGGTTGAGATGAAAAACGCCTGGTTTAAAAACGGTTATTTGGGGGAGGTAAAAAAATACTGCCCGCAGATCACGCTGGGCGACCTGCTGCCCTGTCCGGCGGGCGTGCGCGCCCAGGCGGTGTTGCGGGACGGCACCCTGGTTCACGATTTTCTGTTTAAACAAACGCCTCGCAGCTTGCACATTTGCAATGCGCCGTCGCCCGCCGCCACTTCGGCCATTCCAATCGGCGAGTATATCTGCGGAATCGCTGAACAGCGCTTGGTCGGCTGACCATCCTGAATACACATCATAATAGTGTCACACTAATGCTTTAGTGTTGGCATTTCTTTCTTTTGACACAGCTGTGGTCGATCGCCACCGATTTATTCGTCCCTAATCCCCTGCTGAGCAGGGGTTGGCCCGCTGCCGATTCGCAGCGGGTTCTTTTTGTTGCCGGGGTCGCGCCCTTACGGCCAAAAATTCTTAACAAACCCGCTGCTAAAAGTGAACTAAATGTCACCAAAATATCGTATAACTGTCTCCGATTTGTCATAGAAGCTGCTTACCCTGCCTAGCTAAACCGCGGGAGATAAGTTGATGACCTCTACATCACAGCACGGCCCCGAAGGCCTGCGTTATCGTACGGTTTGGCTGTCGGATATTCACCTTGGATTTAAAGACTGTAAAGCTGAATATCTGCTGGATTTTCTCAATAAAATGGAGTGTGAAACACTCTACCTGCTGGGCGACATTGTCGACCTTTGGGCGATGAAAAAACGCTTCTGCTGGCCCATTAGCCACTACGAAGTTATTCGCGCCTTGTTCCAAAAGGCCCAGCAGGGCACACGCGTCGTCTATATTCCCGGCAACCACGACGACTCGATGCGGGACTATATCGGCGAATCCCTGGGACCAGTGGAAATCGCCGAGGAGATGGTTCATGAAACCGCCGATGGCCGCCGGCTGCTGTTATTTCACGGCGACGTGCTGGACGGGCATATTCGCCTAGGGCGGTTTGACCGCATTGTCGGTGACGCCGCTTATGAGTTCCTGCTGTTCCTCAATCGCTGGGCTAATTTCTTCCGGCGCCGCTTTGGGCTCTCCTACTGGTCGCTGGCGGTGTATCTGAAAAACCGCGTCAAAAATGCCCGCAATGCGATCGACGTCTACGAAAAAGCTGCGGTCCATGAAGCCAAACGCCGCGGGTTGGACGGCGTGGTGTGCGGTCATATCCACCAGGCGGAGATCGCCATGCGCGACGATGTTCTCTACTGCAATGACGGCGACTGGATAGAGAGCTGCACCGCGCTGGCGGAGGACGACTCAGGTCACCTGGAACTGATTCACTGGACCGAAAAGCGGCAGAGCGTCAAACAGCTCAAAGCCAGCAACGACGAAGTGATCAGCGATGTGGTTCAGCTCATGGTGTAAGCGTTGGGGTGAGTAGATGATTTCAGTTGAGACGGTTGTCGCGGAGCGCTTTCCCGCATTCGTGAGCAATACACCCCGCGTACGAAAACCGATTCTGGCGGTACTGCGTTACCTGTTTCACGAACCCGAATTCAAGCGTTTCGAGCAAATCTATCCCCACCTTTGTGGCTTTGATTTCGTCGAGCAGGCGCTCGATTATTTCGATTTCAGCTACTCGGTTTCGGACCGGGAAAAACTGCGTATTCCCGCCTATGGCCGGGTGGTGATTATTTCCAACCACCCCATCGGCAGCCTGGACGGCCTGGCGTTGCTCAAGATGGTGGGCGAAGTGCGCCGCGATGTTAAAGTGGTCGCCAACGACGTGCTTAACTCCCTGCCGCCGCTGCGCTCGCTGTTACTGCCGGTGGACAACCTGGGCAACAAGACCGCCAAGCAAAATCTGCAGGGCATTGAACAGCACCTAAATAGCGATGCCGCAGTGGTTATTTTCCCCGCCGGCGAAGTGTCCCGCTTCGGGCCCAAGGGTCTGCGCGACGGGCGCTGGCGCAACGGCTTTTTGCGCTTCGCCCGCAAAACCCGCTCGCCGATATTGCCGGTATTTGTGGACGGTCGGAATTCCGCATTTTTCTACAGCCTGTCGTTGTTGGCCAAGCCTATCTCCACGCTTTGGCTGGTGCGCGAGATGTTCAAGCAGGCTAACCGAACCGTGAGGGTCCGCATCGGCCGGCCGGTGGAATTCGAATCCTACGATTCGCTGCCGCTGGATATGCAGGCCACGGTAAAACTGTTTAAAAAGCACGTATACAAAATCGGCCGCAATAGCGAAGTCCGCGGGCTTGGCTCCGAGCAAGAAGCCATTGCCCACCCCGAGCCACGGCAGCTATTGCGGGACGAAGTGCGGGCCTGTGAGTTACTGGGTGCAACGCGCGACGGTATGGAAATATACCTGTACCGCTATCGCAGCGACTCAGCGCTGATGCGGGAAATGGGTCGGCTGCGTGAGATCAGCTTCCGCGCGGTAGGCGAGGGCTCCGGCAAGCGCCGCGACTGCGACCGCTACGACAGCTACTACGACCATATCCTGCTGTGGGACGACAGTCAGTTGGAAATAGTGGGTTCCTACCGGCTGGTGCGGTTTTCCGCAATCGCTGGCACGGCACAGCCGCTGTACAGTCAAACCCTGTTTAACTACAACGAGGGCGCGCGCGCCTACCTGGAAAATGGCGTCGAGTTGGGCCGCAGCTTCGTGCAGCCCCGCTACTGGGGCAAGCGCAGCCTCGACTACCTGTGGTATGGCATAGGCGCTTATATCAAACGCTTTCCCGACGTGCGTTACCTGTTCGGCCCGGTCAGCATTAGCAACAGCTTTCCGAGCTTGGCCAAGGACCTGTTGGTGAGTTTCTACCGCACGCGCTTTACACCGGTAACCGCCTGGGCCAGCGCCAAAATGCCCTACCGCGAGAGAACCGGGCAGCTTCCCGACTTTTCGCAGGGGGACTACAATGCGGCGTTTACCGACCTCAAGGCCCGCATGGGCGCCATGGGCCAATCGGTGCCCACACTCTACAAACAGTACACCGAATTGTGCGAAGAGGGCGGCGTACAGTTTGTCGACTTCAATATCGACCAGGATTTCGGCGACTGCATCGACGGCCTGGTAATGGTCGACCTGCACACCCTCAAGCCCAGCAGAAGAAAGCGTTACCTCGGCGAATAAAAGCCTACCCCCCTTTAAAACTTTCCCATCACCCCAAATCAAACAGGTGATGAACAAAGATAATTCCCTGCAACAAAGCATCCTTATTGCCGCCATCTTTACCTTGTTAATCTGGTGGATCAAAGTGTGTGAAACCCTGTTTGGCTGGAATTTCTACCAACTGGGCGTGTACCCGCGCAACCCGAGCGGGCTGATCGGTGTG
Organism: Porticoccaceae bacterium; assembly: GCA_028280905.1. GTDB lineage: Bacteria > Pseudomonadota > Gammaproteobacteria > Pseudomonadales > Porticoccaceae > JANQKW01. The sequence continues at coordinate 12,567 of JANQKW010000075.1, forward strand.
CTTGCCGGACCGCTTATCCACGGCTCCTGGCAGCATTTGATTAGCAACACCTTGCCGGTGCTGTTGCTGGGCAGCATCCTGGTATACGGTTACCCGAAATCCCGCTGGTGGACGTTGGCTATTGTCTGGTTGCTGTCCGGCCTGGGCGTATGGCTGTTTGCCCGTGAAAGTTTCCACTATGGCGCCAGCGGCTTGTCCCATGGCATGTTCTTCTTTCTGTTTGTGGCCGGCCTGATGCGGCGCGACAAACGCTCCACCGTGTTGCTGATGGTGGCCTTTTTTATGTACGGCGGCATGTTGCTCACCATCTTCCCCGGCGAACCCGGCATCTCCTACGAATACCATATGTTTGGCGGTATCGCCGGCACCTTGTGTGCCATAGTGTTCCGAAGGTGGGATCCGAAGCCGGTACTTAAAATCTATTCGTGGGAACGGAAAACAGCGGATGATGGATTAGTAGAGGAGGACGACGACCCGATTATAGGCGACCAGTGGAAACTGCCCGAACAGCGCGCGAGGGATAACAGCGAAAATCGCGAGCCCTAGTAATCAACCGGCGAGACTTTCTTGCCTCCCATTTCCCATTTCTCATCCTTCACTTCTTCTTCCGCTTTTTCGCCGCGGCCCGCAGCGCAGCGCCATAGGCCAGGTTTCCCCAGTGGTTCATCGCCTCGCTGTCTTCCAGGGTTTCCTCCGGCGCCTGGAAATAGGACATCGAGAACGCCTTGCCCTGCTTGTTATAAGTAAAGGCTTCCAACCCGCGCGCGGTAAATTCGTTTTCCGATTCCGCATCCGCTTTCAAGTAAAGGGTGTTGTCGGCAATCAGCGCGAACATCAGGCCATCCAGGAAAATGCCATAGCCGCCGAACATCCGTTTTTCATAAGCCGGCCCGATCGACTGCATCAGTTCCACCACATAGGCGGCAAAGTCTTTTTCTTCTGCTGAAGCCATTATTAATCTTATTATTAATCTGGTTTATTTCTGTTTTAGGGTAGCATCTTGATCAGCGCAAGATCAGTAGACGCATTCCACTTATCACATTGAACGCCGATAACCTTTTGAATTTAAGAGTATAGAACTATATGATCAGCGGAAAGGGATTTGCTCAAATCTTCCGCCTGTCTCGTGATCAACGTTAGGCAAGTTCTCAAAAAGTAGCTATCTCCTTGTTTTTAATATAAAAGTAACCCGAACACCATTTCGCGCTCAATTTGATCGCGAGAAAGATGATATAAGGAATAGGTCTTCTGAATAAACTGCTAGAGTCAGTCAATACGTCAAAACTTAGTGATTAAGGAGTTAAAATGAAGAAATATATGGTTGGACTTATTGCGTTCTTAATACCATTAAGCAGTTATTCTGCGACTTGGAGCCCAGCATTAACTGTAGAAAGTACTTTTACAGAGGGCTCAACCGATGCGGTAGGTATATCTACTAGTGGAGGTGGCCAGCTAACTGGAGGTTGCGTTGCAGATAAGTGGCTTTTTGTAGCTGACAGTGAAGCCCGAAGAAGCAGAGCTTTCAGCGTAATTATCGCAGCTGTCGCGAGCGGTAAAAAGGTATCTTTTTGGTATGACACAGAAAACTGCGCTTCGTGGAATTACCATAAAGCAACATCTATCAAATTCTTAAAATAGGCTCTAACAAGTGCATCCACATTAACCACCACTACGTGGTGGTGGAATTTTGTTACGGCGCTTAGCGTCTTCACTACGGCCCGTAATGCGGGCGTTACATTTCACCACACGGAAAAAGAATGCCATTTAAACCAATTCATATGGGACCGGGAATTCTGGTCAAAGCTATTTTCGCAACGGCATAAATGCGAATGGCTATCATTTTTATCACCGCGAGCGTATGATAGCCTGATCAAGCGGTCGGGTACTTATTCCTATGAACAAAACTCAATTATCCGTCTTCGCAGTTTTTGTTGCTATTTTCAGCACAGTCGTAACGGCCGAGCCATTGCGACTCTCAGAGCCGGTTACCGTCACTGCCGAGCATGAGACCTTTGGCGAGCCGTTGGACCCGAACCAAACCATCGTCAAGCTAAGTGATGTCTTGGCGCGCAAGGAACATTTCACCAAAGCGTCGTTTGTCGTGTCGGCTCAAGTGGGGCAGGTTTGCCAAAAGAAAGGCTGCTTCTTTATCGCGCACGACGGCGATCTTTGGGTTCGCGTGTCATTCAAGGATTACGGATTCTTCGTTCCCACCAACTTGCAGGGCGCACAGGTGAAACTCGCGGGCCAGTTGGTTCGACGGGAAGTAAATGCTGAACAAGCCGCTCACTTTAACTCGGATTTAGGTTCCGAGGGAGCGATTGAACCGGGATTTGTGTACGAAATTGTCGCCACATCAGTGCAGGTTCCGCTTAGCTGAGCCATTAAAATCCGGCGCCTTTCGATTTGCAGTTTACGTCGACTAACGATCATTCTAGGGTTGGTTTTCCATGCGGCTCTAAGCGGCCCCTTCAGCCGCAACATCGAGACGCAATAGCTCCGGCCATCCGCTGTTTTCATTGGCCTGTTTAGCGAGCACACGTTCTTGTGGAGACGCGTAGTTTTCGTCCCACTCCTTTAGCTTTGGCGCTATTCTGCGGCGCCACAATGAAGGCACGAATACCGTTAGGTAAGCGGTCATAAAACCGCCCGGCATTTCCGGCTGGTCATGGTAAGCGCGCAGGTTTTGGAAAGGCACCTGGGCGTCTGCGTGATGGTGGCTGTGCCGCGTGAGATTGTAGGTAAAGATTCCGCTGACAAGGTGATTACAGTTCCACGAGTGGCGCGGCTGAACAGGTCTATCGGGCAACCGCACAATCCCGTAGTGTTCGACGTAGTTCAGCGCTTCCAGCACTACCTTGGCCATGAAGCACAGGGTGAGGTGGAACAGCACACCGCGCCAGCCGGCCATCCAGTAGGCTACCAAGGTGGTAGTCGTGGCAATGGTGGCCAGGCGTAACAGGTTGTTTTTAAATGACCAGAGCGGTTTTTCCAGTTTGCGCAGGCGGTTGGACTCGATTTCCCAGGCGTTGGCAATGGTGCGGTACATCGCCTTGGGCAAATGGGTGTAAAGGCTGTCGCCGCGGGCGGCCGTGGCCGGGTCTTTGGTAGTGCCCACATAGGCGTGATGCCCATAGACATGCTCGATTGGAAAAGCGATGCCCCAGTTGAGCGCCATGGTAAAGCGCCCCAGCCACAGGTCAAACGGCCGCCAGGTGCGGTGGATAAGTTCGTGACCGGCCAGCCCGCCCACGCCGGTGATTGGAATGGCCAAGCTGAACAGCATCAGCGCGTAATGATACCAGGCGTTATGGTTACGGATCGCGATCAAATCGATTCCCAGCCAGCTATGTATCCAGAGCCCAAAACCCAAAGGGTCCTGATTGCCGCTGCCCGCTACCCAAAAGATCGCAAAAAAGAGAAACAGCGCGGCAGGCGTTGAAAGATACAGTGCCAAGTCCAGTAGAAAGGGGTGGCGGTAATCTTTCTCCTCCGTATCCAGCTCAAATATCTGGTCGGCAAGAGCTGTGGCGCTGATTTGCAGAATAGCCGGCAACCACATCCAAGCGCCCCCCAAGAATAACAGGCACGCAATAAGGAAATTAGTAACCGGAGAAATATAAAATCTCAGGTAGCGGATCATCGCGCCACCGCCAGGGTTTTGTTTTCAGCCTGTGTTCGGCCGGCAAGTTTTTTGCCGTTGTTGGAACGCCAGCGATCGTGTTGAAGCACAATATCGCTGCGGGGAGAACTCTGGCAAAGCAGTATCACATTGTTCTTGAGTTCTTCGGCGCTGAGTAAGTAAGAGGTGTCCGTGTATTGCCTGACCCGGCCTTCCACCAAGCGTCATTTGCAAGTGCCGCGGCCGCCGACCTTGCAACTGTGAGGAAGGCGCACATCGCTTTGCAGCGCGCTGTTCAAAATCGTGTCGTTCGATGCGACGGATAGGGTAATCTCGCCGTTTATCGCAACTGTGTGGACCTTTTTATTAAACCAACCAAACATTGTTTTAACACTCCTTAACCCCGAACCACAGGCCCTAAGCCGTATCAACAACTCTTGACTATAATATGAGTTCATACTCGTATTTTGTACTCGCGTTATTAATTTGCTGCTCAGAGGCCTGGACAAAGAGGCAACTCCTTGAAAAGAAAGCCAAAACAGGCAAGATCAGAGGCCACAAGAGCGGTGATTATCGAAGCGGCGGCTCAGGTTTTGCTGGAACGCGATTACGCCGCCAGTTCCACCAATCGAATTGCTGAAAGAGCAGGCGTTAGCGTCGGCAGCGTTTACCAGTATTTTGACAACAAAGCGGAAATCTATGAGGCGGCTCTGGATGACTATTTTGAGCAACTGGTGACGCAGCTTAATAGCATTAAAATCGACACGGAAACTTCGAATATAGCGCTGTCTGAAGCGATTATCGTTGCGGCTTACCGCTATTGGCCGGATGGGCCGGCTTTTTTGCGCAAACTGCGGCAGGTTCCGGATGCGCATTTCCATGAAAAACTGCAGCAAACCAAAGCGCAAATTGCCAACTTTGTTCGGTATACCCTAATGCAAAGGAACGAGGTTTTCACTGTGCAGGATTTTGATCTGTCGTTAAAAATATTGATCGATGCAATCGAGGGGATCTTTATCAACGCAACGGCGGATATCACCCCGGAACGTCTGGCTAGGGAAATGTCATTGCTGCTGAATCGCTACCTGATGGGTAATGTATCGAACCTCGACCCCTAAGGCACAAAAGCAAGCCCATCA
>JANQKW010000105.1 GCA_028280905.1 Porticoccaceae bacterium
GCAGGAAAAACTACCCAAATTCAGGCGTAATGGCGCGCTTAAATATACCGCTTGTATCGAGGGGTGGGCGATGTACTGTGAACAATTGGGCTGCGATATGAATATCTACCAAACGCCTCACGAACATTTTGGCCGTCTTAATATGGAAATGTGGCGAGCTGTCAGGCTGGTGGTGGATACGGGGATTCACAGCCGGGGATGGAGCCGTCAGCAGGCAATAGACTATATGGCAGATCGTGTTAGTTTGCCAAGGGTAACAGTTGAAGCAGAAATTGACCGCTATATCGCGCTGCCTGGCCAAGCGCTGGCTTATCAACTCGGTAATCTCAAATTCCGGGAGTTGCGATCCAGGGCGGAACATGCACTTGGAGATGATTTTGATATTCGGCAATACCATGATGCACTTATTGCAGCGGGGCCGGTGTCACTACCGGTTCTCGAGAATGTATTTACTAGCTGGCTGGCTACAGCGAGCGAACGGGGATAATGGAGTTTACGGCGATGGATAGTCTGTTTACGTTTCTCAGCAAGGACTACAGCGGCTTGCTGATCGGGTTGGCCTTGTTAATGTTGGGAGTGATTGGCCTGCGTCGGTCGGGCATAGTACGCCGATTATCAGTGATCCCCGCGCTGCTGGGAGTGTTATTATCCTTGGGAGCGGCTAGTCATCTATTGCGTGTCAGCATCGTTGACAATCGCTTTCCGCCGCCCGGTCAAATGGTTGATGTAGATGGCTTTGACATGCATGTATTGGCCGAGGGACCAGAGGGGGCAAAAGGCAAAGGGACTGTAGTTTGGTTCCCCGGTGGGCACGCCGGTGGAATCGGGTTTCTGGACTTACACCAACAGCTGCGCGCAGAGGCGCGATCGGTACTGGTGGATCGCCCGGGCACCGGCTGGAGCGATACCGGCCCTTTTCCTCGCACCACAGCCCGTGAAGTCGATGAAGTGTTAGCCGCTCTTGAGAACGCCGGTGAAAAGCCACCTTATATTTTTGTCGGTCACTCCTTTGGCGGATTGCTTGCGGCTAATATTGCACGCCGGTACCCGGAGAAAACAACAGCGGTTGTGTTGCTGGATGCGACCCCTTTAGATGTGATTTTTTACGGACGCGATAAAGACGGCTTGCGCTCTTTGAAAAAAAGCGAGTTTTATCGCGGTCTGCGCAGTATTTTCGGATTGTACCCTTGGGCTTTGCCACAACCCGCCTTTACGCAAGCAGACACTAGCAATGGCTATACCAGCAGCTTGCCCGCATTTGAAATTCTTAAGGCCATCGGCATTCATTCGCGAACCGCCTTTGCCGGTGTGTCAATTTACCAGGAACTGACACCCGAAGGCTTGATTGATCGCGCCTGGGATACCGTGGTTTTTGACGGTGCGCTGGGCGATACGCCGGTATACCTGGTAGCGCCGGGCGAAGATCAGAGCACCCTGGCCTACGCCAAGGGGGTAGTTGGGGATAATCCGGAAGCTGAGCGTTTTGCCGATTTTCTCACCGCAACCCGCGAGCGGTATATGCAGGTATCCACCAATAGCACTCGCGTTTATAC
>JANQKW010000108.1 GCA_028280905.1 Porticoccaceae bacterium
CGGACGCTCCCCAGGTGCGACCCGAGTTATTAATCAGCACATGCAGCGCACTAAAATTTGACTTCACGCCGTCCGCCAGCGCGGCAATTCCCTCGCTACTACTTAAGTCAGCGGAGATGGCTGTACAACTGCCAAACGCGCCTAAATCAGTTGCGGCTTTCTCGCAGTCTTCCTCGGAGCGTGACGCAATGATTACATTGGCACCGGCCTTAACCAGACAATCCGCCATCATATAGCCCAGCCCCTTGGCACCACCGGTGACCAGGATATTTTTTCCTTCGAGGCTGAACAGGTTATTTAGATAAGACATACAGGTTTCTCATGATTGGTACATTTATCGGCCCTGGAAAACCGCATCGCGCCTCTCTACAAAGGACGCGAGGCCTTCCTTAACATCTTCTGAGTTCGCCGTGACTTCCCGCATGCGGTCTATCTCGGCCAGTGAAGCCTGCTCGCCGTCAGTGAGACAAATAGCGGCAGCGCGCTTCATCTCCTGGACCGCTAGAGGCGCACACTGACAAATCTCCTTAGCAATTTCGATCGCCCTTGAAACCTGGGTCCCCGCCGGTACCACTTCCTGTACAAACCCCAGTTGAAGTGCCCGTTCGGCATTAAATTCATCGGCCCGCAGCAAGTGATACATAGCATTGCCCCAGCCGGCTCGTTGCACGTAACGCGCGTGTCCGCCACCTAGTACGGCAAGTCCACGCTTTGCCTCCAGTTGACGGAATCGACAATCGTCAGCGGCAATCACAATATCCGCAACCAGCAGCATTTCAATCGCAACCGTATAGGTGACCCCCTGAACGGCCATCACCACCGGTTTCTTACAACGCCTTCTCAATGCAAAGGCATCGGGCCTGGAATCATTTGGATCCAGTTCATCGTAATAATTGCTGCCGTCGCCAAAAAAGCGTGTCAACTCGAGCCCAGCGGTGGTGTGTTGGCCGGCAAAAGTCAACACCGCTGCCCAGAGCTGGTCGTCATCCTCCAGGTCCTGCAACGCCTGACTGATACCGTCCAGTATCTCGGGTGTAATGGCATTCATTTTGGCGACGCGGTCGACGGTAATGACGAGCAGATGTTCATCTATCTCGGTAGTAACGGTACCCGTATCGTTGGTCATGGCTTAACCCTTATTAAAAACATGTAACACGACTAAAATCATGGCGGCACTTTGCTCTCTTTTGAACAAGCTCCCAAACTACCCGAGCAGATGGCCGTACGTCTCCAGATGCTTAGCCATCTTTTCCTGCTCTTGTTCAGGTATCACATCGACAAGTCGACAGATACAGTCTCCGCGAAACCAAACATCTTCATGCATATAGATGGCCAGTGTTGGCGCACCTGGTATTTCGTAGTAAATGTTACCGGGAATTTTCAAATAATCCCCTGTTACTTCCTTTCCCTCTTCCAGAACCTCTATCCTTCGTTTTACCGGAAATCGACGATCGAATTCATCCAGGGAGTTTTTGAAACATTTCATTACCGCATCTCTTCCTTCGGCCCGTCCGCCACGCGGGGCCTCGTAAACAGCGTCTTCGGTAAAAAAAGATGCCACGGCATCCCATTGATCATCGTCATACGCGTCTTCAAAAGCGTCATAGTAGTCGTTATATCGATCCAGGCTTTTCATGTAGGCACCTCAGTGCTGGTTCAATCACCGGGCGTGCAATTGCCTTCTCATTGAAGGTTGCGCGCCGGCTATTTTTTCCAAACAACGGGACAATCGGAAAAGGGAGATTAATACTTTTGGTTGCTTAAAGCAACCTTTTTAAAAAGCGTCAACCCCCGGTCGTTTGGATTGACTGAATTTGGCAATAGATATAAGGCGCGCGGGCTGGCGCGATATTCAGAGGAAGGTGTGGTGGCTTTTTGCCGGATCAATCACTAACTTTTGATCTTTTTCCATGAAATGAAGTCAGGATACTGGAATCCGCTCCGGACCCGGGGCTGGCGCTCATCTCGTCATTAGCTAGCGGCTTACCGTCAGCTGACAACACTTTGATGAGCTGAATCGGCCGCCCCGTTTTTTGGTCGTTCAATTCGAGGGGTTCCTTCCCCTCGCCAAAAATCCACCGATCGCCCCACTGCATCATAGCGATCAGCACCGGTACCAGCTCGCTTCCACGGTCGGTGAAATGGTAGCTATACCGTTCCACGCCCGGTCTGGTTCTGCGCCTTTCCAGAATTTCATTTCGCACCAGCTTATCCAACCGGTCCGACAAAATATTCCGCGCTACCCCAAGGTTTTTTTGGAATTGGGAAAAAGTCTTACTACCGAGAAATACGTCTCGCAAGATCAATAGGCTCCACTTGTCGCCGATGATATCAGCGGTTCTAGCCATACTGCAGTGAAAATGATTAAGGGATGTACGCGTCATGGCTGGGAAGTTTAGATGAATTGGTTTTTTTAAGCAATCAACTTGATTTGGTTTTTTAACGCAACTAAAATACCCCGAACAACCCTTACAAGCGAAGGTTACCCCCGCCACTACAACATGTGAGATCTCAGATGATGAATGCCGGAGAGAATTTAAAGCCAAAGCTCAAGAAGGTTGCTGTTTTCGGAAGCAATGGCCGTATAGGTCGTCGGGTCGCAGAATACATCGCAAACAAAAGTCCCGAGACGGAACTGCGCCTGATCATAAGGTCTGAATCGAGCCGTAATGCTCTGCGGTCATCGTTCCCGGGCACAGAAGTAGTGGTCGCGGATTACTATGACATGGATAGTCTTATACGCGCCCTCGATGGCGTCGAAGGCGTGTTTCTGGTCACGCCCAATCGACTCGATGAAGAGTGCGCGATGCGAAACTTCGTGTTCGCTGCTCGCCGCAACCCCGGGCAAATCAAGCACATTGTGCGCCTGATGGGCGACCCTCCGGGCATGTCAATGGATAAAGTACCCGATTCACTGAGGAATGCGCCGGGGGGCACCGCGGTCCAACATCTGGTAGCCAGGGATATCCTCTCAAAGAGTCGGCTGCCCATTACTTATGTCAATGTGGCCGCATACTTTATGCAGAACTTTTCAGGCCCGCTATTCGCGTTGGGCCTTATCAAGCATCGAACACTGGTTTGCCCGCGCAATAGGCGAATGGCCTATATCGATGCGGGGGATATTGGCAAGTGTTGCGGTGCGATTCTATTGTCAGACGATCATCGACACATTGGTACCAGTTATAACCTCGATAATGGTCACGATGTGCTGCGATTTGACGAAGTGGCCGCCCTGATGACAGAGGTATGGGGAGAACCCGTCCGGTACGACGGCAGCGACGAGTCTTTTGTGAACCTCAAATTCATGGGAGACATTGCGACACCTGTTGATCCGCCACTGGTTAAGGAAGACTACTTTGTCACCTACTCCCAGTTTGAACAGGATAACCAAAATGCTTGGCGAAAAACGGATATCGTCGAGTATCTTAGCGGAGAAAAGGCGGTAACGCTGGCGGAGTGGTTAAAGGAAAACAAAGAGACCGTCTTCGAGTCGACCGAGGTGCCGCGCCAATATTGACTTGCGTGAACCTACCTTTTTAACAAGCTAAGAGTAAAAACAGCTACGTAACAAAGCGTATTACAAGTTGGCTGCCGGCCTGCATCAGATTTACCTACTTGACAGTACATCTGACCGTGTAGCCCCGCCTCGGAGACATACAATTATGACTGCCTTTACCAGTGATTTTATTGAAACCCTTGATCTCAGACCCAGAAAAGGAAATCTAAAGTCCTATTTGGTTTTCGGGGCTTCTGGTGACATCGGCGGCAACGCCGCAAAAGTCATCACCCAGCAGGCGCCTGACGCGCTGCTTAGATTGGTGACATCCAGCGAAAAAAAGGTGGCGGTGTTACAAGCTGAATTCCCGGACGCAGAAGTTGTGGTTGCGGATTACCTGGACTACCCCTCTATTGAAAAGGCTTTCAAAGGCATTGAGGGCGTATTACTGGTGATTACGGATTTTCTCGACGAATGGGTTGCCATGGGGAATGTTGTTTACGCCTGTAAAAAATGGTGCCAAGTCAAGCACGTGATTCGCATTATCGGCGAAGCGCCGGGTATGCGCCTTAAATTCGTGCCGGAGATTATTCGCAACCGCCCCGGTCGCTGGGGCGGACCTATCGCCGGGCACCCGCGAGCGAGAGAAATTCTCACTAATGCAGGATTGCCGGTTACCTATCTGAATATGGCAGCCTGGCTGATGAAAAACCTGCTTAAGGATTCCACCTGGAAACCTTGTATTGAACAGCTCAAATACTTCTGTATGCCTTACGATCATCCGACGCCGCTGATTGACAGCCGCGAGGTGGGCGAGGTGGCGGGCAAGCTTTTAGTGTCCGATGATCACCGCCATATCCATCACACTTATGATCTGGACAACGGCCATGACTGGGTTACCAACCAGGAATTATCCAAAATTGTCGCCGAGGAATTGAATATAGATCTCGGCTTTGTAGGCCACGATCTGGAAGAGTACGAAAGAATTGTTTCCCAGCACCCTGTGAAACGCTTTGGGGTCGGCATGATGGAGTACTCCGGTTATGAGTGGGAATTCGCACCCTGGTTCTACCTGTCCGATACGCTGGAACGGCTACTTGGCAGAAAACCGCTGACGATGCGCGAGTGGCTGCGGGAGCACGGGGATCAGTTTGATCTCAGCGCCTATAAGTAACGCACCCCGCACCGGCAATACAAACTTACCGAAAAACTAGTCGCTTAAACCCGGGGACAAACTATGAGTGGAAATACTGCCGTGAAAGACTACAGCGTCGGACAGAAAGTGATTCACTGGCTTCTAGCCATCTTTCTGCTTATTGACCTGACCGTCGCCCAGCAATTTGGCGGAGAGATGGCACCGGCGGATCGACTGCAGAATCGTGAAGGGCATGCAGTTGTAGGGACGATCATTATTACCCTGTTTATGATCCGAATCATACTCAGGATCAGAAACGGTTCCCCGGCATTCCCCGGTTCAATGCCTGGCTGGCAAAAAGCGGCGGCCTTAGGTACCCATTGGGGCTTTTATGTTGTGATAGCCATTACTATTTGCACCGGCTTGATTACCGCCTTTAATGCAACCGCGCCAATCAACTGGTTGGGCCAGTTTGATTTGGCGATTCTGGCGAATACCAGCGACGACCAGTTTCGGTTTGTCCGGCAATTTCACGAATTTGCGACCAAAGCGTTGATAGCGCTGCTACTGATGCACGTGGGTGCCGCTTTCTACCATTTGATTTTCGCGCGCGATGGCCGGTTTGAACGCATGCTGCGTTTCTGGCGCCAGGAATCTACTTGATTGGAGCAAACCACTAATCTGAACCGCCGGTGGTTGCTCACACACCTCCAGATGTAACGGTATTGACTATCAGCTAACCGCTGCTTCACAGCCAGCAAGTTTGAGACTGGCTTGATAAAGCTGCTGAGCCAGTTGCTGATCATGGGCGTTGGGGTTGGGCGAAGACATCGGCCAGCCTCCTGCGCGGTTCTCCTTGTTAGGATACAGGATACTGTTCTGGCTGTAGAATTCGCCGCTGTGGTTGGAAACCTCGTCATCGAGCAGGCAGTGTAACGTCGTTTGGGCGCCTTCTTCGTAAGACAGCATGCCGAGCACGCCGCTGAAGGGCTTCAACAAAACGTTTTGCACCCAGGTCGGCATCGTGTGTTTGACCAAATTGGAGCGAATCCAGCCGGGATGCACTGAAACCGCGGTCACACCGGTCCCTTCCAGTCGCTTGGAGAGGTTCAGCGCGTGAAGCACATTCGCCAGCTTGGACTGGGTGTAGGCCTCCGCGGCGTTGTACGGCCGATTCTCGTAGTTGAGGTCATCAAGGTGAATCTCACCCACCTGTTTCTTAGTGCCGGCGTGAACAACGCTGGAGACACAGATAATGCGTGAAGGGGCGCTTGCCTTAAGCACGTCGAGCAGTAACTCGGTCAACAGGAAGTGGCCTAAATGGTTCGTCCCGAATTGTGTCTCGAAGCCATCCTCGGTCTTTCCCTCAGGCGTATTCATCACGCCGGCATTGTTCACCAGGCCATCCAGTCGCTGGTGCTTCGCCAGAAAACTCTCCGCGAAGTGACGCACCGAGGCGAGGCTGCCAAGATCTAACGGGATAACCTCTGCCGACCCGGACTCTCCGGCCAGTGTTTGAATGGCCATCTCTCCCGCGGAAGCACGGCGACAGCCGGCCACCACATGGGCGCCCTGTTGTACCAGTTGCGTCATGGTCGCCAGGCCTGCGCCCGAGTTGGCGCCTGTTACGATGTACACCCGCCCCGTTAGGTCCTTGCTGAATAATTTTGGGTCACACATTAATGTTTTCATTGTTACCTCTAAATACCGTTAGCTGCTATCCTCAATTTAACATATAGAATTGCGGTCATAAGACCGTGCATCTAAGTGCCTGCCCTACTGATTTCGTTCCAGGGTATTGTCATACTGCTGCTGCATCTGCCGGAGACTATTCATATAGTCGGTGTGCTGCATCCCTTCACTAAACGATTTCGCCGAATAGAGTACGAAGCTCTTCAGATCTTCAACGCCACGCTTATTCAATATATCTCCGAAATAGGGCATACCCATCGGCGCAAATACCCCATCCAGCAGAATCTGCTCGTAGATGGCAAAAATGCCTTCATTGGAGCGTGTGAGGTCAGGCGCCGCGCCGCCGCCCTTACCCAGGTGGTGGCAGCCCCCGCAGAGCTGCATAAACAGATCGTAGCCGTGCCCGATCTGTTCCGGCGTGGCATCGGTTGTCAGTGTTGTGTAGGGTTGTTTAAGGGGTGGCAGTTTTTTCGGTGGTGCCGCCGTGCCTCCCAGCTTAAAGGTATAGAGGGTCCCTGGGTGTATGCGATCAATGGCTTTGCGCAACAGCCCCTGACCGCCGCCCCAGCCAACCAAAATGCTGATATATTGCTCGCCGTCAACCAGGTAGGTCACCGGGGAAGAGACCACGCCGCTGCGAACATCGAATTGCCACAACACTTCGCCGTTCACCGCATCGCGAACCGAAAACTGACCTTCCGCGTCCCCCTGCAACAACAATCCGCTGGCAGTTGACAGCAGTCCGCCGTTGTAATGAAGCGTTTGCGGTACAACCCAAACGGTCTGTTGTTTAACCGGGTCATAGGCGATTAATCGTCCGTAAACCTGCCCTGGTTTAGGCGCATCGGGATGCTTGTCCACAATAGATTCGTTGTATAGCTTGGCGGAGATACTCACGCTGCCTCCCGCTAAATTGAAGGCGGCTTCCGATGGGTTTGTTGTGTGAACATAGGGTCCCGCCTGCTCGGCGCCGGGAATATACACCAGGCCGGTTTGATAGTTATATGACATGGGGAACCAGTTGTGCCCGCCGTGCGAGCTCGGTGATATCCAGCGAGTGCGTCCATCTTCATACCTTGCCCCCGGCACTTCGATTGGCCTGCCATTTTCATCAATGCCAGTTGCCCAGTTGACATAGGTGTAGGCTTCAGCTGATATAAATTCGCCGGTGACGCGGTCGATCACGTAAAAGAATCCATTTTTTGGCGCCTGCATAAGCACCTTGCGCGCTACGCCATCAATCTCGATATCCGCCAGAATAATGGGTTGGGTGGCGGTATAGTCCCAGGTATCGCCCGGCGTGGTTTGGTAATGCCACTTGTACGCGCCGCTATCCGCGTCTACCGCAACGATACTCGACAGATACAGGTTGTCGCCGCCACCGGGACTTCTGAGCAGCCTGTTCCAGGGGGTTCCATTGCCAACACCGATATAGACGGTATTGAGTTCCGCGTCGAAGACGAAGGAATCCCACACCGTACCGCCCCCGCCCTTCTTCCACCACTCTCCGGTCCAGGTTTTCGCGGCCTGTTCGAGATCCGGGTGTTCAAATGGTTGCGCGGGGTCACCCGGCACGGTATAGAAGCGCCAGACCTGCTCCCCGGTTTCAGCATCATAGGCTGTGATATAGCCGCGCGCTTGAAATTCGGCACCGCCGTTGCCGATCAATACGTTACCGTTAACGATGCGCGGCGCGCCGGTGATAGAGTAGTAGCTGTTTTCAGGGATAGTCATGACTTCCCAGTTGAGTGAACCGTCAGCCGCATCGACTGAAACCAAGCGGCCGTCCAAAGTCCCCAAAAACAGAGCCCCCTGATAAAGGGCTAAACCACGGTTCACAACACCGCAGCACAACTTCAGTGCGATATCCCTGGGAACCTCCGGGTCGTACGTCCAAATAACCGCTCCTTTGCGCGCATCCACCGCGTAAACCTTGGACCAGGGGCCGCTAAAGAACATAACCCCGTCCACGACCAGCGGTGTTGACTGAATCCCACGCTTGGTACCGAGATCCAGCGTCCAGGCCAGCCCGAGTTGCTCGAGGTTATCCTTATTGATTTGGTCCAATTCGGAATAGCGGTCTTCCCGGTAGTTGCGCCCGTAGGAAAGCCAGTCTCCGTTGCGGGCATCGGCATTCGCCAGAACCTCGTCATCAATTGCGAGCGTGACCTGCCGAATGTGTTCCGGTGAGCCTTTTTCGTAAACGGCCGCTGCCTGCTGTTTCGGTTCGGTGCAGCCCGTAAACCCGATCAGCACCATTACAACCGCTGCAATTTTTATTGTGACAGGTTTTTGCATAGCGAATCCTTAAAATATGTAGCAAAGGGCGCTTTATTGAATAGACTGGTTTAGGCGCTAAAGCAAAGCCAATGTGGCCAGGGGAAAAAACCGGCGGTAGCTACTACCGCCGGTTTAATGCTCGCCGTCCACAAATCGGTGCTGGACTCACTGGACCTCAAATCAATTGAAATTCCAGGCCGCACGCAGACCGTATGTGCGCGGAGGCGCCGAGTTAACCATGATCGCGCTGTGGAACGGCTGGTTAAAGGCCCACTCGTAGTAGTCTTCGTCGAAACAGTTGTTACAAAAGACCGAAACATCCCAGGTGTCCAGGGTGCGAAGACCCACTGTTGCGCTAACGATCTGGTAGGCGCCCTGCGTCAACGACCTCAAGGGTTCTTCGGTGCCTTCAGCCAGGAACATTTCCGAGGCGTAAGAGTAGTTACCGTTAATATACAGTTCCAGATTATCGTTCAAGGGACGCTTATAACGGGCACCAAATACCACCGATTCATCCGGTGTCTGACCGCGTCGACGCCCGGCGGGCAGGCCTACGACATCCTCTCCGTATTCAGCGGTCATAAAGGTGCCGCCGGCAGTCAATGTCAGGTTATCGGTAACGGCCCACTCCGATTCGATCTCCACGCCCTGGGTGTCGGAGGTACCGGCGTTGAACACCACGAAGTTAAACCCGGTAAACGACGCCACCTGAAGGTCT
>JANQKW010000114.1 GCA_028280905.1 Porticoccaceae bacterium
CCCGGCAACCGGGTTGGCTTGTTGAGATTTGGTTTCCGTGTAAGAGAATAGCAGTTCAAGATCTACTTGTTCCGCCAACAGATTGAGTGCCTTTGCCGCGTCAAGGCTAGGTATACTTATCTTGTACTGAGTTGGACGATGCCATTGACTAGTATCGTCTGTCTCCCTCTCACTCTGTCTTTCTCTTATTAGTCGCCGACTACCCTGTGCCTAAGATTATGCTTTGGTAACGGCCTCTCTACTTATAAAACAAGTGAGTGCGAAAAAACCACTGGAAAAAATTTATTTTATTCTCGAAACTCTATATTTTATTCTCGAAACCCTAGTTGGTTGCTCTAATAGGAGAGACTCCTTAGAGTAGGGTCAAAGGAAAGCGTGGTCAAAGCCAATTTTTGTTATACAGTTATGTATATATAATGCTATTATTCCAAGGAGGCCAAATAGGTAAGTGGCCGTCACCTACGGCCGTGAATTCGCTCGGCATGACACGTTTATAAAAGGCTTACTCGATAATGAATGAATCAGAGGCAGTCATGAAATCGCCTGTAGATATCGCTGGCAAAGTAAGCAATGTTTCCTCATCCGATGATCGCGACCAAATGCCGTCGATGGCAGGCACGATCGCCTATGCGGCCCCTACGCTGGCATCTTGCTTTCTGTATGCGCCGCTTTGGGTAGTATTGCCCGCCGTGTATGCAAAGTACTTCGGGTTGCCATTGACCAATGTTGCAGCGGTGGTTCTGTTTGCACGTATATTCGATGGCATAACTGATACCACGATCGGTTATCTGGCCGACCGACACCGCGCTGCGGGAGGATCGCGAAAACCCTGGGTGATAGGTGGCGGAATTGTGATGGTTGTTTCATGTTACTTTTTGTTTGCTCCCCTCGGCACTGTTACCACATCCTATTATTTAGTTTGGTCTCTGGTTTTCTTTCTCGGCTTTACCATGATGGAAATTCCACACCTGGCATGGGGTACTGAGCTCACAATGTGCTACAACCAGCGAGCAAAAGTCTTCAATATACGCTATATCTTTTGGGGAACAGGGTCGGCGTTATTTTATGCGTTACCGCTACTGCCTATTTACGATACTAACGAATATACCCCGGGTATGCTCAAAGATGCCGCCGTTATCGGTGGATTGGCAATGCTGGTGCTGCTGTCGTGGATGTACCTTTTTGCCCCTGTTGGAAATACGTTAAAACTCGATAAAAAAGACAGCACCAAGCAGTTTATTCGCTCTATCGTCGACAACAAAGCATTGTTGGTTTTCCTGGCTGGCTATAGCTGCATAGGACTCAGTTCCGGCATGTTTTTTGGCGCCATCTATATTTATTTAGACGGCTACCTCGGCGCCGGCAGTTGGCTGGCAATCGGCTTTTTCGGCGGTGGTATTGTTGGTGTCGCTTGCCTCCCTTTGTGGCAAAAGATTATTGAAAGAACCAGTAAAATCACCACCTGGGCAATTGGTATATTTCTTTACAGCGCAACCTTGGGTGGGCTTGTGTTTATCAGCCCAGGCGATGCTGGCTGGCTAATCGCAGTTATTATCGGCAGCAGCCAAATTGGTTTAAACTGCCAAAATGCCGCGGCCGCCGCTACACTGGGCGATATCATTGACTATGGAAAGCTCAAGTTCCGCCAAGACCGAAGTTCGATTTATTTTGCTGCTAACAATTTGGTCGTCAAATTGACCGTCGGGATGGGTAGCGGCGCTGCGCTGGCCATTGCCGGATGGTATGGTTTTGACCCGACACAGACAACACATAGTGCAACAGCGATCTTTGGTTTACAGTTGTCACTTTTATACCTGCCGCTGTTACTGGGCGTGTTTGCTATAACCTTTATTTTATTAATACCTATTACAAAGCGTCGGCATGAGATCATTCGGCGCCGTTTAGCCGTACGAATGGTAGGCAATGACTCCCCCAGCATACAGAGCTAACCGCGCTCGATATTTCCTATCTATGTAGGCTATAATTGTCGACATACTTAATCATATATGTATAAGATATGTTTTCCTTTCTGGTGGCTCTTGTAGAACCCTTTAGCCATACCGAGTGATTGGGAAAATATAAAATTACCACCCAGTATTGGATTTATACTCAGGGGATTTAGATTATGACAAATTTACAATCGTCACCTTATGACCAGGATCTTGATAAAACGCCGGCCAATTACATGGCGCTATCGCCTATTTCGTTTTTAAAGCGGGCGGCTTCTGTCTATCCAGATCACACTTCTATTATTCACGGTGATCAACAATTTACTTGGTTAGAGACTTATACCCGAGCACGCCGATTGGCGAGCGCGCTGGTGTCACTGGGTATTCAACGCGGCGATACGGTTTCCTTAATTTTGCCCAATACACCACCCTTTATTGAAGCCAGTTTTGGAGTGCTCGCAACCGGTGGCGTGCTCAATTCAATAAACACACGACTTGATGCCGACATGCTTGCGTTTATCCTCGATCATGGTGATGCCAAAGTATTGATCGTCGATACGCAATTTAGCACAGTAATTAAAGATGCCCTCAGTAAGTGCAAAGCTAAGCCGATTCTAATTGCGGTTGACGACCCGATGAGCCCGGGTGGCGAACGCTTAGGTGAATTGGAATACGAAGGTTTTATTGCATCGGGTGATCCTGAATTCCCCTGGAATTTGCCTGCCGACGAGTGGGATGCGGCAACACTCAGTTATACCTCCGGCACCACCGGAAACCCTAAAGGCGTGGTGGCCCATCATAGAGGCCTCTATTTGCTGGCAATGGGCGCGGCTTTCGCGTCGCAGATGCAGCAGCATCCCAATTATTTATGGACCTTGCCGATGTTTCATGGCAATGGGTGGTGCTATCCCTACACGTTAGCCATGCTGGGAGGTACCAATATTTGTTTGCGAAGCGTCGACCCGATAGCGATTTACCAGGCCATTCACGATCATACTGTCACGCACTTTTGTGCCGCGCCTACCGTGTTGAATATGATAATGAACACCGAAGAAAAAGATCGTCGAGCGTTCGCTCACCAGGTGCGGGTGATGACCGGCGGTGCGGCACCACCGGCGGCTGTCATGAAACGGTTTGAAAGTCTAGGCTTTGATCTGGTACATGTCTATGGTCTCACGGAAGTGTTGGGGGCGGAAACCTACTGTGCTTGGAAATCAGAGTGGGATGCATTACCTGAGCAAGAACAGATGAAAAAGAAAATTCGCCAGGGGGTGGGTTATGTCACCGTTGAGGACACCATTGTCGCCGACCCCGATACCTGTGAGCCGGTTCCACGTGATGGCGAGACCATGGGCGAGGTATTGAAGCGAGGTCACTCGGTGATGCGCGGTTACTTTAAGAACCCTAAAGCCACGCACGAAGCTTTTGCGGGCGGTTGGTTCCACACCGGAGACCTAGCGGTATGGCATCGAGACGGCTATATCGAAATCCGCGATCGTGCCAAAGATATTATTATTTCCGGCGGTGAAAATATTCCCACCATCGAAGTGGAAGACCTTGTTTACAGCCATCCTGCCGTGATGGAAGCGGCCGTTGTTGCTAAGCCAGACGATCACTGGGGCGAAGTGCCCTGCGCCTTTGTCACCTTGAAAACGGGCCAGCAGGCCAGTGAGCAGAATATTATCGATTACTGCCGTGACCGCATGGCGCATTTTAAATGCCCGAAGCGGGTAGTGTTTGTCGATTTGCCCAAAACCGCAACGGGAAAAATACAAAAGTTCCGCTTGCGCGAATTGGCAAAAGAGCTTTAGGGGCACCTCAGCATATGAATATCAGTGAAAAAGTAGCGGTGATTACTGGGGGTGCCTCAGGTTTAGGGTGGGCAGCGGCCAATTATCTGGTTAAAGAGCAAGGCGCAAAAGTTGCGATATGGGATTTAAATGCCGATGTCAGTAACACCGCTATACAAGAGTTGGGGGAAGCCAACGCGATATTTTGTCAAACCGATGTAACCGAGCAAGACAGCGTGAGCCGTTCTTTGGCTCAAACCTTGGCTCAGTTGGGTGGGGTTCACATTTTGATTAATGCGGCGGCGATACCCTTGTCGTTTAAAGTTCTTGATAGAGAAGGACAGTCGGCGGGTATCGATAAGTTTATTAAGGTTATCAATACCAATCTTGTTGGTACATTTAACGTGATTAGCCAATGCGTTGAGAAAATGGCTGTTAATACATGGGAAAACGGAGAAAGGGGGGTTGTCATTAATACCTCTTCCATATCCGCCTTCGAAGGTCAAATAGGCACCAGTGCCTATGCCGCATCAAAGGCCGGTATCAACGGTATGAATATGCCGATTGCTCGAGAGTTGGGACCCATCGGTATTCGAATTAACTCAATTGCCCCTGGCTTGTTTAATACGCCTATGTTTAAACAGATTGAACCAACGGTGAAAGATAAACTAACACAAATATGTGAAGCGCCATCCCGATTGGGTGATCCCAGGGAGTATGCCCACGCCTGTGCCTTTATCATAGAAAACGGTTATATGAATGGGCGAGTATTGCGTTTGGATGCGGCGACGCTAATGCATGATCCTAAATAGTTGTATTGGAAATTTTTAAGGGAATAGTGCTATGAATGATCCAGTACTTTTATACGAGAAAAAAAACCATACTGCATGGCTTAGGTTAAATCGGCCAAATGTGATGAATGCATTAAATGGAGACTTGTCGAGTTGTTTGCTTAACAAGTTAGTTGACATTGAACAGGACGATAGTATCCGTGTGTTAGTGATCACGGGTAGCGCACCTGCGTTTTGCGCGGGTGCTGATTTAAAGGAACTCATGTGTGAAACAGAAGCGGGAGAGAAAGACCTTATTGATCGTATTGTTGACGCATTCAATAGATTGAGGCATCTCAACAAGCCTGTAATAGCTGCGGTAAACGGTGTTGCACTCGCCGGTGGCCTTGAGCTGATTATGTGTTGCGACCTGGTTTATGCCGCCGATACCGCAAAGATGGGTGATGGCCACGCCAATTACGGTGTTTACCCTGCGGCCGGCGGTGCGGCTATCTTGCCGCGTTTGGTTCCGATGTGTGTGGCGAAAAAACTCTTGTTCACAGGGGAATCCATTGAGGCGGAGTATTTTAAACAATGGGGATTAATCAACGATATTTTTTCTCCGGACCAGCTCAACACCGAGGTACAAAAAATTGCAGACCTGTTATCGGAGAAAAGTGCTTTAGTGATTAGTCGTATGAAGGAAGTTGTTAACCAAGTCGATGGTAAATCGCGGGACGATGCACTTAGCTATGAGTTGTTGGCGTTTCGTTGCCACACACGCTCACACGATATGCGTGAAGGTCTCAGTGCTTTTACTGAAAAACGCAAGCCCGATTTTAAGGGTTACTAATACGGCTATTGGGATATAGGTGATAATGGAAGAGCGTTTTGACCTGCCTTTTGTCAGTATTAGCGATCAGATAGCGATACATGCCCAGTTTCGGGGTAAGCGGCCAGCGTTAATAGAGGGGGAACGCTGTTTGGATTGGGCCGCTTATAATGCCGTTGGCGACCGCATTGGGTGTGCACTAACCCAGCAAGGCATTGCTAAAGGCGACCGGGTTGCCCTCCTGGTGTGCAACGGATTGTGGGCCCATGAACTGTTGCTGGGTATCTGGCGCGCCGGTGCGGTTGCGGTGCCTCTGTCGCCCTTGCTTACCGCCGATGCGCTTTCTGCGATGTTGAATGACAGTGGTGCCAGGGTATTGTTTGCCTCGGTTGATTACCGGGACTTGGCCGAGGAGTTCCTGGGCCGTAATGATATAGCCATCATTATTGACGGCGAACCCTACTCGAAGTGGCTAGCGGATAATACGGGAGGGGCAGGCAGTATTGAACTCAGCGCCGATGATCCGGCGGTGATCATTTACTCTTCTGGCACCACAGGCACACCGAAAGGCATTGTCCACAGCCACGGTTCGCGGCTCAATTTTGCGAGTGTATTTGCGGTGCAGTTTCATTTTAGCTGCCATAGTATAGCGCTATCCACAATACCCATACATTCCAATGGCGCCTGGTTAGCTTGGTCTCCGGCCAAATTAGTGGGTGCGGTGACTGTTATCTTGCCGAATTTTAGTCCAGCGGGCTTTATCGATTTGGTGAAAAAACACCGACCCACCCATGGGTTTATTGTACCGACTATTTGTGCGCAGTTATTAGAGCACCCAGGTATTGAGTGCGCCGGGCTGGAGTGTTTTGACGCCGCCATTACCGCAGGAGCACCAATACCAACGGCACATAAAGCGTCCTTGCAGAGACTTACTGGCAACGGTCTTTATGAACTCTGGGGGCTGAGCGAAGGCGTGTACACGGTTATCGATCCCAAGAATATGGTTGTGTATCCGACTTCAGTCGGTCGACCCATAGTGGGTTGCGATATACGGCTGATTGATGAAGTTGGCAATGATGTGACCTTTACCGGCATCGGGGAGATCGTCGGCTATTCCAACAGCATGATGAGCGGTTATTGGAAGCGTCCCGAAGCCAATCAAGCTCTTATCTGGCGTGGTGAAAACGGCAAGTGCTTTATGCGCACCGGTGATATTGGTGAATTCAATGGGCAGGGCTTTTTGATACTGCGTGGTCGAGTCAAGGACATGATTATCTCAGGCGGAGTCAACGTATTTCCGGTAGATATTGAATCCGTGTTACAGGAACACGATAACATCAAAGACGTGAGTGTCGTCGGGGTTGAACATAGTAAATGGGGGGAAACCCCGGTAGCATTTGTGATTGCCGATAGGGCTGACGGCGTGAATCCACAGGATATAAAAAAGTGGGCCAATAAGCGATTGGCTAAGCATCAGCGTTTACTGGATGTGGTGTTGCAGCGGGGGGATTTTCCCCGCAACACACTAGGCAAGGTTTTGAAGAAAAAGCTGGCCGAAAGTTATGAGCCCTGAACGCTAGTCGCTATTACGATATAGGTTTATAGGAGAAGCGGATGTCAGAAAAGCATACAGCAGGCACGGTTAAGATACCGGCTTTTGAGTTACCTATGTCCGACTTTTTGGGGTCGCAATCCCGGGACATTGTGCTGAAAGAACGGTTGCAATGGCAGAATATCATGGATAAT
>JANQKW010000202.1 GCA_028280905.1 Porticoccaceae bacterium
TTCATTCGGGATGGTCAGGTTAAGTCCCGGCAGATGGGTAGTGGCGACATTTTCCAGGGAACCGCTCTGAATCGCGGCTACGATACCGCGGGTTACCGGTATGGGGAAGCGTGACCCTGAGCCGCCGGGAGCTCCGGAGCCGCCTGTCCAGCCGGTGTTTACCAGGTAAACTCTGCTGTCGAAATCTTCGATACGCTTGATCAATAACTCGGCATAAACACCTGCGGGGCGCGGCATAAAAGGTGAGCCGAAGCAGGTGGAAAAGGTGGGTTGAATGCCCGCGGCGGCACCCACCTCGGTGGAGCCTACCCGGGCGGTGTAACCGCTCAAAAAGTGGTAGGCAGCGGCCTCCTTGCTGAGAATGGAAACCGGTGGCAGCACGCCTGAAACGTCACAGGTGAGGAAGATGATGTTTTTCGGTTCCCCTGCGCGGTTTTCCGCGCTGCGCATCTCCACATGCTCAAGGGGATAACTGCAGCGACCGTTTTCACTGATAGTGGTGTCGTGGTAATCGGCGGTGCGGGTGTCCTCACCCAGGGCGACGTTTTCCACAATGGCGCCAAAGCGAATTGCATCCCATATCACGGGTTCGTTTTTGCGGCTCAGGTTAATGGTTTTCGCGTAGCAGCCGCCCTCCATGTTGAATACCGAACCCTTCCCCCAGCCGTGCTCGTCATCGCCGATCAGGTAGCGGTCCGGGTCCGCCGACAAGGTGGTTTTTCCGGTTCCAGATAACCCGAAGAACAGACACACGTCGCCCGCCTGCCCCACGTTGGCGGCGCAGTGCATGGGCATAACGTCTTTTTCGGGCAGCAGGAAATTCTGCACGGAAAACATCGCCTTTTTCATTTCGCCGGCATACTTCAGCCCGGCTATCAGCACCTTCCGTTGCCCAATGTTAATAATACCCACGGCGTCGCTATTGGTGCCGTCGCGCTCGGGGTCGCAAACAAAGTTGGCCGCGTGGAGAATCTTCCACTTCTCCTTTCCCGAGGGGTTGTATTTCTCCGGGCGAATAAACATGTTGCGGCCAAACAGATTGTGCCAGGCGGTTTCAGTGGTAACTTTCACCGGGATGTAGTGTTCCGGGTCTTGACCGACATGGAGGTGGGATACGAAACGGTCTTTCTCCGCCAGATATGACGAGACTCTCTCCCACAGGGCGTTGAACTTTTCCTCGGGAAACGGACGGTTAACCGAACCCCAATCGATAGCGTCCTGGGAGCTGGGTTCCTCGGTGATAAAGCGATCGCCCGGTGAACGCCCGGTGCGAGATCCAGTAACGGTTACTAATGCGCCAGTGTCGGATAGACGGCCCTCGCCGCGCTGAATGGCCATTTCTGTAAGTTTTGCAGAACTCAGGTCAGTATAGACGTTCGCGGCAGAATTTTCGTTTTGGTTCATCTGTATCCGTCCTGTCGGAAATTGTTCGGTGGGCTAAAAGGTTGCGCATTATGCCAGAAAACTACATTTGGAGAAAACCAATACTCGGATGGCGTGCAGCTAGTGTAGAACGGGCGGGCCGGGCGAAAACAGCCGCGAGATCTCCGCTTCAGAGTAACGGTAAACTTGGCCGCAAAAATGGCAGTCAATCTCTATTTGCCCCTGTTCAGACAAAATTTGTCGAAGTTCATCCTCTCCCAGCGAAAGCAGCGCGGCAGAGGTCCGGTCCCGCGAGCAGCTGCAATTAAATGCCAGATCTACCGGGTCGAAAAGCCGCAGGTTCTCTTGGTGAAACAACCGATGCAGCTGCTGTATATGGTCCAGTGCCAGCTGCTCGCTCGCGGTGATGGTGGCTGCCAGATTAGACACATGCTCCCAGTACTCCCGGTTGTGCTCTTGTTTCGCATGCTTCTGGCTGGGCAGCGCCTGCAACATCAGCCCGCCCGCGCGGGACCTGTCGGCTGCCAGCCAAAACCTGGAAGGCAACTGCTCGGACTGGGCAAAATAGTCTTCCAGGCAGCCAGCCAGTTGTTCTGACGCCAGCGGTACTATACCTTGATACCTTTCGCCGTTTATCGGGTCTATGGTAATGGCCAGCGTGCCGCCGGCCATCAGCTCCTGGAAAGACGCGCGGGAGAGATCTTCGATCTCGCTCAGGCGGGTTTTTTGCAATTGAGCGATCGCCCGCAAATTGTGGTGGCGGGTACAGTCGGCCATGACAAGGGACACCGGGCCCTGGCCTCGCGCCTGCAAGGTCAGGGTGCCGTCAAATTTCAGCATTGAACTGAGCAATCCGGCGGCGGCTAGAAACTCCCCCAGCAGCTTGTTGACGCGCTCCGGATAGTCGTGGTTGGCAAGTATGTCCTGATAGCTTTTTTCAAGGGATACTACCTCGCCGCGGATATCGAAATCTTCAAAAATAAATCGGTGTAACTGATCGCTGCTTGCCATACTGTTAGGCTGCTCTTGCAATTAGGGTCGGAGGCTACTGATCCTTCCTGCCTTGTTCTCTAAATCTGTGGATCTGGCGGCGCTGCTTTTTAGTGGGCCGTTCCGAATTGAGGGCCATTGCACCCTTTAGCGCCTTCCGCTCAGCCGCCCGGCGCTCCCTGACGGCCAGGCTTTGCTGTGTCTCCCTGTAGAGCGCTGCGGCTTCCGGTGCACCTCGCCGCTGGTCGGTCAGGGATAAAACTTCAACGGTTTTATCATCCCGGCCCTGGCGGATGGTCAGCACCTGTCCGACCGCCGTTTCCTTACTGGGTTTGGTTCTCTCCACATTCAGCTTGACCTTGCCGCCCTCTATCGCGGATTTCGCCAGCGCCCTGGTCTTAAAAAAACGCGCGGCCCACAGCCACTTGTCCAAGCGGATACTCATGATTTCATTGAAACCGGCAGAATTTCGTCAAAATGATGGATCGCGGGGTACAGGGCCCGCCGGCGCAGCGGTTGTTGGCTATCCGGTTGCAGCATGGTTAGCAGGTGGATAATGCCAAAAGTGCCGGCAGCTTTGAGAACAGCCTCTGAATCATCTATGAACAGCGTATTCGCGGGGTCAAAAGTCACCTCCTGTCGCAGCCGCGACCAAAATTGCTGCGACTCTTTGGGCTCGCCGTAATCATGGGACGAGATAATGCGGTCCAGGTGATTCTGCAACCCGGTGACCTCCAGCTTGAGTTCCAGGCTCTGGGGGTGGGCGTTGGTAATAAGTACGCGATTGATCCCTGCGCGCTTTAGCTGAGAGAGAAACTCCTGGACGAAGGGGCGTTCTCTGATAAGGTGCCGAACTTCATCCTTCGCCTGCCGAATGTTGAGCCGCAGTTCATTGGACCAATACTCCAGACAGTACCAGTCTAGCGTTCCCTGCTTTTCTCTGTAGCGGCTATGCAAAAGCTGCTCCGCCTTATCTGATTGAATACCGTGGTGTTCGGCATAGCGTTTGGGCAAATGCGTCAGCCAGAAAAAGTTATCGAAGTGAAGGTCCAATAACGTACCATCCATGTCGAGCAGGACGGTATCGATGGTCTGCCAGTTTACTTTCACGGGGTTTATTGCGTTGCGGGTTAAACTGCTAGTATGCCTGCTAACGTCAGTTAATTTAAGTGCTTGGAGGGATTTAAATTATGGACAAATCACAGTTGCTCAGCCGCGTTGTGGACATTAGCCGGGCGGCGGGCAGTGCGATTTTGCATGTCTACAACCGCGGCGGCGACTTGAAAATCGAGAACAAACGCGATGACTCGCCGGTTACGCAAGCCGATCTGGCGGCGCACGGGATTATCTGTCCGGCTTTAGAGGGATTGCTGGAGGGCGTCCCGGTACTGTCAGAGGAATCCGAAATCCCGGCTTACGATGTGCGGGCGGGGTGGCACCGTTACTGGATTGTGGACCCGTTGGACGGCACCAAGGAATTTATCAAACGCAATGGTGAATTCACGGTAAATATCGCCCTGATCGAGCGAGGTGAGCCGGTGCTGGGCGTTGTTTATGTGCCGGTCACCGGAGTGACCTACGCCGGGGTAAAAGGCCAGGGCGCTTTCAAGCTCGACCGAGACGGTAAACAGGCTATTCAGGTAAGAAGCATGCGGCAACGCGGGCAGACCGGCGAACCCGTAGTGGTTGTAGCCAGCCGCCGCCATGGTACTGATAAGGTTGACCAGCTTATCGCCGAATTGGAGGATGAGTTGGGTGCGGTGGCGACAACCAATATGGGAAGTTCGCTCAAGTTGTGCCTGATTGCCGAGGGAAAGGCGGATTTTTACCCTCGCCTGGCGCCCACCTCGGAATGGGATACTGCGGCGGCCCAGGCGGTGGTGGAGGCCGCCGGCGGTATTGTGGTGGATACCCGAATGGACGTTCTTCGTTACAACACTAAGGAAGAGCTGCTCAATCCCTTCTTTTATGTTATTGCTGATAGCCAGTTTGATTGGGCTAAGTATTTAAAGTAGAGAGGAAATTGTAGTTTGGTGCCAGCGACCCAGCCGCAGGCGGGAGGGCTATTCGAATCGGTCGCAACAAAGACGAAAAGCCCAGCGCTGCGTAACTCGCTGCGCTCAAACACGTCCTCGCGACTACTCTGGGCTTTTCGCCTTTGTTAAGCGCGCCCTGATTGATTCGAACAGCCCTCCCACCTTCGGCTTCACGCTTTACTACTTCCTAAGCTATTTCTTTTACCAACACAGTAATCAATGTAACGCTGTTAGCACGGACGCGAGCGGCTGTCTGGGAACAGAGTTTGAGACCCTCGTCGACAGGGAAGTCGACGCGGAGCGCCCAGGGATGGGTTCACAGCGAGTCTCAAACTCTGTTCCCGGATGGCTGCGGGATTATGGCGCGGACCTAAGATGCTATACTCCGGCCGGCGAGGTGGTCAGGGCGCCTAAAATATCTCCTCAGGCAGGGTGGCGGACTCTCCGGTATCATTGGCCGTAGAGCCGACTCTTTGCAGCGGTGGCACATTCTCCTTCCGGAAAATCTCGAATATTCCACCCTGGACATCCGGCGCTATCCGCTGCCCCGTGGCGGAATCGATTTTGACGGTCACCAACCCTTGCGGCTGTGACGGAATAACCTCCGGCTTGCCTTGCAGCGCCTCCTCCATAAACTCGATCCAGATAGGCAGCGCCGCGGAACCACCGTATTCTCTCTTTCCCAATAGCAGGTTTTGATCAAAACCCAACCAGGCGGTTGCGACAATATGGGGACTGTAGCCCGAGAACCAGGCATCTCTCGGCCCATTGGTGGTACCGGTTTTTCCTGCTATATCCGAGCGCTTCAGGCTTAAAGCGCGGGTTCCAGTGCCTTTCTTGATAACGTCTTTGAGGATTGAATCCATAATGTAAGCGACTCGCTCGTCGATGATTCTGGGCGCTCTTGGCGGCGGCTCATGTTGTTGCTCTCGGGCTTCCTCTCCGCTGTTTCGCAGGGCGGCATCTTCAATTCCCAACTCAGTCGATAGGTCATCCAGGGCTAATTTGGCGGTTATCGGAGATATTTTTTCCTTTTCCTGATCCGATTTGGTTTCGTCGCATTCCCGGCAGACCGTTGGAGGCGCTGCGGAATAGACGATTTCTCCGTTAACGTCCTCGATACGGCTGATCAGGTAAGGCTCCACCTGATAGCCGCCGTTGGCCAGCATGGCGTAGCCATTGGCTATTTTTAACGGCGTAACGGCGTGACTGCCGAGCGCCAGCGACAGGTCTTTGGGCAGCACCGTGGGATCGAAGCCAAAGCGTTCCACCCCCCTAATAGTCTTGTTTACACCAAGGCTTCTCAGCAGCCTGATCGAGATCAGGTTGCGTGACAGGTACAAGGCTTGGCGCAAACGGGTGGGCCCGTAGAACCTGCCGGTATCGTTTTCAGGCCGCCAGATGCTCTCCAGCAGTTTATCCTGAAAGACCACCGGGGCGTCATTAATAATGCTGGCGGCGGTAAAACCGTCTTCCAGCGCCGTGGTGTAGACAAAGGGTTTAAAGTTGGAGCCAGGTTGACGCTCCGCCTGGGTGACCCGATTGAAGTGACTTTGCTGGAAGCTGTAGCCACCAACCAGCGCGCGAATGGCTCCATCATTGGGGTCGAGGGCGACCAGGGCGCCCTGGGCCTTAGGCAGTTGGCTGAGTTGCCAGGCTGCCGCGCCATCTCTCCTGACACGTACTAGGTCGCCAGGCGAAAAAACTTCTGACGCATCCTTAACCGGGGCGCTGCGGCGATTCTCGTTGACGAATAGACGAAGCTTGTCTAGGCCGTTCTCCCACAGCAGCTGCGCGGTTGAGTCATCGGCAAACACGATATCGATGGCCTTGTCTGAAACCGAGCTAACGATGGCGGGTCTCAACGCGCCTATGGCAGTGGTGTTTGCCAGGGCGTCCAGCCACTCTTCAGGTGGGATACCAGTTTGTTCGGGCCCGCGATAGCCGTGTCGCCAGTCGTAGTCGTGGATGCCGGTGCGCACGGCGCTTACGGCCGATTCTTGCAAATCGCTGATGACCGTGGTGCGCACCCGGTAGCCCTCGGAATAAATGACGGGCCCGAACAGGTCAATGGCCTCCTGTCGCGCCATTTCGGCGATATAGTTGGCTTCGAGTTCCGCGGAGTAGCCGTGGTAATCCGCAGTCACGCCAGCGGTCTTAGCTTCTCGGTAGAGTGTCTCATCGATATAGCCGAGCTGAAACATCCTCCCGAGTATCCAGTTTCTGCGGATTAGCGCGCGCTCGGGGTTGGCTATGGGGTTATAGGAGGAAGGCGCCTTGGGCAGGCCGGCGATCATCGCCAACTGCGCCAGGCTGAGTTCCTGTATCGGCGTGCCGTAATAGACCTGTGCGGCGGCGGCTATGCCGTAGGAGCGGTTGCCCAGGAATATTTTGTTGGCGTAGAGGGTGAGAATCTCGTTTTTGCTGAGTTCTTCCTCGATTCTGAAAGCCAGCAGGATTTCGTTGAATTTTCGAGTAAATTGCTGCCGGTTATCAAGGAAGAAGTTTCGCGCGACCTGCATAGTTACGGTGCTGCCGCCGGACTGGATGCTCCCGGTCGTCACCAGTTGCAACGTGGCGCGCAGTAATCCCTTCAGGTCAACGCCATTATGGGAATAGAAGCGGTCGTCTTCCGCGGCCAGAATGGCCTTAATAAATAGTGGCGGAATTTCTTCGAAGGTTATAGGCGTGCGCCTTTTTTCGCCAAATTCGCCAATTAGTTTCGAATCTTGTGAAAAGATTCTCAAAGGAGTCTGAAGTTTTACCTCTCTAAGGGTTTCAACGGTTGGCAGTTTAGGGCTAAGGTATAGATACAGGCTTGCCGTAAGTATCAGCGCGGAGCCGAACCCGGCGCAAATCGCCCAGAGTAACGGGTAAATAAATTGTCGCTTGGGGGTCGCTCGGTTCATATGCGGTGTTATTATAGGCGTAACGAAAGCAGTAAAACACTACTTGCAAAGTTGCAAAAAATAGTTAAAGCTATGGCTGAAATGCTTTGCGTAACCTCGGGAAATAGAAATAAAAATGGGTATTCTCAGCTTTCTCGACAACCAGCCCAAGTCATTACTTGGGCTGGATATCAGTTCCTCGGCGGTCAAATTGCTGGAATTGAGCAAACAGGGAAATAGTAAATATAAGGTAGAAAGCTACTTTGTCAGGCCGCTGCCACCGAATACGGTGGTTGAAAAAAACATTAATGATGTTGAAGCGTTAGCCGATACTATTAACAAGGTAGTTTCCCAAGCACAAGCCAAAGTCAAAGACGCCGCGGTTGCCGTGTCTGGGTCTTCCGTAATCACTAAAGTCATAGAGATGCCGGCAGAGCTGAACGATCAGGCGATGGAATCTCAAATCGCCATGGAGGCTGACCAGTATATCCCCTATCCGCTGGACGAGGTGGCTCTGGATTTTGAAGTCATAGGTGACTCCGAAAGCAACCCGG
>JANQKW010000396.1 GCA_028280905.1 Porticoccaceae bacterium
CCTTTGCCAGGGCTGCAACGCGGTGGCGGGACACCACAGCAACGCCCTTCGGGTTGGCGTGTCAGCGCCCATGGACGGCGTTGCGCCTCTTGGCAAGGGAATGACCATTGCCGGCGAGGCGCGCCTTGCCATGACCGCTGACACACCAACTGAACCCGCAATTATCTCCTTGAAGGAGCACCAGATTCCGGTCTGCACGCAGATGTCTGGTCCGAGAGTTTCCGACCTCTTGAGTTAAGGGGTTACACGGAGGGATAAAAGCCCGGGAGATCTGCATTTGATTTCCCTTGCGCCCAATAACCCCAGTGAGCCTTAACCCAGGAGTGAACCATGAAAAAAAATTCCTTCACCCACGTCCTTTCGCTGTTTCCTAAACTGTTAGCCCTGACGCTGGTCATCGGGCTGGCCGCCCCCTCCCCCGCGCTGGCCAAGGATAAGTTTCGCGTGGCCTGGTCCATCTATGTGGGCTGGATGCCCTGGGGCTACGGCGACAATGCCGGCATCGTAAAAAAATGGGCCGACAAATACGATATTGAAATTGAAGTGGTGCAGATCAACGACTATGTGGAATCCATCAACCAATACACCGCCGGCGCCTTCGACGGCTGCGTGATGACCAATATGGATGCCCTCACTATCCCGGCCGCCAGCGGCGTGGATTCCACGGCGCTGATCGTGGGTGATTTTTCCAACGGCAACGACGCGGTTATCCTGAAGGGCAAGCCGTCGCTGAAAGACATTGCCGGCCAGAAAATCAACCTGGTTGAGCTGAGCGTGTCCCACTATCTGCTGGCTCGCGCGCTGGAGAGCGTCGGCCTGGCGGAGAAGGACGTCACCGTGGTGAATACCTCCGATGCGGATATGGTGTCCGCTTACGCCACCGCCGGTGTTACCGCGGTCACCACCTGGAACCCGCTGGTCAGCGAAATCCTCGCCATGCCGAACAGCCACAAGGTGTTCGATTCCAGCCAGATTCCCGGGGAGATTATCGATATGATGGTGGTGAACACAAAAACCCTGGCGGAAAACCCCAAACTGGGCAAGGCGCTGACCGGCGCCTGGTATGAAATCATGTCGGTCATGTCGGGCACTGACGAGGCGGGTATCGCCGCCCGCACCGCGATGGCGGATGCCTCGGGCACCGACCTGGCCGGTTACAACGCGCAACTGGCCTCCACGCTGATGTTCTACCAGCCCGCCGAGGCGGTGAAGTTCGTCAACAGTGACGCGCTGCCTGCTACCATGAAGAATGTGGCGGCCTTTTCCTTCGACCACGGCTTACTGGGCGAAGGCGCCCAGGACGCCAACTTTATCGGTATCGAAACCCCCGCCGGCGTGGTGGGCGACAACGGCAATATCAAACTGCGCTTTGACCCCAGCTATATGAAAATGGCGGCCGACGGCAAGCTGTAAACGCAACTGACTAGGGGCCGGCGGCAATGGCGTCGCACAGGTGCGGCCTGCACCGCAGCCCCGCCGGCAACGAGGCTGGTCGATGAAACGTTTAATGAACAGGCATCCCGGCAGCATCGGGCGGGTATTCCTCACCCTGCTGCCGTTCCTGCTGGTGGTTTTGGCCTACGCCATCGCCTCGGATATCCGCCTCAGCGAAAACCCCAGCGATAAGCTGCTGCCGTCATTGACGTCGATCGGCAGCGCGGTTGAACGCATGGCGTTCGAGCCGAGTAAACGCAGCGGCGATTACCTGCTGTGGGTCGACACGCTTGCGAGCCTGCAGCGGCTGGCCTGGGGCGTGGGCATCAGCGCACTGCTGGGGCTGGTGGTCGGGATCGCCAACGGCGTGATTCCCTATGTGCGGGCCAACCTGTCGCCGTTTGTCACCGCGCTGTCGTTGATCCCACCGATGGCGATTCTGCCGATACTGTTCATTGTGTTTGGCCTGGGCGAGCTGTCCAAGGTGGTGCTAATTGTGGTGGGCACCGCGCCCTTTATTATCCGCGACCTGCAGAGCCGGGTGCTGGAAATCCCTTCGGAACAGTTGATCAAGGCGCAAACGCTGGGCGCTTCCACCTGGCAGGTGATCCTGCGGGTGGTGTTGCCGCAAATCCTGCCGCGGCTGCTGGACGCGGTGCGCCTGTCGCTGGGCGCCAGCTGGCTGTTCCTGATAGCCGCCGAAGCCATCGCCGCCACCGACGGCCTGGGCTACCGGATTTTCCTGGTGCGACGCTACCTGGCAATGGACGTAATTTTGCCCTATGTTGCATGGATAACCCTGCTGGCTTTTATTATGGATTACGCACTGCGAAAAGTATCGATCAAGCTGTACCCCTGGTTTCACGGTTTGAGTAAACAGGGAACCGCGGCATGAGTTTTATTGAAGCCAAGGCGCTGTGGAAAGAGTACGGCGATAACACCGTGCTGGAACGGGTGTCGGTATCCGTGGAGGAAGGCGAGTTTATTACCATCGTGGGCGCCTCCGGCTGCGGTAAAACCACCTTCCTGAAGATGCTATTGGGCATCGAGACCCCCAGCCGCGGCGAGCTGCTGCTGAACGGCCGTCCGCTGCCGGACGAACCCGACTCCGACCGGGGAATTGTGTTCCAGAAGTATTCGGTATTCCCCCATTTGACCACCCTGGAAAATGTACTGATCGCCAAGGAATTCCCCAAGGCCGGCCTGACCGGCAGGCTGTTCGGCAAACGGCGCAAAGCGGCGCTTGCCGAAGCGACCGAAGCGCTGCAGGCGGTGGGGTTGGAGCATGCGCTGGATAAATTTCCCGCAGAGCTGTCGGGCGGTATGCAGCAGCGCCTGGCGATTGCCCAATCGCTGATCAACCAACCCAAGATACTGCTGCTGGACGAGCCCTTCGGCGCCCTGGACCCGGGGATTCGCGCCGACATGCACCAGTTGACCCTGGAGCTGTGGCGCAAGACCGGCATTACCGTTTTTATGATCACCCACGACCTGACCGAGGGCTTTTACCTGGGCACCCGGTTGTGGGTGTTCGACAAGGTGCGGGACGACCCCCACTCGCCCGACGCCTATGGCGCTACCATTACCTATGACATACCGGTGGGCGAGTGCGACCACCGCACGCTGCAGAAGCTTGAGGGCAGCCTGGGCGGCGATAAAGAAAACACAGAGCAACGGCAACAAGATGAGCAAGTCACTACTGTATAGCGAGGAAATTCCCGGCGGCGCCCACTGGTCGCTGACCATGAAGCGGGGCACCAGTATGCGGATTATCGACAAACTGGGCGGCGCCAATGTGGGCATGCTGTTCTACAACCCGGATAACCTGTTGGAACGCTACAACGCCCCCGATACGCTGAAGTGCCAGCACACCTTTAAGCTGACCGCCCACCACTGCCTCTACTCGGATATGGGCCGAATCTTCTGCTCGATTGTCGAGGATACGCTGGGCTGGCACGACACCGTGTGCGGCACCACCTCGGACCGGATGGTTGAGGAAAAGTGGGGCCGGCGCAGCTACCAGGACTGCCGCAACGACTGGACCCTCAGCGGGCGCCACAGCTTCCTGGTGGAGGTGGCCAAATACGGCCTGGGCAAAAAAGACCTGGCGGCCAACCTCAACCTGTTCAGCAAGGTGGCGCCGGACGACCAGGGAAACCTAAACTATGTGGCGGGCCATTCCAACGCGGGCGACGCAGTGGCGCTGCGTTTCGAGCTGGATACCCTGGTGGTTTTCAACACCTGCCCGCACCCGCTGAACCCGGCGGCGGAATACCCCAGGCAACCGATTATCTACGAGCTGCACCGGGCCGACCCGGTGGCCGAGGACGACCCCTGCAAATTGTCCCGCCCGGAAAATGAACGGGGCTTTACCAACAACCA
>JANQKW010000221.1 GCA_028280905.1 Porticoccaceae bacterium
TCGCAGCTGTCTGCTCAACCAGCAATTGCAGCGCGTCCCGGCCGGGGTCCTTCCGATAAGCGTCACAGCTATTGGCGAGCGTTCTGCACTGCTCGGTAAGTTCCTGCTTTACCATTTCCAGGGAACTGGTATTCAACTCACGCATGGTTGGTCGCTCTGATCCTCTTACTGGGCAAATAGGGTCGATTTCATTTGTGTTTTTCGAAATGCTGATGATACCATCATCACCGGCCAAGACCACATAGAAACAATAATTGGGAACTCCACCATGCAGCAGTCTATTTTTTCATCATTCTCAAGCAACTTCCTTGGGAATGCGCCGGTTTGGTATAAGTATTCTCTAATCGCCTTCTTGGTTCTGAATCCGCTATTTCTGGTAATCCTAGGTCCGTTTGTTACGGGCTGGCTGTTAATCTTGGAGTTTATTTTTACGCTGGCAATGGCGCTTAAATGCTACCCGTTGCAGCCCGGCGGGCTAATCGCGCTGGAGGGGGTGTTGATGGGTATGGCGAGCCCGGAGTCGATATTCCACGAGGCCGAGGCCAATTTCGAAGTCATACTGCTGCTGATCTTTATGGTTGCCGGTATTTACTTTATGCGCAACCTGCTGCTATTTACCTTTACCAAAATCCTGATTGGCGTCAGGTCCAAGATGCTGTTGTCATTGCTGTTTTGCTTTTCCAGCGCCTTTTTATCGGCGTTCCTTGACGCACTGACGGTGACCGCGGTACTTATCAGCGTGGCGGTGGGCTTCTACTCTGTGTACCACAAGGTGGCTTCAGGTAAAAAGTTATTTCACGTTGATCATGACCATGGTCACGATGATGAGGTCCACGAATATCACCGCGAAGACCTGGACCAGTTCCGAGCCTTTCTGCGCAGCCTGGTGATGCACGGCGCGGTGGGCACCGCGCTGGGCGGCGTAATGACGTTGGTGGGAGAACCGCAGAATTTACTCATAGCCGAAAAAGCGGGTTGGGAGTTTATCGAGTTCTTCCTGATGATGGCGCCGATTACCATTCCGGTGTTTATAACCGGTCTGATCGTATGCGGACTGCTGGAAAAACTGGGCTGGTTTGGCTACGGCACGACAATTCCAGATGAAGTCAGGTCGGTATTGATTGATTTCAGCATTGAGGAGAGTAACCAGCGCGGCCCGAAGGATAATGCCGCATTGATCGTTCAGGCGATGGTGGCCGTTATCTTAATCATCTGCTTGGCTCTGCATCTTGCCGAAGTCGGCCTGATAGGCTTGATGGTTATTGTGCTGCTGACGGCGTTTAACGGCGTGATCGAGGAACACCAGATAGGTCACGCTTTTGAGGAGGCTCTCCCTTTCACCGCTCTGTTAGTGGTGTTTTTCGCGATAGTGGCGGTGATCCACGAACAGCACCTATTTGCACCTGTCACCAATGCGGTGCTGTCGATGGATCTCAGTGCTCAGCCGGTAATGTTCTTTATTGCCAACGGCCTGTTATCGATGATCAGTGATAATGTATTCGTAGCAACCGTGTACATTAACGAAGTGCGTGCGGCGCTTGACGCGGGTGATATTTCCCGGGAACACTTTGACAAGCTCGCCATCGCCATTAACACCGGAACCAATATTCCCAGTGTCGCGACACCCAACGGACAGGCCGCGTTCCTGTTTTTGTTGACGTCCGCCCTGGCCCCGTTGATCAGATTATCATACGGGCGAATGGTAATTATGGCCCTGCCCTATACGCTGGTGCTATCAGTTGTCGCCATTGTCTGCGTAATCAACACCCTGTAATACTGAAGGCGGGAATTCTCCCGGGCTGAGCGTCATTGCGGTGCAATGTCATTCAGCCACAGGCATTTATTGTCGCTGGCCTTGCTTATCTCTGCCAGCTTCTGTTGATGCCGGTCCAACTCCTCGCTGCCAGCGCGAATCACCTGTAACCGCGGCCGTTCGGCTGCCAGCCTTCGAATGCCGCTGTCGCCGGGCTCCGAGGAGTCACTCGCCCTTCCGGAAAACATCAGATCCACCTGACCGCCGGTCATCGCCAGATAGACGTCGGCGAGAATTTCGGCATCCAGCAGCGCACCGTGGAGGTCCCGTTGTGAGTTGTCCACGGTATAGCGTTTGCACAGTGCATCAAGGTTGTTCTTTTGCCCAGGATGCTTCTGTCTGGCAAGTACCAAGCTATCGACAATGTTACAGTGATCCTCCAGCTTGCCGAATGTCTCAGCTAATTTCCCAAATTCATGATTTAGAAAGCCGACGTCAAACGGGGCATTGTGGATAACCAGTTCCGCGCCGCGCACAAATTCGAGAAATTCCCCGGCGACCTTTTCAAAAACCGGCTTGTCCGCCAGAAACTCATCGGAGATGCCGTGCACCTGAAAGGCCCCTTCGTCCACCTCCCGCTGCGGGTTGATGTATTGATGGTAGTGGTTGCCGGTAAGCTTTCTATTTAGCAGCTCGACGCAACCTATTTCAATGATTCGGTGGTCCTGGGATGTCTCAAGGCCCGTGGTTTCGGTGTCCAGTACTATTTGCCTCATTTAGTGCGTATCCTCATCTTCACAATTCGTCT
Source organism: Porticoccaceae bacterium (assembly GCA_028280905.1). GTDB lineage: Bacteria > Pseudomonadota > Gammaproteobacteria > Pseudomonadales > Porticoccaceae > JANQKW01. Next base: position 2,562 of record JANQKW010000221.1, read on the forward strand.
ATGCCTTTATTGGCAAGCTGATCTGCCATTTCGTTTTCGCGGTGGCCGCTGTGCCCCTTGACCCACTTCCAGTTGATCTTGTGACGTCTGACCTGCTCGTCAAGGCGTTGCCAAAGATCGACATTTTTAACCGGTTTTTTTGCCGCGGTTTTCCAGCCCCGTTTTTTCCAGTTTTCCAGCCATGAAGTAATGCCCTGTCGGACATATTCAGAATCGGTAGTCAAAATAACATCGCAGGATTCCTTCAAGGCCGCCAGCGCCTCGATTGCCGCGGTCAGCTCCATGCGGTTATTGGTAGTATCCCGCTCACCGCCGTAGACGCTTTTTTCGGTTCCCTGGTAGCGCAGTACGGCACCCCACCCCCCGGGTCCAGGGTTGCCTCGGCAGGCGCCGTCGGTAAATATTTCTACGGTTTTCATTGCTTGTTGAGTTCAGTTCCTTCGATAGCGGGACTGTGAGGCCGCTTCAGATTCAAGCCAACGGCATGTTTAGCGCGCTGGGGAAAACCATTGCCGGATATGGTTTTCAACACGGTTTTGCGGGCCACAACCACACTGACCGCCCCCAGCAAAATGCGGGCCTCACCCAGTTTACACATCAGTTTATTGTCCGCGGCCGGCTCGGCTCGCTTGTACATCATCGGAAACAGCAGGTTGCTGGTTCGCATGCCCAGGGGTTGGAAATGCAGCAACTGCAGCCAATCCAGGATCCTACCCGATCGCAAACCCCGATAGTGCCAGATCGATGAATCAGATAGCAACTTCATTGGCCATTTCAACACCCCCAACAAACTAACCGGGTTAAAAACGATCAGCACCAAGTGTCCCCCAGGGGCAATTACCCTGGAAACCTCATTCAATATAAGGTGAGGATTTTCCGAGTATTCCAACACATGGTGCAGCAACCCCGTGTCAATCGTTTCCGAAGGCAGCGGCAGGGCCTCGTATTCGGTGACGGCATTCCCCGGATTGTCCTTGCTGGTGCCCAGATTAAAGCAATGGGAATGACCGAAAGAATAAAACGCCTGCTGAGCCGACGTATAACTGAGCTGCATAAGGTGGTATCCACTAATACCGGAAGCCATGCTTTCCAGCAGCCGCAACTCGGCATCCAGCATATATCTGCCCTGCTCTGTGGAAAACCAGTCGTCCAGTTCTAGACCGGCCCGATAATAACGCCGAGCCCTGGCGGTCTTTGAAAGCTTGTCTCTGGGGGACATCAAATGACTACTCTGAACACATCTCCGGAAGTTATCTCGTTGGCTGCAAATATTTGCTTGGCACCCGGGACTCGGATAACCTAGCTAATTACAACACCATAAACCCTGGTAATTTTATTACCTGTGATACGCGATGAACATCACTATTCACACTATACCGGCTTTTCACGACAACTATTTCTGGTTATTTCACCAGCAGGGCGGTATTGATGCAGCCGTGGTGGACCCGGGAGATAGCGAACCGGTACTCAAGTCACTGCAAACCCTGGGGCTGCGATTGTCGGGCATTCTGGTCACTCACCAACATCTCGACCACATCGGCGGCGTCGCGGATTTAGTGCACCGGTACCCGGGCTGCCCCGTCTATGGCCCGCCGGATATCGGCGTGGTGGATCACCCGTTGCGGGAGGGCGACAGGTTTACCGCAGCGGAAATAGATTTCGAAACCATCGCCGTTCCGGGACATACCCTGAATCATCTCGCTTATCTCACAGATGCTGACACTCCGCGGCTATTTTGCGGAGATACGCTGTTTGCCGGGGGTTGCGGACGGCTGTTCGAAGGCACGCCGCAGCAGATGCACAACTCACTGCGGAAACTCAGTCGGCTACCGGACAACACCCTGGTATACTGCGCCCCCGAGTACACACAAGCGAATTTGAAGTTTGCGCTAGCCGTGGAACCCGGCAATCAGTCACTGATCGATAGGGCGACACAGGTAGCCGGGATGCGGGCGAAAAATCGGCCGACGGTGCCGACCACCATCGCGATAGAGAAGCGAACCAACCCCTTTTTACGGACTTCCGAGTCGGCGATAAGAGACGCCGCCGCAGATTTTTCAACAACACCCATCACCAATGAAATTGACGTTTTTGCCGCCATTCGTCACTGGAAAGATTCCTTTTAACTTCCAGGTTTTTAAGTCAGTCACAAATCGTTAATGATCTGATTGTCCCCCAATACAGCGATCTTTAGACTTTTAGCCAAACTGAATAAGTCTAACGGACGTTGCAAACAATAATGAAAATACGCTTTGCTTTGCCAGTGGTGGCAACTCTCTTGTTTGGCTGTGCCGGCCAAACGCATAACACAATGGAGCCGTCATCGCCTTTGGCGCTTGAGCCCGAGAAAATGGCGAGGAAATTGTTAGTCCTGGACAACTTGGTGCCAATCCCCGAACCGGACCCGCCGGCCCAGTTTTTTCCGAATAGCGCTGACCCATCAATTCCGTTCTGGGAGAGGTTTCGCAGCCAGATGTCATTGGTGGAGCAATACCGACACTCAAGGATAGACCGGCACCTGCGTTGGTTTACGGGCAATCAGACCTACTTCGACCGTGTGATGGGTAGAGGACATAAATACATCTACCACATTCTGGGAGAAATCGAAGCCAGGGGCCTTCCGGTAGAACTCGCGCTGCTACCGATCGTTGAGAGTGCCTTCGATCCCTTTGCTTACTCCCACAGCCACGCTGCCGGCCTGTGGCAATTTATCCCCTCGACCGCCGAAGTATACGGGCTCAAAAAAGATTGGTGGTATGACGGCAGGAGAGACATAGTGGCATCCACTGAAGCCGCGCTGACATATCTCACTTATCTGCACGACTTATTCGACGGCGACTGGCTGCTGGCGCTAGCCGCCTATAACAGCGGCCAAGGCAACGTGCGAAGAGCAATTAAGCGCAATCGCAGAGCAGGGAAACCGGCGGATTTTTGGTCGTTGAAATTACCCAAGGAAACCAAGGCCTATGTGCCACAATTGCTCGCCATCGCGAAAGTGTTCCAGGATCCGGATCACTATAATGTCAGCATTCCCGAAGTCGCCAACAAACCTTTTTTTACCGCGCTGGAGTTAGACAACCAGATCAACCTGAGCAAGGCTGCCGAGATGGCGGCTATCGAAGGCGAACTGCTGGCCGAGTTAAACCCAGCATACAACCGCTTGGCCACTCACCCGGAAGGCCCCCACCGGCTGCTGTTGCCCGTGGAGAAAGCCGGCCCTTTCTCTGAAGCACTGGCGTCCCTGCCCGCCGATTACTGGCGACCCAATAAGACCTATCAGGTCAAAAAAGGCGACTCTCTCTACACCATCGCCAGACGGCATCGCGTCACAATCGGTCAACTAAAAGCGCTCAATAACTTGAATACAAACATCCTGCAAATCGGGCAGCGCCTGCAATTACCCGGGTTTGGCGGCGCCTCTGGACTGGCTGAGAATCGCACGCCAAACGCCCGCCACCTGGTTAAACAAGGCGACACACTCTGGCAAATAGCGAGGCTACACAGGGTATCCGTCAACGAGCTGATGCATTGGAACCAGTTGAAAAAGGGCTCGATGCTGCAACCTGGACAGGAGCTGAAACTGGCGGAAAATGATTTTGCTTATCAAAAGCGAATGAAGAAAGTCAATTACAAGGTTCGCAGGGGCGATTCCCTGTCACGCATCGCCAGTAAATTTAACTTGAAGATCAATGACATTCTGAACTGGAATGCCATCGACATGAAAGGTTACCTGATGCCGGGCCAACGGTTGACGCTGTTTGTCGATATCAGGAATATCTAAGCGCTGGACTGCATAGCGCCAATAGCATACGTTTATAGGTCGGAGCCAAGTTCCCGTCCCGCCAGGGGAGGTTTGTCCGTGACCGGCCGTTAAGTTTGCAAAATTGCCGGCGCTGCGGTAACTCGCTGTCGCTCAAACAGTCCTCGCGACACCCCCGACAATTT
>JANQKW010000342.1 GCA_028280905.1 Porticoccaceae bacterium
AGAGAGGCGTATCCGGCCCGAAAAAGCGCCGCAACCCATCTCGATCAAGATGGGAGGGCAGGAGACCAGAAAGGCCTTTTGGGAGCCACCGGCATTGCGGGCGGATAACGCCTCCACCGGCGGCGCTGAACTTTCGCCGCTACCGGTGATCAGAATTTGGCAGACGCCGGCCGACCGCGACAATACTAACCATTGCCGAACCGGGTTGGCGGAATCCCCAGACACTATCTATATTAAAGATACAACTGAGAGTGCATGCCCTATATGCACAAACGGAATAAGACGAACACATAAATACAACTATTAACCATAACTGAGGATCGCTGTATCGAGTTAACAAGTGCGTTTGCACATTTAAATCCAAAAGGAGATCGACCATGAGTAATAACTACTATTCCAAAACCACGTTGTGTCTTGCTGTATTAAACGGACTTTGCCTTTGCTACGGATTATCACCCACTGCCGCTTTGGCGGAACAAAACGCTGACAAGGAGGAAATCAGCGAAGAAGTGGTTACCACAGGCACACGCCGGGTCGGCACATCTCCCACACAGTCATTATCGCCGGTGGATATTCTCGGCGGCGACCTGATCAGCCAGCAGGGATCTTTCGACATCACCGACTCTTTGAGCAAAGTCACCCCTTCCCTCAACACCCAGCGCTTCCCCATCGCCGACGGCACTTCATTTATAAGACCGGTTACCTTGCGCAACCTGTCTCCGGACCAGACATTGGTGCTGGTTAACGGCACCCGGCGCCACCGCTCTGCACTGGTCAATCTGCAATTGGCCCCCGTAGGCACCATCAACCAGGGCGCCCAGGCGGTGGATTTCTCGGCCCTGCCGGCAGCGGCTATCCAGCGGGTTGAGATACTGCGCGACGGTGCCTCGGCGCAATACGGTTCCGACGCCATTGCCGGGGTAGTCAATGTGATTCTCAAGGACAATGACGAAGGCGTTACCATCTCCGGTCAATACGGCCAGTACACCAAAGGCGATGGCGACCGCTTCTCCACCAGCCTGAACATAGGCACCGGCCTGGGCGACAACGGGTTCCTCAGCAGCACCATTGAATACTCCACTTCAGATATCACCTCCCGTGGCGTCGCCCGTCCGGATGCAGCGCAAGTGGCCGGTGTGGTCGGCGCCAGCCTGGTGCCGTTTAACGGCCTCGGCCAGCGCTGGGGAGACCCTGACGTCAGCGCCCTGAAACTGTTTTTTAACGCCGGTATCGAGCTGAGCGACACTACCGAGCTGTACGGCAATTTCAGCTACATGCAAAACGAAACCGAATCGGGCTTTTTCTACCGCGGGCCGGTGCTGGATCCATCGGAACAATTTGCCGCACGCACCACACTGCAAATCGACAATGACAATGACTTCCTGCCGGATGAGGCCCCGCAGTCACTGGTAGACAGCATAGTCGCCGATGGCCTGAACCCCGCTGACTACCTTGTTCCTGTGGGTGAGGTTCCGGGAGCCACCAGCGCCAGCGGTTTTGTTCTGCGCAATCCCATCTTCTCGCAATTCCCCGGCGGCTATAACCCGACCTTTGGCGCCGATCTTGACGATTACGC
>JANQKW010000358.1 GCA_028280905.1 Porticoccaceae bacterium
TAAGCGCGCCAGAGGCCAATGCAGAGCCGGCATCAATCACTCAGGTTTTCCCGCCACTGGAGGATATTCCTCCGCGCTCTATTGCCGTCCTGCCGTTCCGCGACCTGAGCGGCGACAGGGATCTGGCGCATATTGCGGAGGGGGTCGCGGAAGAAATCACCATGGGCTTAGCCAAGATTCCCGATCTTAAAGTCGCGGCGCGCTTTTCGTCGGCTTCGGTCAGTCACGAAAACCACCAGATAATCGGGTCGACACTTGGAGTCCGCTTTGTGATGGAAGGCAGTGTCAACCGCGAGCAGCACAGACTGAAGGTTAATGTCACCGTCACCGATGTAAAGAGGGGTTATCAGCGATTTTCCCAGACCTTTGAGGGGCAGGGGGAGGATCTTATTGAAATCCAGGAATCGCTTGGGGAGAAGGTAGTGGCTTGCCTGCCGCCGTCTATGGTTGAAAATCCCCAATTGCACTGGCGACCGACGCGCACTCCCAGCGCGGAAGTTTACGACCTGTACCTCAAAGGCCGCTATGCCCTGAATCAACGGGAATTGCAGAAAGCATCGAAGTTTCTTGAACAGGCCATCACCTCGGGCGGAGACTTCGCCGCTCTCTATGAAGCCTGTGCCGCAACACTTGCGTTGATGCCCACCTACTCCGCCACCAGCAATCCCCGAATGGCGCTGTCGGATGCCACTCGATTTGCAAAAAAGGCGCTGAAAATGGATCCTGAATCGCCATTGGCGCTGGCGGTTATGGGGCGAATATATCTGTCGAGCTGCCAATGGAACGAGGCGCGGGAAGTATTAGAGCAGGCGATCAAAAAATACCCCCGGGATCCCAGCGCTCGGCTTTGGTATGGCTGCCTGCAGGTTTATATGGGTGAACCGCTGAAAGGACTCGAGCAGTTTGAACGCGCCCGCGAACTGGACCCTTTGTCACCGGTAATCTATACCGAAATCGCCTGGGCATTGTATCTGGATAAACAATACGAGCGTGCCGAGGATTGCCTGCTGATTGCCCGGTCACTCAGTGAGGATGACTCTCGCTCGCTTATTCCCACGTTGCTGTGGTCCGTCTATTTAGCCGAGGCCCGCTATGACGATGCGTTCGCGGAGATGCGCCGCGATAAATTATTGAACCAACTGGCGGACGATGATTATCGGCAGTTGATCGACGCCATCGCTGATTACCAGGCGCGTGGCCAGGCCGGGGAAGTGCTCGTTGATATGGAGGCCAGAATTCCATCACCGGCGATTACGGCGCACCTGTATGCGTTGACCGGCTGCGTGGATCGCACACTAAGCTGTTTGCAGCGCGCCTTTCAGGATATGGATCCGTTGGCTGCTTACGCCTACGTCAATCCGGCCCTGGAGCATATCCGGCGATCACCCAAGGGAAAACTACTTCTGGCATCTGCGCCCTCCCTGGACGAATAATCCCGCTTGTATCAGTGCTGGCGCGGGTCAATTTTGTGTGTCCGGGTCAGGCTGTCGTAATTGTGCATATTGTAGGTATCCACCAGGCTTTTCAGGAATTCCACACCCCTGACGCTGTTGCCCATTGCATCGATACGCGGAGAGTACACGGCAATGCCCATCAGATTGGGTACCACCGCCATCACCACACCGGAGACACCCGACTTGGCGGGCAGTCCCACCCGGAACGCGAACTCCCCGGAGTAGTCGTACATGCCGCAGGAGTACATCATCGACAGGCAGTTTTTCGCGGTATTTTCCTTGATGACGCGACTTCCGGTGAGCGGGCACACGCCCGCATTGGCCAAAGTTGCGGCGTGCATCGCCATCTGGCGGGTGGTTGTCTCGATGGAACAGGCGGAGAAATAGAGGTCGAGCGTCGCGTGCAGATCGGTACCTTCGGGGAAGGCGCCCACTTCCTTCATGTAATAGGCGAGGGCGTGGTTGCGGTCCGCCGTTTCCCGCTCGGAGAGATACACCGAATTGTTGAATCCGGGGCGACGATTGCCACTGAAACCCGCCAGCATTTTCAGTAGGTGGTCGAATCGCTCTGACATTGGAGACTCGGGCATCAGCAGCGCACAGCTCATAATCGCGCCGGCGTTGATCATCGGGTTGTGAGGCTGATTCCTTTGATTCAATGCCAACTCGTTGAATGACCTGCCGCTTGGCTCCCAGCCCATATGCCGGTGCACCAGCCCCTGGCCCAACAGTTCCAATACCGAACAATAGAGGGCGGCCTTGCAGGCGGACTGCATACAAAACTCCGCATTCGAATCCCCCAAGCTGAGTTGCTGGCCGTCGATGGTGCAGATAGACACGCCAAACAGGTTGGGATTGACGCGTTTCAGTTGGGGAATGTAACTGGCTACGGCGCCTCCCTCCGCCTTTTTCGATTTATGAAAAAGTTCTTCAATCATCGACCGGAAAGCGCCAAACCGGGGAACAACCAGCCTATTTGATATCGCCTTCCCCAACAGTGCACGGCTTTCGGCGGCGCCGTTTTCGATCGCGTCCATAGTGATTGGCTCGCCAGGTTCCATACTTTCGAGGTATTTATTCAGGCTGGCGATTCTCGGATCCTCTGCATGAATACCAGCCTCACGCAGCTGGCCCTCCAGGTAACCGCGGTTTACGGACTTACTGTTTGTCGGCGCGTTAACCAGTTCCAGTGTGGCGCTGTTCATGGTTGGTTCTCCAGGGTTAAATCAATAGTGGTGAATTCAAATTTACGCAGGGGTGAGTTCAAATACTTTCTCAAGATGACTGATGGTGATCCTGGACTTTCCCAGACACTGAATCCTCAACAGCGTTGAAATCATGCGCGCGCCTTTCTCCGCCAGTTTTCTTTCCGCTGAAAACTCAATTTTGCAGCGGTGGTCAGTGGGGATAGCGGCATGGCTTGAACACCCGTCGTCGTTGGTCGCGCCCGCGACAACTACCTGTATATCCTGTACCGACAGCTCGGCGATTCCTATGGAATGCAACATCTTTCTTACAATCATCTGCTGACTGTAGGGCAAAACCAGGGTGACCGTGGAACTATTCTGCTTGATTTCCACCAGTTTGCCCGGATGCCTTGCGCCTTGCGGTGCAGTGGGTTGTTCCCCGGTAGTTGAATACGGAATAAATGTAGTCATGTTTTGTTCCTGCGTTTGTTACGTTGAATTAAAACTGGGCGTCGGGTGCAATTTAGTCATCAATGACGAATCTGTAGCGCATCTGGTGGCCACTAACAGCGATAGCGCGGCCTCCAATAATCAGAGGTTTAAACGACGAGTCCTTCAGTGCTCTCACTGCTTCCTGTACGAACCGTGACCCCTTGGCGTCCAGCACTCTGATATTTTCGGCGTTTCCCTCCGGGTTTATGGTGTATTCAATCAGCACTTCACCCTCGCGCTTATGCTGGCGTTCCCAGCGGGGGTATTCGGGTGTCACCAGCCTTTCGAAATACTCTTGATCAGGCGTAGCGGTGAAACCTGGATTAATGATGCCGACCTGCAAAAAACCATTACCAGCGGTTTCGTGCCGGGGAGTGGAAACCTCCGCATGCCCTGCTGTGCTGATCAGGACGGAAACCAGGGTTATGGCGGTTAACATTGACGTTTTCATAGGGACCTCCCTGCGGGGTGGATCATGTGGTTTACCGGGTTGCTCATCAGTGGCTCTCGCATTACCGGGTCACTTGATGTGGTTTAGATACTAGCCGCCTAGCAGTTGGCAATCCTGAGGAAAACCTGCGTTTTTTCTGATTTTTTTCTTGGCAAATGTCGGCGTCTTAAGCTGGCTAATAACTTGATGTACTGAAAAATCTGATTAAAAACCGCATACTAGGCCAGCAAAAGCGGTTGGAGCTAAACGTGCGAATTGGTTTGATTATTGTCGGCGACGAAATCCTCAGTGGCAGAAGGGCGGATCAGCATCTGCCGAAGGTGGTCGCTATGTTGGTGCAACGGGGTATGTCGCTGAGCTGGGCGAAAATTGTTGGCGACGATAAAGAGCTTCTGGAAGCGACTTACCAAAACACGCTGGCAACCGACGATATTGTGTTTAGTACCGGGGGAATAGGCGCCACGCCGGATGATCTTACCCGCGAAGCGGTGGCCAAGGCGCTGGGGGTGAAAACCGAGCGGCATCCGGAAGGCGTGGTGCTGCTGGAGAAAACGGCGAAAAAGCGCAACCTCGCGTTGACGGAACAGCGATATCGCCTGGTTGAATTTCCAAGTGGCGCGGAGCTCATTCCCAATCCGGTGAACTCAATTCCGGGTTTTACCGTTGGCAGTCATCACTTTGTACCCGGATTTCCGGAAATGGCCTGGCCAATGATTGAATGGCTGCTGGATAACCGCTATCGCCACCTGCATGACAATCAATACGCGGAGCGATCGGTGTTAGTCACGGGGACCCATGAGGGCGACTTGATTCCGCTGCTGGAAAGTGTCGCCAACAGCTACCCCGCGCTGAAACTATTTTGCTTGCCAAGTATGAAGCATGAGCTGCCCGTCAATGAAGTCGGCGCCAAGGGAAACGCCGCGGAGGTAAAAGCGGCGATGCAGGAATTAAAGGAAATGCTCACGTCCCAAGGCTACCAGTGGGAGCGAGTAAACTAACTTCCTCGGGTTTTCAGTTCGGACGCAATACACGCCTTGGGCGGTCACCGGCCCGCCAACCGCCTGATTTTAAAAATATAAAAATTTGAACTTCGTCACATGTATAGACATTGTGCATCTCATGTATATCGTATATAATTTGTCTATACATATCGGCGTATCAGGTGCTAGGGATGAATGTTAATGTTGCTCGGGCAGAGCTTAAAAGCCCGCCAAAAACTCGGTTATCCCAAATGGCGATCGAAATTGTCGTCGCATTTGTGATTTGTTTTATTCTTGTCAGCCTATTTGGTTAGACGCTTCTAAGGGCAAATAAACTCCTGCCCTCCAGGCAAGCCTGCCATTACAGCAGCGGCGCCGAAATCTCGACTTTTCTTTATCATCGAAGCACAAAAATAGTCTATTTGGCCATTATGGCCAAATAGACATGGGGGCAGTTGAGTTGAGCTGCTGTGTTTTAGAATGCCTGGCTTGGCGGCTCTTTACCCATTGCCAGCGATCCGGTGAAAAGGTGTTGACGTTTTTCCTGCATCGGGTGGAAGTGGGAGGCCATAACATCCCGCAACAGGCACTCAATTCCAAAGGCTCTGAGGAAGCCCGGCCCACCGCAGGCCTCAACGGCTTTGTTTGCGGTTAATTTGCAGGCTTCCGCCGCAATGGTTTTACGTTTCACTATTTCGTTGACAGTTGGCAGGTTGGCTTCAAAATTGAAATTGTCGACGCGTTGAATCATGTCGTTCAAGGAGAGCTGCACCACTGTCTGGGCGTTTTCCATTTCACCCAGTAAGTAGGGCGTTACCGGGTCGACACTCTGTTGGCAGCGCTCCACCGCGCGTTTTGCCGCGTTTTCCGCAATGCCCCGGTAGACTGACATAATCAGTGGCAGGGCGACCGGCAGCACCACACACCACATCAGATGGAAATCACCCCGGGGACGCTTGGTGACCACACTTGCTTCCGGCACAAATACGTTCTCCAGTTTCACACTGTTGGAGCCGGAACCCCGCATGCCCATCGGCGCCCAGTTATCCAGCACGGTGACGCCTTCGCTATTGGTGGGCACCGGAAAATGTAATACTTGCCAGCCCTGTTCGGGATCCTGGTAGGGCGCTGAGGTGACTAGTACATCGCCCGCCGGTGATCCACTGGCAAAGTGTTTTACGCCGTTGAGCAAATAGCCGCCCTCGATTTTCTCAAGGCTGCCGTTTGACGCCAGCCAGTCGCCTGCGCCGGTGCTTACCAGGGCGAGTTCGTTATTGCCGATTTTCTCCAGCAGAGCCTTGCCGGGCCTGCCGTTAAGGTGATTGTAGATGTTTGTCGCAATAATATGCTGGTGCATAGACAGCGACAGTGCCGTGGATGGGTGGTAACCGGCCAGGTTGGTCAGGAACTCGCAAAGCTCCGGATAGGCATATCCGCCACCCCCGAATTCCGTGGGCACCATTGCGGAAAACACCTTGTGCTCTTTAAGGATTTGATAGTTCTCCGCTGAGAAAATATCGGTTTCGTCGGCCTGTTTGCCGTTTTCGGCGATAGCGGGGCCTATTTCCTTTGCAATATCCTGCAGCGATGTTTGGCCTGCGGTGTCTGTGATTGTGGCGGTTGATTGTGTCATGGTAAGTACCTCCCGGGATCGTGTGTACCCTATGCGGATACACACTTTAGTGTAGTTGCAATATCTGGAAATATCTGAATGCCGGTTTTCAAGCCGCAATGTTTGGCGCATCTGGCAGTTGCCGGAATTTTCCGCCGACAAAAACCAGCGGTGGTTTTTCCCGCCGTTCAAATTGGGTGACCCGGCCTACCAGCATCACGTGGTCGCCGAGTGGGATAACCCTGTACATACGGCAGCGAAACAGCGCGCAGCTTTCGGGTATAACAGGTTCCATTGCCGGGTCTTCCACGAGCCCGACGAATTTATCAGCGCTCCGGGTGGCAAAGCGCTTTGCGATATCGCCCTGGTGTTTGGCAAGAACCGAGATACTAAAGCCAGTGGCGCCAGTGAAATCGACAAAACTGGCGGAATCCCTGTCAATACACCAGCCCAGCAGCGGCGGGTCGAGCGATATAGAGGTGAAGCTGTTGATGGTCATCCCCACCGGTGCGCGATGCCGCCCGCTGGCCGTCACCACGGCTACGCCCGTGGGGTAGCTGCCCAGCGCGTTGCGCAGCAGATGGATATCCAAAGTTGATGTTGTTGTCCGACACATGTTGGTTGCCCCCCAAGGCTTTGAGTGATTATTAATGCCGCTAAGCTTAGTAAAAAACGCCGCCGGGAAATATTGCATAAACTGGAGCAACAAACTACTTTTTTTGTAGTAAGTAGCTACAATAAATAGCAGGCTGTTGAAAAACTCTGTTTTTCAACAGCCTGCTAGACTGAAATTGCGGAAACGACTATGAGTTACAACCAGTTTTGCCCGGTCGCCAAGGCGATGGAGGTGCTGGGGGAGCGCTGGACCCTGTTGTTGGTGAGGGAATTGTTGATGGGCTCGACGCGCTTTAACGAATTCCAGCGAGGGCTCAGCCAAATATCCCCCACGCTGTTAAGCAAACGCCTGGCCGCGCTTGAAGAGCAGGGCCTGCTGATGCGAAAGCGCATTCCGGGGCAGCGCGGTCATCAGTATTTTCCCACCGAAGCCTGCAAGGAGCTGATGCCTGTTGTGGAACAGATAGGCACCTGGGGAATGCGGTGGGTAAGGAATCATCTTACCGAGGATGATTACGATTTGTCGCTGCTGATGCTTTATATGGAACGCAGTATTTGCCCCGATAAACTGATAGGCAATGAGACGGTTATCCGTTTTTACTTTAATGATATCACCGAGTATGACACCTGGTGGATAGTGGTAACGGGCGATGAAATAGATGTCTGTATGATGGACCCGGGCAAGGAGGTGGATATCTATTTCAATGTCTGCCTGCAGGTGATGTGCCAGCTCTGGATGGGGGATATCAGTTACAAGAAAGCCATTGCGGAAGGGAAACTGCAGTTGATCGGACCGACGCCCCTGACCAAGAATGTGGAGAAATGGCTGACGCCCAGCATCTTCGCCGGGATCCCGCCGGCACGGGCGATTATTGAGCCGGATTAGCTGAACTAGTCCATATCAATATAGGAGAGAGAATTCTTCTCTTGGTCGGTTTCAAACATTTCTGTGGGCAATTGGAAGGTAAAGCATGTCCCTTTCCCCTCCTCACTATCTACATCGATCCCACAATCGTGCAGTTCCAAGATGCGCTGTATGATAAGAAGGCCCAGCCCGGCCCGCTTAGATTCTATTTTCCGCCCATTGTGTTTACTGCTCGATTTGCGCTCATCCAGGTCAGGTGTTTTCCCCAAATCTGGCGCGTTTAGAAAATGGTTTTTAATGGCCTTTAGCCGTTCAGTACATATTCCTTCCCCGTTGTCACAAACGGACACGACAATCTTTGGTTGCTCCCCGGTGTCTGGTGTCACGGAAATTGTTATCTTCCCTCCCTCTGAGGAGCGGTACCTCAGCGCATTTTTTATTAAATTTTCAAATACCCTTTGCACTAGTGCGATATCACCATACACTGTGCAATCTTCCGGTACTTGCATTTGCACCTCCAATTCCACATCACGGTTTTTGGGGTCCAAGCGAAACTCCATGGAAATATCACTGATAAGCTCCCATATGCCAAAGGGCTCAAAGTAGGCTTGAAATCGGCCCGCATCCAGCCGGGTCAGATCAAACAACGTGTCTATTCTTGCCGACATAAGCTCCATCTGGCGTTTTACTACCTCCAGATATTTCTTCCCTTCACCGGGTTGCAGAGCGCCTTCCTGCTCTTTAGAAATCAATCGTTCCACATACCCGCTTATGGCTGCCAGAGGTGTTCGAAGGTCATGGGAGACATGTGCTACCAGCTCCCGTCTCTGGTGATCGATCGCTTTCAGCTGGCCGTATTGCTTGGAGACAAGCCGCATTAAGTTATAAACGTCGCTGTATATATTCGTGATCTCTTTTGCCCTGACTATTTCTTCATTTTCCTCGTCGAGCAGTTTGAAATCCGAATTGACAAATTTTTGTAAGGTGGATTCCAATTTATATACTGGTATCTCTATCAACACCCTGATCAATTTGCAGGCGATTAACACCATGAAGATCAAAAAACCCATAATAATAAGGAACCTGTTAACCCGCGCGAGTTTGTTGATATCATCGAAAATAGCCTTGAGGCTCTTTTCCATCAGTCCCACGGACATGATTCCCAGAACGTCTCCCTTGAAACTGATCGGATAAGCCGATATGAGTTCGCGCTTTAGTTGATCGATCGAAGGTTCTACTTCCGCATGCATAGTCCTCGATAAATGAACAGACTCTGCATTCCATGAACGGTTGTGTCGATGTGGCTCTCCATCATTTATGCCGGGTTCGAGATGCTTAGGCAGGAAGATAAGACCATTGTCACTGTCCAGTACATACATGTACAGGATAGGGTTCATAGCGTGGACCTGGCTTGCTATTTCGTCGATTTTTTCGATATCAAGTTCAAGCTCGGTGTTCAGCAAATCGTTGCTACGGACAATATCCCTAGCCATATCGCGATAGACATTCTCCAAAGCCTGCTTGGACGAACTATAGACATTATTGTGCGCCAGGATCAGCAATGGCAACGCGCAGGCTAGAGTGTACAGAGTCATTGCCACCGTGAGCTGTCTGGCGAGCGGTAATCCAAGAAAAGATTTTAACCGCGGCATGACAAGTTATTGAAAAGACGAATCAAACCGATAACCACAGCCCCAAACGGTAGATATGTAGTCCTTTCCGTCTTTCGTTCCGCATTGCAGTTTAGCTCGCAGTCGATTGATATGGGTGTTTACGGTGTGCTCGTAACACTTGTGAGTGTATCCCCATACTTCTTCAAGTAATTCCATCCGACTGAATGTTTGTTTGGGGTGCTGACAAAAAAACACCAACAGATCGTACTCCTTGGTGGTAAGTCGTATCGGGTCACCTTTCCTTTGCACGGTTCGACCCAGCAAATCAATCTCAATGTCACCCGCTATAAGTTCCGTCTCTGTATAGCCCCCAGCTTCTTTTTGGCTGGCGGTGCTCATTGCCGATCGGCGAAGTACCGCCTCCACGCGAGCTTCAATCTCCTGAATCCCGAAGGGTTTCGTGACATAGTCGTCGGCTCCCGCTTGAAGCCCTATAACCCGGTCCATCAAACTGGACCGGCTGGATAAAAATATGATTGGCAAGTCACAGGATCGTTTTCTCAACCGCCTACAGACTTCCAGGCCGTTTACTTTGGGAAGTACCACGTCGAGAATGCAAAGATCCCAAGATTCCGTTTCACAGGAATCGAGCGCAGATTGCCCGTCGCTCAGCACATGGACATCGTAATTCAGCTCATCGAGATGTATCTGCAGAAGATTGGCGATATCCATTTCGTCTTCCACTACAAGTATCTTACTGCTGGTGCTCATAACAAAATCCTTCTTTCTAATAGCCAACAGTTGGATTTTGGATACGCCGCTCTAGTTAAGGATTCGGGCCAAAAAACACAACTGACAGGTTGCACGCAATTTTTCAACTAAAACACTTTTTGTGATTAACTCTTCTTGCAAAAAAATATTGAATAATCAGTCAAAAATATCTCGCTTTTTCGCGCTTAGCTATAAATCCCGCTATAGTAAAGTCGCGTTAAATCCACACCGGAAAAGTAACAATCTTTCGCCTCTGTCCGATATGAAGCCGGAAGCAATATGGAGGTTAAGGATATAATCCTTAATATACCGTGTAAGTGTTCCCGTCAACTCGATATCCAAAATATGGCGTCTTCTCCTAAAATGTGTCGCATTTCGTTAATTTCGCCGTCCACAATTGAGTAGCATGAGAAAAGCCACGCGTTATTGCGGACGTAACTTTCAAGGTGAACATGCTACTCAATCCTTTTAAAGTGCGTTCTCCGATTGCTTGGTGCTGCACTATAAGCGTACACAGGTTTGCTCTGCGGGATCCCAAATATATCCGGAGCTGTCTCATCAACATATTTCTACAAAATTTAGAATGTAGTTTAACTTTGTTTCTGTATCATTGCCGGTAGGTGCCAGTACCAAATTTGCTACAGTTTAGTAACGTGGGCTTTAGAAGTGTCGTGAAGCCCTCTGTGCAGATAATGGCCAATATAAGTAAGACGGATGTTATACAAATGTTATCTTCTTAAATCTTATCAGTCGCTACTATTAATCATGCGACTGGACGATAATTGCCTGAAAACGGATGTTTAGTCGGTTGCGATGTTTCGTCTGTCAGCAAAATGAAAAACGTTTAATAGATTGGAGACGACAACAATGAATAAGCCAGAAGATAAAACTACACAGGAAGAAGTAACCGATAAGCAGCAAAAGGAAAACATTTCGCCAGAGGAAGCCGAGCAAGTGGGCGGTGGAATGGCCCCGATCGGAGGCGCAAGTTACCGTCCTAGATCTGGACCTTCGCGACCGAGCGGCGGCATGAGAAGGGGCGGCATGCGTCACCGGATGTAGCGCCCGTTTTCTATGATAAAGTAAATTTTCTCCGCACATACAAAGTGTGGCGATGGAGGCTCGATCTGACAGCTACCGGTTTATAGGTAAGGTGGCTGTCAGGTCAATTTAATATGACCATCGTACACGGACCTTAATCATTTTACCCCCATAAATACCCCCAAAAGTTTCAAGTCATTGGCTGTACTACTCTCAAGCAACCTTTACCGTCACCCGGCGTTCGGCAAGCTGGAGCATATCCACCAGGGCATCGATAGTGAACCTATCGGCTTTGCCGGTGATTACATCGGACACTCTGGGACGGGTGACATGA
This sequence comes from Porticoccaceae bacterium, assembly GCA_028280905.1. Taxonomy (GTDB): domain Bacteria; phylum Pseudomonadota; class Gammaproteobacteria; order Pseudomonadales; family Porticoccaceae; genus JANQKW01. Next base: position 11,416 of record JANQKW010000358.1, read on the forward strand.
AGATGCTTGGCAGCTTCCGCCTACTTTAAGTGGTTCTCTTTGATCCACTTGCTAATTTCGCACATCAATTGCGCCTTATTCTCCCATGGCACATCAGATCAGTTGATATTGGGCCGACTGCAATACGGAACCCATTTGGCTTATAAAAAGAACTAGCTTAAGGCTATATATTCTATAGGTGCCAGGGAAGCGGGGTTCAAATATCTTTATGACGGCCGACGCTAACGAACAGCGCTGGATATAAAATGCGCCGAATTGCGTGTTATTGTCGGAATTTACTGGAAGAGGTTTGGGGCGGGGTCTACTGAATAGTTCATTTAACTATTTTAAATATAAGAATAATTTTCTTATTGTTTTTTTAAATACCCCCAAATATACCCCCAAAAACAGCTGTCAAGGCAACTAATAAAAAGTCTGTTTTCTAACTATTTGGAGGTTTTGATAAGCTAGCTATACTTCTTGCTCTTCTCGGGCTTGGCTATCTCCGTCACATGTAGACTCTTTGTGGACGCTGAAGTCTGGCCCAGAAGGGCTTCCCTTTACGTGTTCCATTGATTCAACGAATCTATCTTGCTTGTCCCGTAAGCTATCAATAGGGTCGTTAGTCGAAAATAAGCCTCTGAAAACAGAAGTTTTTTGCTCAATCATGACAATTGCTCCCATCCTGAGAAAGCGCCCAGCCCTTTATGGCACCTAGCGTGAGCTCTAGCTCAATTCGTCTACAAACTTCTTTCAAAAGTGTGGAAATTCGCTCTGTTTCGCGGTCATTGAAGCCATTTGATAGCTTCTTACCTTTATAGGTGATGAAGGTAATTATAGCAGTATAGCTAAAACTCTGGCTAGTTACGGAGACTGGGTAGCAGTAAACACTTCCGTTTCCGAACCTTTGATCCCTTTCGGAAAGAGCGTACAGACCTTCAGCATTGGCGATTTCCTTGTCTACATGAAATCGTGGCTCGCCCGTGGTTAAGCAATCGCTTGCTGCAGAGCTTGTACTTAGGAGCTCCGATGCGGGGGTTTGAGACCAGCTTGCATGAGTATCAAAGGCATAATCCCATTCTTGTCCTTCTTTCTTGTCGATTATGGTTATTCTTATATTATCTTCGGTCTCTAGGCCATAACGGTTAATTAGAAAATCACGTGCTTGTACCAGAATGGTGTTGATTTGATCTACAGGGTGGGTGATCTGTAAGAAAATATCATCCTCTGAGTTTAAACGGTTCGCTGCACGTTTAAATCTATAATCTTTTGTCGCAACAATGCTAGCATTCATGCGGATAAAGTCTTGCAAGGCGTCTATATAGTTGTCAGCATTTTTGCTTAGATAGCTATCGGCAAAAGACTTAAAAAGGGCAATAGAAATCGTGGCTATTATAAAGGAGTAAATGAGTACATTATGTACTTCAGGAAACATTGTGAAGAGTTGCCACTTGCTTCCGAATATCTCGAAAAGAGTAAGGTACGCAGCTGATACAGCAGGAACCAGGGTTGTGATGAGTGGAACACGAGCAAGACGTACGACTTTGTTGCTGATTAGAAGCCAAAAAAATAGGCGCTTTGTCTTAAGTGAAACTTTTAATCCTAGGTGCTTGAGGTCCATCTTTCCTTGCTTACGCTAGTGCTTTAATTCTCTTCAAGGGAGTATATTACCAGAATAAGCGTACAACGGGTTATGGTTGGCGCACTATCATAGTAGACGTTGATTGTGCATAATCATATACCGCCCATAGATACTCGCGTCTATCTGCTCTTCCAGCAGCCAGTATTTTTTGAGTAGGCGCCCAAAGGTGGTCTGGTGCATTCCTTTTTTCTTACGCCAGCCATCACCGTCATAGTCCTCAAAGATACGGTACCCGAGCTTATGCTTCTGGCTGATTAACCGATCAAGGCCGCTCTCACGCTGTGAACTATAGGGTAGCTGGTAACAGTGGCGGCATAGAAATAACTTCCCAGCGCCACAGAGAACACCTACACGGCGGTTACACAGTGGGCAGAGAAACCACTTACGGGAACCGCCATAGTGGCAAGGAGTGCTTTCCAGGTAGACTGTTTGTTTGACGGGCTGCCACTCATTGCCACCTTCCCGGTAACGGTAATTTAACTCAACTCGGTCGTGGTAGCTGGAAAAATTGATAAAGCCGGAATCCCGACCGCCACAGGTCCAGGTTAGGTGGCCGCTTTTCCAGGTATTAGGGTTGTTGGTCAGCCAGCCTCGCCTTTTCAGAAAGCGTATATCAATGCGTTTTACTTCCTCAATGGTTGTAGCTTTGTTCCAGCGATACCAGCCGCCACTACCAAAACCGCCCATATTTTTCTCCGAAATCATTAGGAAAATGTCACTTTGAACAAGCTTCGTGAAAAAATCAGATTGTTCCTAAAAATAATGTTAGTTATACATTATGATGTTCATCCTTTAATACCAAAAGGGAGTTTCGATGAAGCATTTAATTCTTGGCTTACTGCTGCTCAGCGTAGAATCCATGGCAAATGAAGATGCATTTGACAAATTAACAGGCAATTGGCTTTTGGAGTTGTGCAAGAAACAGCAAGCAATTGGACTTGGTTGCGATCTTCACATATATAATTCCGCGCAGAGCTTCTCAGCGGGATATATTTCAGGGCTAAGGGCTGGAGTTGCTGCCGGAATTACTTTAACAACAAATAAGCCGGCCGAAGCAGAAGAATTAGCAAATAGCCTGATTACAGAACCAACTTTTGTTTATACGTTAGCTAACTCATGTGAACAAGGTAAACCTGGAACTCAAATCATTGCAGTTGTTAAAAAATTCTTAAATGATCATCCGGAAAAATTACATGAATATTATCCCCTTCTGATAGCCCAAGCTATGAAAGAAGCATTTCCGCCTCCCTGCAAACTCGATTAATTGTCTATATTTTTAGGTTGTTTCTTGTAAGAATTTTACTAAGCTAAAATTTCTACAACAAAATTTTGCGGATGAAAGAAAAAGTTTGGGGCGGTGGTCTAAAGTTTGCGCCTCTTTGACTTTTTGTCCCCCCCCCCCTAAATGGCGTCAAAACTTACCGGTTTGTCGTCTATTCAATCAGTTGCTGGTCTGTGCCCCGATTAGAGTACTCTCGCGTAGTGACTGCCAAAAAATCTTGGTTCAAAATGTCACTGCCCTCATTTTCAAACCCTTAATAGGCACACCTTATGGTATATATTCTAGAAAGGTGTCCACCTGACGGTGTACAGAAAATCCAAATATCAGGGTTTGTGCACCGACTGGCGGTGTAGCTCGACCACTTTTTCACTCTCATGTGCACCGCTTGGCGGTGTGCCTTTGTCCATCTGGCGGTGTACAGATTTCTTATTTTCATCCAACGTAATTAAGTTTTTTCTCCAGGTGTTCGGAGCTATTTTGGTAGGTTGCACTTCAAGCTTGCCGCCACAGATATTTATAGGTTCCCAGGTTATGGCATAAAGGCTTGGTTTTGTTCGCCCTCCCTGCCGGGTTTTAATCAAGAAACCTTTTTCAATAAGAATCTTTACATGCTTGGTTATTGTGGCATTGCTATTCCACCCTCGTTTTTTCATCACACTCAACGTGGCGCATAGGTCGCCGTTATTATTTCCGCGATACTGCCCGGCAATGTCAATAAGTAACTTTACAGTAGTGGCACTCAATGTGTAGAAATTTGGGTGTTCCAACATGGGGTGTATCAGCCGCAAGAATGAATGGCCATTCCTGCGGCTAGTTTTCCTGGCCATATCACCCCTCCAGCTTCTCGATACGTAAAGCTTTGGGGTCTTCCTGCCACGAATCGCCGGTTTTGCCTTCGCCATGTAATGCTCGCTCAATGGCTTCAACCTGGGATTCGGCCTCTACGGTTACCGGCGTGATGGTTATACACTCGAACTCTATTCGGTATTTCATGCTGGAACCCCCGTTTCGGGCCTTCTAGCATTCTGTTTTCGGCGATAGGGCCTAAAGCTATACAAAGGGCAGGCATAGGCCGTACAAGACGAAATTAAACCTCTAAAGCCCGGTTCAAGGTGGGTTCCAGTACATCCCACGCATTCGGCGCACTTTGCCTTGATGGCGTTCAAATAAGTTGGTCGGTTTACATACCGCACAATGGGGTTAGTCTCTTGCTTCATGGCGATCTCCTACGCGGCTTTGCTTTGATGCATTAGTGCATAGCGGGCTACATGGTGCTTTCTGCCAAGATGGTCTTCGGTATTGGTCCACAAGGTGTGGATCACATAACCGCGCTCCCGTAGCTCCCGAATCCTTCCAGCCGGGTGTAGGCAATTCAGCTCCTCACGTATCTGAAGGGTAGTTAAGCCTTGTTCTCCAACGTCCTTTAGGGCTTCCAGTATTCTTGCCTGTTGTGCGTGGGCGTTATTATCATCGAGATTCTTGATCGCTTTTGGGCTGCTCTTCGGGGTGGCCTGTTTCTTATTCATATCACGCCCCCTATGCTGCTTCTGGATTATCTGGGTCAGCAAGCCTCTGATTAACCCATGCCATGATTTCGTTATATGACCATGCCGAAGCCCTGCCTCCAGGTACAAGTTTGCGCGGTTTTGGAAATAAGCCCTTTGCAGCCAATTGGTGAGCGTGTGATCGACAAATTCCAACTATTTGACTTACTTCGTTCCAGCGGAGTAATCGATCATTTGAATGACAGGTTTTGTTAGGTTCTCTGTCGGGTAGTGAATGTGTATTGTTAGCCATGTCGTTGCCTCCTTGGGCAGTATTAAATTTGACATGGTAATTATTGGAGCGACAAACCTGGGGAAAAACGTCCCCGAGTTAAATTAACTTGTGGACTAGTTTGTAGGTGATTTGAACCAAATTTCAGAGCAGATTACCAAAGACAAAGCTATATTCCTGGTTTGCTATAAAAGCCAAACGAAGAAAGCCTTTTATCTATTTGAAATATATACTAAAAAGGCAGGTCGTCGAGTTCGCCTTTTTCATCAGTGGGTTCTTGCAAAGGGGTAGACGGGTTGTCCGGAATAGGTGTCTTTGGAGCGCCGCCTTTCGTCCCCCAATTTGCTACTTTAGCAACTTGATTGCTAATGGCGTCTTTGTTCACTTCTCCATCATCTTTCACTAGATCGTAATCTGCCGCATGTGACGTTAACCAATTTTCTAAATTTTGCTTTATAGTCTTTCCGTTATTTTGATATTTACTGTCAGTTGTTACAGCAAGCCAAGCATTTACTGCAGCGGCTAATTTTGGAGAATAAAAAGGATTATCACGATCCAAATATTGCGGGCTTTTGTTGGGTAAAACAGTAAAAAAGCAATTGACCTCATTTAAGTGCAGCCAGTATGTTAGCGAGCCAACTTGAACGAAAGTATCTGTTGCAGCATCAAAGTATTCTGAGCTTTGTTGATCCCAGCTATCAACACTTCTACTATTTGTGGCCGCTAAAAGTGCTTTTTCAACTGCTGCATAAGGCTTCGGATAGCTCCATTTTTCGGTGCCAACGAAATCGCTAGGATCTTCTCCAATTATTAATAATGCAGCATCATGAACAGACAAACTGTCACATAGCTTCCAATAATCAATATCTTTCATTCAGCACCCCCGTGCGTCCCATTAATAAAACCACAGCCAAGGGCGGTGGGTGGCCGCCCGATTCCCTCCGTCGAGGTAGGCTGGGGTAATCTCAACAAACCCTATTGATTCAATACGTACTTCGAAAGATTATGCTCAATTACGGGCCTGTTGAATATCGGAAAGTCTACAGCCTTCATTTTCACAGCAAAGCCCAACTGGTCTTCAAGCCGTTCCACTAAATCCAATTGCTGTCTTCCCAGCGTGACTAATGCGTCCGTTAGCACCTTTACGGCAAATGAGTCACCGTGGGGTAACTCAGGTTCAGCAGCCTTATTGATTGATTGGATAAAGCTGGCGAGTTCCTCGACACTCCAGCCGACCTTGATGATTTCGCAAAGAATCAGGTTCATCTCCTGATCATCCACGAGTTTGGGGATTACTGTGTTACTATCTTTATCAGCCATGGTTCACCTCCTATTTAGGTGGGTTGTGGTTAGGGTCTGGCTGGCGTGGCTGCGCCGGTCAGGCCTGCTTGGTCATCTAATGAATCAATTCTTTTGTTAAGTGTTTGTCCCAAATCGTCCTGCAATGACATTGGGTGTGCTTGCCTCCAGTTTTAAGCTGTCCAGATAATCCGCCCATTTCTGCATCATTATTCTGCGCTGCTTGAGGTGAGTGGTGCGGTTATAGGCTCTGCCATTGGCATCCCTAACAGCATGAGCTAACTGGTGCTCAATCCATTCAACACGAAAGCCCAAAACCTCATCCAGCAGGGTTCTTGCCATAGCCCTAAATCCGTGGGGTGTCATTGTTTCATTGTCGTAGCCCATGGTGCGCAGTGCAGTTCTGACGCCGTTTTCACTCAAGGGGCGGCTGGCTCCCCTGGCGCTTGGAAATACATAGCGTCTGCGACCGTTCAGTCGATGAATGTCTTCCAGGATTTCTATAGCTTGCCTGCAAAGTGGAACGATATGGGGCTGCTTCATTTTCATCTTCTCAGCAGGTAGTTCCCATTGCGTTTCTTCCCAATTTATTTCCTCCCATTCCATATGGCGGAGTTCGCCCGGGCGACAGAAGAGTAGCGGTGACAGTTGTAATGCGGCCTTTACCGTAGGTGTGCCCTGGAAGTCATCAATGGCAATCATCAACCTGCCAACTTCTCTCGGGTCAGTTATTGCCGCCAAATGCTTCTTTGTTGGGGAGCTAAGTGCGCCTTTTAAGTCAGCGCTTGGGTCGCGCTCGGCTCTACCTGTTGCGATGGCATAGCGGAATATCTGTCCGGTGGTTTGTTTGGCTCGGTGGGCTGTTTCTACAGCACCTCGATTTTCGATTTTTCGTAAAGCAGTTAGTAGTTCAGGCGGAGTAATGCTGGTTATCGGACGTCTGCCTAACGGTGGGAAGAGGTCTTTTTCCAATGCGCGCAATGTGCGGTCGCGGTGGTTTTGTGATTTATCGGACATCTTGCGTTCAAACCATTCTCTGCCAATGGCTTCGAAGCTGTTTTCAGTTGCCTCACTTAGCGCTGCTTTTTGCGCTCTCTTAACGTCAGCAGGGTCTGTTCCGTGTTCCAGTAATTTGCGCGCATTGTCTCGTTTGCTCCTGGCTTCCTTAAGGGAAGTTTCAGGGAACACGCCCAAGGCGAGTAATTTCTCTTTACCTGCAATGCGGTACTTGAGTCGCCAGTATTTAGAACCGTTAGGGTGGACCAGCAGGAACATGCCTTTTTCATCAAAAAGCTTGTAGGGCTTTTCCTTGGGCTTGGCCTGTGTAGTTGCTGTCGCCGTCAGTGGCATTGCTGTACTCCAGTTTGACTTATTGGGGGTATCAAGTGTTTTGGTATGCTGATATACCCCTATAAATACCCCCTGTACCCCCAAGATGGTAGCGCATGTTAATGGACATTGCTAGACATAAAATAAGAAAAAAGCCCCTAGTTATGGGGCTTTTGTGGATATTGATGGTTGTTGCTGGAAGTGTTTTTGGTGGAGGCGGGGGGAGTTGAACCCCCGTCCGTCAGTCCTCCGCTCAAGGCTCTACATGCTTAGTTCCGTCTTTCTATTTAACCGGCTGTAACCCGACGGTCAGGGCGCACAGACGGCGATTCCGGATTAAAGTTTAACGAATCCACTCCGAAAGGATGTCATCGCGATCTTGTGAAATATGACGCCTGATTGCTTCCCGTCCCTAGAGACAAAGAGCGCTGGACGCACAAGCACGGCTCCAGTCAGACGGCACCCTACTGGGTATTAAGCAGCGAGTGCGTAGTTGTCGTCGTTGGCAACTATTAATTTGCGATTTTGGATTAACGAGATTAGTCGCCATCTCGGCATGCACATTGAGTTTTGTAACCGGCGTCGAATCCGAATCGCCCCCAAAACTTTTTTGGGGCACTAGCTGCTAGCGCCCAAGGGCCAATTTTATACTATTTCAGCAACCCGTGGGTAATAGACTGCTGGCTATAACAATCGACCGCTGGCTGCATCGTTGGGATAGCGCTGTTGCTCCAGTCGGTAATAAGCGGTGAGCAGGGCATTATCAATACCCGCCGCATGTCGCAATTTTGCCAAAGATTGCTGCATCCAGGGTCGGAAGTCAAAACTGTCAAGCTCGGCCGGCCTATTAACCTGCGCAAGCCTCAGGGCATCTTTGAAAATTGAGATATCCTCATCATCAAATTGATAGATATCCGGGTACAGGTGGCGGGCGATTGAGCAAAAGGCGTTCTCCTCGGCGCTGGAGCGAGTACCGCTGGCGCCCATAGTAAAACCTATTACAAATGCCTCGTCCTTGGATAACAGTCCGCGGCCGAGCAGAATATGAACACAATCGTGTTGCTGCAGATCCACCCTGCCGTGAAACCAGGAGATACCGGGCAGCCGGTATTTGGGGTTTTCGACTAGCTGGATCAACAGCGGAATCTCGTCGGGATCATTGCGCACCCGGTTAAGACTATGTAAAGCATCCTGCAGGCTGATATGGTTGCAGGACCAGGGAATATGCCACTGATCGCGCGCGACAGGGGTATCCTGTGGTTGAATATTCATAGGGGACCTGTGCTTAAAATTCCAATTCCATCAAATAGTTGCTGTTTACCGGTTCAAATTAAACGCCATATTGTTTAGACCGTTTTAGCAACCGAACATTTCATCCGGATCACGGATGGTCGTTTCAGCAAGGCGAAAGGCGCCATGGGCTTGAAAACGGCTTATTTTGCTGGTGTTCGCTATGCTGACTAGCAGGTGACTAGCAGGTGACTAGCAGGTGACTAGCTGTTATGGCGCATCAGCCGGGATTTCTGCCGCTGCCAGTCGCGGTCTTTTTCGGTGGCCCGTTTGTCGTGCTGCTGCTTGCCCTTGGCCAGGGCAATTTCGCATTTGACCAGGTGTTGCTTCCAGTAGAGCGCGGTAACCACACAGGCGTAGCCCTTTTTGTTGACGGCGCCAAATAGCTTGCTTAATTCCCGGTGATGCAGCAACAACTTGCGGGTTCTGGCGGGGTCTGTGACAAAGTGAGTCGAGACGGAAGGTAGCGGTGTGATATGCATGCCCATCACCCAGGCCTCGCCGCCTTTCAGCAGTACATAGCTGTCAGTAAGCTGCGCTTTACCGGCCCGCAAACTTTTGACTTCCCACCCTTGCAGCGCGATACCGGCCTCGAATTTTTCCTCGAGAAAATAGTCGTGCTTCGCCCTTTTATTCAGGGCTATGGTGCCGCCGGTTGGTTTTTTTGCGGTTTTTTGGGACGCTTTAGTGGCCATAGGGCGCGATTATAAGCGCAGCATATAGTTTCTCATAAGGTTTTATTGTGCTTAATATTCCGGGTTAGAATATCGCGGAATATAGCGAGGGGTTGGTTGTAGATGGAAGATAAAAAGAAAATGCACGGCACCTGGGCGAGCCGCTGGACATTTGTACTGGCGGCAACCGGCTCCGCAGTGGGTTTGGGCAACATTTGGAAGTTTCCCTATATAGCCGGCGAAAACGGCGGTGGTGCTTTTGTGGTTGTCTACTTGTTTTGCATCCTGCTGATCGGCCTGCCGATCATGGTGGCCGAAGTCATGTTAGGCCGGCGTGGCAGGTTGAGCCCGATCAATTCGATGCGCTTGATTACCACCGAATCAGGGCTGCACGGCGTATGGAACGGCATAGGCTGGCTGGGTGTTGTAGCCGGGCTGATTATTCTGTCCTATTACGCGGTGATTGCTGGCTGGGCGTTATATTATATCCTGGAAATGGCCAGTGGCTCGCTGCATGGCGCCACCGCGGAGCAGGCTTCAGCGCTATTTTCCAAGTTGCAGGCGGACCCGCAAAGGCTGATTTTCTACCAGTCAATTTTCATGCTAATGACAATTGCGGTAGTTGCCGGAGGCGTAACCAGGGGGCTGGGCGTTGCGGTGAGAACCTTGATGCCGATGTTGTTCGTGTTGCTGGTCATCGTATTGGTGTTCAGTTATCGCGAGGGCGAATTTTCACGGGGTCTGGAATTCCTGTTTAACTTCAACACCGAAGCCTTATCGGGAGAGGGGGTGCTGGAAGCCATGGGGCATGCGTTCTTCACCCTCAGCCTGGGTATGGGTGCGATAATGGCCTACGGCGCCTATATGCCGGAGCATGCCAGGATCGGCACTACGGTCTTGGCGGTAGGCGCGTTGGACACGCTGGTGGCGCTAATGGCCGGCATGGCGATATTTCCGATAGTGTTCGCCAACCCGGTGCTAGAGCCGGGCGCCGGTCCCGGCCTGTTATTTATCAGCCTCCCGGTGGCATTCGGCAACATGCCGGGCGGCTTGCTATTCGGCACGATATTTTTTGTGCTGGTCTCGGTTGCCGCCTGGAGTTCGGCTATCTCACTTATCGAACCGGCGGTGGCCTACCTGGTTGAATCCCATAAACTTAACAGGTTGACGGCCAACCTGTTGCTTGGAGGGATCGCCTGGTTAACCGGACTGGGAACGGTTTTTTCGTTTAATATCTGGGCTGACTACAAGCTTGCGGGGTTTACGTTCTTCGATTTTCTGGATTTCTTGTCGTCCAGCGTGATGCTGCCGGTCAGCGGCATGCTGATAGCCCTGGTGGTGGGCTGGTACATGAAACCGGGCGTGGTGCAGGAAGAACTTGCCGATGAAACGCCCACGGTATTCAATTGTTGGAAAACGGTTTTGAAATACATCTCACTGGCGTCGGTTGCCGCCATCTTTGTTATCGGCATATATAAAACCTTCGGCTGATGTTAACGACCATCCGACGCAGTGCGCTATTGATGCATTCGGCAGAACAGATGTATCAGCTGGTGAACGATGTGGAAAGTTACCCCGAGTTTATGGAGGGTTGCGCCGGCGCGGAAGTCGTTGAGCAGGGGGACGGCTTTATGGTGGCGCGGCTGGATCTTAAGCGCGGCAAACTGCAATACAGTTTTACCACCCGCAATACGTTGCATACGTCGCAAGCCATAACAATGGGGCTGGTGGAAGGCCCGTTTAAAACCTTGTCCGGCGGTTGGGTGTTTACCGCGCTGACGGAGCAGGCCTGCAAGGTAAGCCTGGCGCTGCAATTCGAATTTAACGGTATGACCACAGGTTTGGCGTCATCTGGGTTATTTAAAGGGGTCGCCAACAACCTGCTTGATGCGGTGGTAAAACGGGCTGAGTGGCTTTACGGGTAAATGAAGGAAGAAATCGACCAGCAAACTATTCTCGTTGAAGTGGCCTACGCATTGCCGGACCGCCAACGCATTGTCGAATTGCGCGTGCCCCCGGGGACGACGGCGCTGGCGGCGGTAGAACAATCCGGAATTACGGAGATGTTTCCGGATATCGACCTGGCGAGCGCAAAGATGGGGGTTTTTAGCCAGGTGCTGGGAACCAAGGGCTTATCGCCGCCCAACGAGTATGTTTTGCAGCCTAAGGATCGCGTGGAAATTTACCGGCCGCTTATCGTCGATCCCAAAGAAGTGCGCAAAAAACGGGCCGCAAAGGCGAGACAGTAAGTAACGCCCGCTTCGATTTATATTGGAGAAACGCATGATTGTATGCCACCGGTACAAATTTATTTTTATAAAAACCAGTAAGAGCGCCGGTACCAGTTTGGAAATTGCTTTATCCAGATATTGTGGGCAGGGGGACATAGTCACACCGATCAGTGCAAAAGATGAAAAAATCCGGACGCGGCTAGGATATTGCCGCCCGCAAAATTGCTATGCCGGCGTTGGTGACTATGGAATGGCTGATGCAGCCAGGTTATTACTAAAAGGGAAGAGAAAACTTAACTACTATAATCATATGTCCGCTGCCGAGGTGAAGGACAAGGTCGGTGTTGATATCTGGAACGGCTACTACAAGTTTTGCGTTGTTAGAAACCCCTGGGATCGTCTGCTTTCGCTGTATTTCCATCGCTACAAAGCTGAGCCTAGGCCGTCGATAAGCCAGTATATAAAGTCCGGTGTCTTAGCTGATCTTCGTCGACTAGGGCCTGATTTATACCGTATTGATGGCCAGGTCGCAGTAGATAATGTCTACCGTTACGAGGACTTGGCGGAGGAGTTGGTTTCGCTTCAGGAATTGTTGGGACTGCCTGAGCCGTTGCAACTGCCCAACGCGAAAGGTTCTTTCAGGAAGTCGAAACAACATTTCTCAGAAATGTTGAGTGATGCGGAGATTTCCCAGATACGCGAAGTGTTTGCAGACGAGGTGGCGTCGCTGGGCTATGGGAGCTAGCTACTGTTCGTCCTCCGCCGCTGTGCTGGTGGCGGAACTCGGGAGGTAGTCACCTTTGATGTGGCTCAGTAGTCCGTCTTTGTCAAAGAAGATACTCATTCGCTCCCTGGACTCCTTGCCCGATCCCTCCTTGAGCGCGTAGAAGTAGTCCCAGCGGCTTTGATTGAATGTGTCCGCGATAAGCGGCGTGCCCATAACAAACCTGACCTGTGGCTTCGTCATCCCCGGCCGCAGCTGATCGACCATTTCCTGGGTGATAATATTACCCTGTTGTATATCTATCTTATGGACGCCTGGGAAGTTCAGGTAAGAACAGCCGCCGAGCACCACTGTGATCCCAAGGACCATAGGAAGTAACAACTTTATTGCCATCTGGGGGTTCCGGCTGATTCAAGGAAGAGGGATAATACCCAAACAGCGATCAACTGAGAAGAGGCGATTGAAGACGATGTCAGGAGAGCAACAGGAATTACGCGACGCCGGGCTTAAGGTGACCGGGCCGCGCATCATGATTTTAAATGTTCTGGAAAATAGCAGCAATCGCCATATGAGTGCGGAGGATGTCTACCGCGCGCTTTTGGAACAGGGGCGCGATATAGGTATTGCGACCGTCTATCGGGTGTTGACCCAGTTTGAAGCGGCGGGGCTGGTAAAGCGCCATAATTTCGATACCGGGCCCGCACTTTATGAGGTCGAGCGGGGTGAGCACCATGATCATATGGTCAATGTGGATAGTGGTGACGTGATTGAGTTCCAGAATGAGGACATAGAAAGGCTGCAAAAAAAGATTGCCGACTCCGCCGGTTTCGAGTTGGTTGGGCACACGCTGATTTTGTATGTGCAACCCAAAAAGGGCTGACCCCTTGGGCTATGTTCCCATCTCAATCATTTCCCTGGCGTGATCCAGGGTCTTTTCGGTAATTTTGGCGCCGCCGAGCATTCGCGCAATTTCGTTCATTCTTTGCTGCGTATCAAGCCTGGTCAAACGGCTTTCCACGCCACTTTCAGAGCTGAGCTTTTCAGCCAGCAGGTGCTTGTGGCCGCAGCAAGCCACCTGGGGCTGGTGGGTAATACAGATCACCTGACCGTTTTCCCCGAGTTCTTTTAACAGCCGGCCAACCACATCCGCGGTAGCGCCGCCAATGCCCACATCCACTTCATCGAACAGCAGCGTGGGTATAGCCGAGTGCTGCGCGGCTATCACCTGGATAGCCAGGCTGATTCTTGAGAGTTCGCCCCCGGAAGCGATCCTCGCCAGCGGGCCGGGTGCTTGCCCGGGGTTGGTTGCGATCAGGAATTCCACGGACTCCAGGCCGGTAGCGGAGAATTTATTCTCGGCATTCGGTGAGAGGGAGACAGTCAATGTCGCGCCTTTCATACTGAGCTGGGCAAGCTGGTGGTTGACGGCCTCGGCAAATTCTATCGCCGCTGTCGCGCGCAGCTCGGAAAGTTGATTGGCATTGGCCAAGTATCGTTCCGCCAGTTGCGCCACCTCCTCGGTGAGTCGTTCGATATTTTCACCGCCGCCCGTCAGCGCCTGCAGCTCAGCGCGCATTTCCTGGTGTTTGCGGTAGAGGTCACCCGCGGCTACGCGGTGCTTTCTGGCCAACTCGTGAATGGCGCTCAATCTTTCGTCCAGCTGTTGTAAGCGCTCCGGGTTAATCTCAAAGCTATCGATATGACGCCTGATTTCGCCGGCGGCTTCCGATATTTCGATACCGGCTGAGCTGATAATCTTCTCCGCTTCCAGCAGCGCCTGCGGCTTTGATGGCATATGGTTGAGTAGCTGCTGAGCCTGGTTTAAACCCTGCTGGATAGTGAAGTCGCTCTCTCCCTCAAACAGCGCCAACAGCGCGTGACTGTCGCGCAGGATGGACTCTGCATTTGCCAGCAGCTGATGCTCAGCTTGCAACTCGGTTAGCTCGTGCTCCGCCAATGCCAGTTGATCGAGTTCCTGCAACTGGAATTCCAGTAATTGTCGCTTTTCCGCTAATTCATCGGATTGTGAGGTCAAGCTAGTCAAGCGTTGGGTTGTGCTGTGCCACGCCTTAAAACCGGAGTCAACTGTCTTTGTCAGTGATTGGGCGTCGGCGAAGTTGTCCAGCATTATACGGTGAGTGTCTTTGCGCAGCAGCGATTGGTGTTCGTGCTGGGAATGTATGTCCAGCAGCATTTCCCCGAGTGTTCGCAGCTGCTGCATGGTGGCCGGGGCGCCGTTGATATAACCCTTCGACCTGCCTTCGCGAATGACAATGCGTCGCAACAGACATTCGCCGTCCTCGCCCTGGTCAAAATCCTGCTGTTGCAGCCACGTCCGGGCATCTGGAATCGTGTCAATACTGAAACTTGCGGAAACCTCCAGGCGATCCGCATCGCGCCTGATGCGGTCGGTATCGGCCCTGTCTCCGAGGGCCATCGCCAGCGCATCCAGTATCAGTGACTTGCCGGCGCCGGTTTCACCGGTAATAACGGTCATGCCGGAAGCAAAGTCTATATCCAACTGCTCGACCAGGGTGAAGTTTTTGATGCTCAACGATAGGAGCAAGGCTTTTTCCTTAACTAGGGCCTGTTAACTCGATTGTGCTTAATCGACGTAATTGCCGCCCGATAAAACCTGGCGGAATTGCGCAAAATCCCCTGATTTCGCGGTTCTCTGGTAGGTCTGGGGCAAATGGCTACGCCACACAGCGCTGTGTTTGGCGCTATCTTATTACAGAAAAAGCGGCGCAACCAACCGCATTGATGCGCGCTCACTTGAAACCCCGCACAATTGTCCCAATATAGCCAAACTGACTGGCGAGTAACCTTGGTTATTCGCTGTCGGATGGTGATTCTACGCGCAAAGAAGCATGAGGAGATACTGTGGCTAGCAACGAACATTCTGCGCCCGAACAGCAACAACCTGAGGCTCCTGCGGAAGACAAGCAGGCAGGTGGAACTGGAGAACCCGGCGCCGAGCCTAAAGAGCAGCAGGTTGAAGAACAACCGGCGGAACAGAAGGCGGAACAGCAGCAGGGGCCTGATGTGGAGGCGTTACAAGCGGAATTGGCCGCGGCAAAGGACCAATCGCTCAGGGTTCATGCGGAAATGCAGAACCTGCGGCGCCGGGTAGAGCGGGATCTGGAGAATGCGCATAAATACGCGTTGGAGAAGTTTGTCGGCG
>JANQKW010000412.1 GCA_028280905.1 Porticoccaceae bacterium
CCCGAACAGGCGGGCCCACTGGAGCACTGTCACACGGCCGACACAACTGTTTCGACAGATGCCGAAGTCGCCCAGCCACTTTGGCTGCTGCCCAAACCGGCGCCATTGCAACAGCGGGACGGGCAACCGGTTTGGAATGGACCAATGGCAATACTGCGCGGCCCGCAACGGCTGCGGGGCAATTGGTGGCAGGGTGAGCAACAGCGGGACTACTATCTGGCCAGCGACTGCCACGGCGGCCGCTACTGGCTGTTCCGGGACGCCCGCACCCGGCGCTGGTTTGTACAGGGTATTTTTGCATGAATACTCTCCCATCCCGAAAAACCTCCCTTTTGGTGGAACCGCTTGCGGATTACGCCGAACTGCATTGCCTCAGCAATTTCAGTTTTTTACGGGGAGCTTCCCACCCGGCCGAACTGGTCGAGCAGGCGCATCGATTAAATTACCGGGCGCTGGCGATTACCGACGAGTGCTCGCTGGCAGGTGTCGTCAAAGCCCATGTGGCGGCGCAGGCCCGCAGTCTGCAGTTGATTATCGGCAGTGAATTTCAACTGGACGGCCACACGCTGATCGCACTGGCGCCCTGCCGGCAGGCCTATAGCGAACTTTCGGCCTTGATTACCCTGGCCCGTCGCCGCGCTGAAAAAGGCGAATACCGGATTAAGTGGCGGGACCTGGCCGCGAATCTGCGCCACGGGCTGTTAATCTGGCTGCCAAGCCTGGATCCGCAAAGCGATCAATGGGCCGGCGAGCAACTGGCCTCAGGGTTTGCGGGGCGCTTATGGCTCGGTGTCGAGCATCTGTTGACCGGCAATGAGCCGGAGCGCTATCAATCACTCTGCAAACTGGCGCGCCGCTGGCGGCTGCCAATGACCGCCTGCGGCAATGTGCATATGCATACCGCGCAGCGGAAACCGCTGCAGGATGTGCTCACCGCGATTCGGCACAACTGCTCGGTGATGGCGCTCGGCGAGCGGCGCTTCCGCAACGCCGAGCACCATCTGCGTAGCCGCCGACGGCTCCGGCAACTCTACCCCCCGGCGCTATTGGCCGAAACCCTGGCGATTGCCGAGCGCTGCCGCTTTTCGTTGGATGAACTCCGCTATGAGTATCCGCCGGAGCTGGTGCCGAAGACCATGACGGCAACCAGCTATTTGCGCTGGCTGGTGGAGGACGGCGTGAAAAAACGCTGGCCCGAAGGTGAGAGCGCTCAGATCCGCCGGCAAATCGAAGCCGAACTGGCACTGATCGCCGAGCTGCGCTACGAATACTATTTCCTCACCGTGCAGGATGTGGTGGCGTTTGCCCGCACCAACGATATCCTCTGCCAGGGACGCGGTTCGGCCGCCAACTCGGTGGTTTGCTACTGCCTGTTTATTACCGAGGTGTCGCCGGCTCAGGTATCACTGCTGTTCGAGCGCTTTATTTCCAAGGAGCGCAATGAACCGCCGGACATTGACGTGGATTTCGAACACGAGCGGCGCGAGGAGGTAATTCAGTATATTTACAAAAAATACAGCCGTGAACGGGCGGCACTGGCCGCCACCGTAATTACCTACCGGCCGCGCAGCGCAGTGCGCGATGTCGGCAAGGCGCTGGGGCTGGACGCCCCGTTTATCGAACAACTGAGCCAGTCGCTGGCCTGGTGGGACAGGCGCGGCGACCTGGAAAGACGCTTCGTCGAACAGGGCATCAGCGAAGACGGTCAACTGGCCGGCTATTTCTTTCAACTGCTGCGGGAGATAATCGGCTTTCCCCGCCATCTCTCCCAGCATGTCGGCGGTTTTATTATTACCAAGAGCCCCATCAGCACCCTGGTGCCGGTGGAGAACGCCGCGATGCCGGAGCGCACGGTTATCCAGTGGGATAAGGAAGATATCGAGGCACTGGGGCTGTTGAAAGTGGATGTGTTGGCCCTGGGCATGCTCAGCGCGCTGCACCGCAGTTTTCAATTGATCGGCAAACACCAGCAGATCGAACTGCATATGGATACTATTCCCAAAGAGGACCCGGCAACCTATCAGATGCTCTGCCGGGGCGACAGCATTGGCGTATTCCAGGTGGAATCTCGGGCGCAGATGGCAATGCTGCCCAGACTCAAACCCCGCTGCTTTTACGACCTGGTGATTGAAATTGCGATTGTCCGCCCCGGCCCGATCCAGGGCGATATGGTGCACCCCTATCTGCGACGGCGCGACGGCATAGAGGACATCGACTACCCCAGCGCGGAAATCGAATCCGTGCTGAAGCGCACCCTGGGCGTGCCGATCTTCCAGGAGCAGGTTATCAAACTGGCCATGGTAGCGGCCGGGTTTTCCGGGGGCGAAGCGGACCAACTGCGCCGCGCCATGGCCAGTTGGGGAAAAACCGGCCGCTTGCACCACTTTGAAAAAAAGCTGATCGACGGCATGACCAGCCGCGGTTATTCCCTGGAATTTGCCCAGCGTATCTTCCGGCAAATCCAGGGCTTTGGCGAATACGGCTTCCCCGAATCCCATTCCGCCAGCTTTGCGCTGCTCGCCTATGTGTCCGCCTGGCTGAAACGCCACCACCCGGCGGCTTTTTACTGCGCGCTGCTCAATAGCCAGCCGATGGGGTTCTACTCTCCCTCCCAGTTGGTTCAGGACGCCCGCCGCCACAGGGTCGAGGTACGGCCCGTCGATGTCTGCCACAGCGAGTGGGACCACAGCCTGGAAAGCGGAGCAGGCAGCGAACCGGCACTGCGCCTGGGACTGCGACTTATCAAGGGACTTTCCCAGCAGGGCGCGGAACGCATCCTAAACGCCCGCCGACGTCAGCCGCCCGGCGATATCCAGCGGCTGGCGCGGCTGGCGCAGCTAAACCGACACGACTTGTCCGCCCTGGCGGCGGCGGATGCCTTTCGTTCACTGAGCACTCACCGCCGCCAGGCGCACTGGCAGGCGTTGGCTGTTGAAGAGACGCGCCCGCTGCTGGCGCACCCTACACCGGATGCTCAAGTAGCATTAGAGGCGCCCGGCGAAGTCGAATCGCTAAAAGCCGACTACAACAGCACCGGCCTGACCCTGCGGCGCCACCCTATGACAATCCTACGGGAGCGCTTTGCCATCTTCCGGCGCTGCAAAACGCACCGAGAAATTTGCACCCTGGGCCATCGCCGCTTTGTGAGAACCGCCGGTATCGTAACCGGCCGGCAGCGGCCGGGCTCGACCAGTGGGGTAATCTTTCTCACTCTGGAAGACGAAACCGGCAACAGCAATATCGTTATCTGGAGGAATGTCCAACAGCGTTACCGCGAAGCGCTGCTGAAGAGCAAACTGCTAATGGTAAAAGGCGTGGTGGAAACCGACGACGCCGTTGTTCATGTGATTGCCGGCGAACTCGTTGACTGTAGTGAACTGCTGGAGAGCACTCGGCTTAAATCGCGGGACTTTCGATAAATGGGAGTCGATAAACAAGCTATCGATAAAAGCAAGCGGGGACTCGCTAACGCAAGTCCCCGCTTGAGCAGACCTGGATTTCAATGGGACAAATGGTTGCCGTATTCATCCTCCGGGCAACTGATGGTCATATGTTCCTGCAAACCCAGCAGTTCCATAAAGCCGCCCTGGTTTACATGGATGAGATTTTCATGGTCGCCGCTCTCGATGTAGATATCCTTCATTTCCTTCAGGCAGTCGTCCCAGATAACCGGAAAGCCGTACACCTGTCCCAGGGCCGGAACCGCGCCCAGTTCGCAATCGCTGAACAGCTCGGCCAGTTCATCCTCGCTGACCAGCTTGTAATCACCGTGCATATGGCTGTTCAACCAGGAGATCACCAAACGGTGTGTCGAGGGAATAACACAAAGCAGGTAGTTTTCCCCGCTGCGGGTAAGTACGGCTTTTGCGACTTGTCTCGGTGAGATCTCGGCTAATCGCGCACTTTGCAGGCTGGTGCTCGAATGGGGGTGGTGTAACAGGTCGTAATTGACTCCAACTTTTGTCAGATGTTCTTTAATGCTTCGCGCCATAGTCATTGGACTATCCTCTTATAATTTGCCGGAAAATAGGGGTTCTCTTGAATAGTAGGTAGCGCCTGATGGCCTGTCTAAGAACGATTACAATTAAAACAATCCGTTGATAATTCCGCGGAGAATATATAGAGGGCTTCTCTAGTCTTGGGTTGGTGCCACGAATCCGCGGCCATCTGGGGACAGTGTTTGGGACTCGCTGTGAACCCATCCATGGGAGCTCCGCGTCGACATCCCTGTCGACGAGGGTCTCAAACACTGT
>JANQKW010000061.1 GCA_028280905.1 Porticoccaceae bacterium
AGTGTTTGAGACCCTCACCGGCAGGGATGCCGGTGCGGAGCTTACAGGGACGTATTCACAGCGAGTCTCAAACACTGTTCCCAGATGGCCGCGGATTCGCAGCACCAAACCAAGAAAAGAAGCGTCCTCTACTGGCACTCCTTTGCCCAATGAATGTTAGTCGGTAAATACCGGAAAGGTGACAAATTCCCAGAGAATGGCGGTGGCAACCAATACGACAACCACATAGACCAATGCCACCATAAACACCGCGCTGGCGTAAAGAAAACCGCGGTCTTCCGGTACATTCATCATCGGGGGCACCCCCAGGTAGACCAGCCGAATCGCATAGCCGAACGCCGCCGTAGCCAACAGGATATCGGCCCACCAGATCGGATAAACCGCCAGCGAGCCGGCCAGGAATATGGGTATAAAGGCATAGCCCATCAACACAACGCCCTTAATGGGGAAGGAATTGGCATCATAGGTTTCCGACATCCAGTGAATCATGAAGCCGATAAACACCACACCGCCCATGATTGCCGCATAGAACAGCACAGCGAGAGGTATGGCACTGCCCACCGTGATGCGTATCGGCTCTTCTCCGCCGACCACCCAACCGGTTTGGGTGGTTCCAATAAACATCCCAATCGCCGGCAACATACCCAGGAAAATGAAATAGATAAGGCTGCGTTTTATGGTGCTTTCAGATTCCGCAGCAATTTTTTGCCACTCTTGTTGCGGATTCTGAAAAAGTCCAATCATATGTCCAATCATTGTCGCTGCTCTGCCGTTTGAGGATTCCCATTTATACTGTTTACGTTAATCGATATTCTTGATCAATATCAACCAATTTGAGAGTAATCACCACTATTTACCCGGCAATCTTAGTTGCCGGGTTGATAGTTCGAATGATGATGGTGAGCATGGTCGGGCTGCAGGTGCCCGGCGTGCTGCAGCACGCCCCAAAACACCCAGGCCCCGAACATAATCAACGCCACGCCCATCAACCGTTTTAACGAGCGCCGCTGCAGTTGCCTGCGCAGCGCTTCGGAAAAAACGCCCCCCATCAGCACCGCTGGGGCGGTCCCGAGCCCAAAGGACAGCATCATAGCCGCCCCCTGCAGGGGTTCTTCCGCCGTAGCGGCATAAGCCAGGGCGCTGTACACCAGCCCACAGGGCAGCCATCCCCAGATCATCCCGGCCAGCAGCGCGTTACTTACCGTAGTCACCGGCAGAAAGCGACTGGCCAGCGGCTGCACCCGCCTCCACAACAGAGCGCCGGCGCGCTCCAGCCAGGTCAGCAGGCGCCACCAATCCGCTACATACAAGCCCATCAGCACCAGCAGTGTGGCGGCCGTTATTCGCAGCAAGGGTCCAGCGGCCAGGTATTCGGCGCCCCAGTAGCCCAGCAGGCCAACCAGCAACCCCGCCAGGCTATAGGAAAATATTCTTCCCAGGTTGTAGCCCAACAATACCGCCAGCTTTCTCTTTCCGTCAACCGCCATACCCAGTGCGGCGCTGATACCGCCGCACATGCCCAGGCAGTGACCGGCACCGAGCAGGCCAATCATTAGCATCGAAACCAATGAAGCGGCGTCAGACATCCTGATTCTGCTGGTCGTCTTGCGGCTGCGTTGCTGTTTGATCTTTGCTCGCTTGGTCGACGGGCGGCGCGGGTTGATCCGGCTTTTCTTCGTCGAACAAGATCCTCTCGCCCTCACTTTCCAAGTCGTCGTACTGCCCGGAGTTAACCGCCCAGAAAAACAGCGCCACGGCGCCGACGATAAAAACTACGGATAGCGGAATCAACAAGTAGAGACTTTCCATGACTGTCAACAAGCCTCGATCTGCTGTGCCTGCGGCCGCGCGCCCCGATTCAGGGTGTCTGACGATAGCGGCCGCCGAGCTAGCCGCATGGCGTTGAGCACCACCAGCAATGAACTCGCGGACATGCCGATTGCGGCGGCCCAGGGCGCCACCCAGCCCATTACCGCCAAACAAACCGCAGACAGGTTGTACAGGGCCGCCCAGCCCAGGTTTTGCCGGATAATCCGCCGGGTTCGGCGGGCGATGGCGAATGCCCTGGGCAACACCATCAAATCCCCCGCTAACAAAATGCTGTCCGCATGCACGCGAGTGAGATCCGTGGCCTCGCCAATCGCAACGGACACGTTCGCGCCGCTCAGCACAGGAATATCATTGATGCCGTCTCCTACCATCAGCACGCGGTGCCCGGCACGCTGCAGGGACTTGATCGCTTGCAGCTTTTGCTGTGGCGTTACGGCCGCCTGCCATTCTTTTATCTGCAGCGCATCGGCCAGGCTTGCCACGGCATCGCGGCGGTCGCCGCTCAGCAGCTGGACGCCTGCGTGGCGGGACAGTTGCGCCACTGCATTTGCCGCGCCGGGCCGCAACTGGTCCTGAAGCAGTATCCAGGCCAGCGGCCCTTCCTCACAGGCCAGCAGCAGGCAGGTTTGGCCCGGTGACAGCGCGG
Organism: Porticoccaceae bacterium; assembly: GCA_028280905.1. Taxonomy (GTDB): domain Bacteria; phylum Pseudomonadota; class Gammaproteobacteria; order Pseudomonadales; family Porticoccaceae; genus JANQKW01. Next base: position 2,477 of record JANQKW010000061.1, read on the forward strand.
GCTCGCTGCCTGCATCAATGCCAAAGTAATCACGGACAAATTCCCGGTGGCCGATACCATAGGCACGGCCCGCAATTTCGCCCGTTATGCCGGACGCCAGGTGTTGGCGAACGCAAGTCGCGTCGGGAACGCCGCCTATCCCAGTGAAAGCCTTTGCTATCGGATGCCTGGAATCGGCCTCCAATGCCGCAGCGACAACCAACACCTCCCGCTCGGTCAGCGCAGCGGTCGGCAACACGTGTGCGATGCTCATGTTGCCCTCGGTCAGGGTGCCGGTTTTGTCGAATACCACTTGGTCTATCTCGGACAGTGCCTCTAAGACATGCCCGCGGGTAACCAAAAAACCGAGTTTGCGCAACTCGGCGGAGGCAACCGCTAACGCCGCAGGCGTCGCCAGCGACAGCGCACAGGGGCAGGCCACCACCAACACTGAAACAACCACCCACAGGGCTTCTCGCGGATCCCGCTGCCACCACCACAGGGCGGTCAGCGTTGCGATAACCAGAACGGCCAAAACAAAGTGGCCGGCCAGCCTGTCCGCCAGCGCCTTTTGCTCAGGCTTTTCACTTTGCGCCCTTTCCACCAGATTGAGGATTGCCGAAAGCCGCGTCTGCTGGCCAACCGCGGTTACCGCTATTGTCAGCGGGTTTTCACCATTGATCGACCCCGCGCAAACAGCGTCGCCGGGCCGTTTGCTGATCGGCGCCTGCTCGCCGGTTAACAGCGCTTCACTG
>JANQKW010000015.1 GCA_028280905.1 Porticoccaceae bacterium
CCTGACCATCCCGAATGAAGTGCCGGGCGTGGACCCCGCGTACCTTAACCCCAGAGAAACCTGGGAGGACACAGCGGCCTTTGATGAACAAGCCGACAAGCTGATCGGCCTGTTCGTCGATAACTTCGCGCGGTTTGATGTATCGGAGAGCATCGCCAACGCCGGGCCCCAGAAATAACAGCAGGTTTTCCCAAAGCAAAAAAAACCGGCTAATGCCGGGTTTTCTTTGTATCGCATCCACCCAGGTTACCAGGACTAATCCAACGCGCATATGGCGGATACCAGGTACTCAATATTATTGCGGTTAACCCCCGCCAGGTTAACCCGGCTCGAATCGATCATATAGATAGCCGAATCGTCACGCAGCTTTTTCACCTGTTCGGGCGTTATTCCCAGAAAAGAGAACATGCCCTTTTGAGACGCTATAAAGCTGTAGTCACCCGCCGCGCCGCATTCGACCAATCGTTTCTCCAGTTGGCTTCTGATGGATTGAATGCGAGTCCGCACTTCTTGGAGTTCCCGCTGCCACAGCTGCGTTAACCTTGGCTCGTCAAAAATTGTCCTGACAATTGCCGCGCCGTGTGCCGGAGGCATTGAATACAGCCGACGCGCCGAGGTCATCGCTTGGCTGGCCACATTGTCAACCTGTTCGGCGTTCTCGGCAATAAAAAGCGCGGCCCCGGCGCGTTCCCGGTACAGACCGAAGTTCTTTGAACAGGAGACGGCTATTATCATTTCAGGCAGCTGGTCCGCCATCAGCCGAACGCCGTAGGCATCTTCGTCCAGGCCATCCCCAAGGCCCTGATAGGCCAAATCGACAAGCGGGATAAAACCGTTTTGCTGCGCGAGTTCGGTAAGCGCCAGCCATTGCTCGCGGTTCAAATCAGCGCCGCTGGGGTTGTGACAACTCCCGTGCAACAATACTACATCACCTGCCGGCACCTGAGAGAGAACACCCAGCATCGCCTCGAAGTCCAGCTGATTGCGCTCGGCGTCATAGTAGGGGTACTCCCGCAGTGTCAGCCCAACGCCGCCGATCAGCGGGGTGTGATTTACCCAGGTGGGCGAGCTGACCCAAACGCTGGCGCCCCCGCCGGCGCGCACAATTACCTCCGCGGCAATACGCAACGCGCCACTGCCGCCCGGGGTATGGATAGCGCGCGCGCGGACGCTCAGCGAGTCGCTCAGTGATTGGCCGAGCACCAGTTGCATGATGTATTGGTTAAAAACGGGATCGCCGGCCATTCCCTGATAGCTCTTGGTTGTCTCGGTTTCCAGCAGTATGTTTTCGGCCTCCTTGACGGCCCGCATGATCGGCGTTTGTCCCGATTCATCCTGATAAACACCGACACCCAGGTCTATTTTCTGTTGTCGTTGATCCCGATTAAATGCGGCAATTAGCCCGATAATCTGATCCGGCGCCGCCTTCTCTAATGACTGAAACATCACTCTCCCCTCCCGAGCAAAACACAACCTCCTCTTCCGACCATGCCGTTTCCGGAACAGCAACATGGGTGCGAGATTAAAGCGAATTTCGCTCTGACCTTCAAAGGTTTTCTGAAAAACTGTTACTAACCCGGCGATGAAGATTGTCGGGTTAATATGCAACATAAGGATAAGGCGCCAATAGCAAAAGACTATTGCGAGGCCGGACTTACCGAGGGATTCTACGTACACTGGACGTTTTAGTTTAGTGCCACCATCCCGTCCCGCCAGGGGGAGGTTTGTCCGTGACCGGCCGTTAAGTTTGCCAAATTGCCGGCGCTGCGGTAACTCGCTGTCGCTCAAACAGTCCTCGCGACACCCCCGACAATT
>JANQKW010000004.1 GCA_028280905.1 Porticoccaceae bacterium
AGACTGCTTGTGCGCCATCGCCATATCCAGGAACTTTTCCGTTTGCCTGGCGCCTGAGTCCATGACTGTCTGCTCGTCAAGATTGTTAATCGCCTCCCAACTCTCAAGCACTGCCTCTGTTGATAACTGATCAGGAGGCAAGAAGACCCCGCTGGTTTCAAATAAACGCGTACTGGAAAAGCCGCCGGCACCGGCACAAAGAATATGGCGATTCGGTGCATTTTCATGACACAGCGCCGGAAGGCCCGCGCTCACTGACTCAGGGTTAAGCAGATTGAAAATTTCTTCCGGCATCAGGTCTTCAGTCATGCGCGTGCCCGCTATTGGCGCAAGCGCATTAACATGGATGTTATTTTTAGCACCTTCCAAGCCCAATGTGTTCATCAAACCAAGCACTGCCATTTTTGCGGCTGCATAGTTTGACTGGCCAAAGTTACCGTACATGCCACTGGCCGACGTTGTCATCACGATACGGCCATAGTTTTGCCCGCGCATAATATCCCAGACCGCTTTAGTGCAATTGACAGAACCCATCAGGTGCACATCCATTACCAGTTTAAAATCGTCCAGTGACATCTTCGCGAATGTTTTGTCTCGCAGCACCCCGGCATTGTTAATCAGAATATCGACACGGCCCCATTTCTGCATGGCTTGCTTGACCATGTTAGTGACCTGATCGAAATCGGCGACGTTGGCATCACTGGCGATTGCCTCACTTCCCTTTTCCTGGATCAGCTCTACCACTTCGAGTGCTGCTTCAGAAGAAGCACCAACTCCATCGCGGGCCGAGCCGAGATCATTCACCACTACTTTGGCCCCGCGTTCGGCCAGCACCAAGGCATGCGAGCGCCCCAGACCATTTCCGGCACCGGTAACAATGGCCACTTTATCTTTAAAACTGATACTCATACTTTTTTCTCTATTTAGTTTTTTTCGGGAAATTCAAATAGCCGCCCTTATTCATTGACCATCTGTCTGGTGATCCACTCGGCAACCAGCGCGGGTTTTTCCTCCCCTTCAATTTCTATGGTCACCTCAGTGACCAGGCGATACTGGCCCGGCTTTTTTTCTTCAAAGTCAATTACCTTAGTGCGGGCGCGTATACGACTGTTGACCTTCACCGGCGTAATAAACCTCACTTTGTCAAAACCGGCATTGACCCCCATGTAATAACCTTCAATAACGACAAAAAAACTTTCGGCGAAATGAGAAAGCAGGGATAAAGTGAGAAAACCATGGGCGATGGTGGAACCGAAGTCGGTCTCTTTGGCTTTTTCGGGGTCTACGTGTATGAACTGATGATCCAGCGTGCAGTCGGCAAACTGATTTATCTGATCTTGCGTCACGGTATGCCAGGGTGTTGGTTCAGCTTCATATCCCTTGCATGAATCAATGTCTTCCTTCTTGATAATCTTAACCACAGTATAGCCCTTTTATATTATTCATTGACATCGCCGACTTGCGCTGGCCGCATAAATCTGCCTGCTATGTAGAAGAAGATAAGACTGGAATTCGCCAGCACAGTCATCGTAACCAGTGCGACGGTATAGGGTTGGGTTACATCTCGGACGGCGAGCCAATCTATCAACACACCACAGAATAAATTTCCAAAGCCGAGCCCCATAATATTGCAGAACAATAAACTGAACGCGATCATCGTTGCCCGAATGTTTGTCGGAGCCAGTTCCTGGATAACAGAAAAAAATGGCCCCACATAAAAACCCATATAAATAAAGGTGCAAAAAAAACCCAACCAAAACGAAACACTACCGGCGTCGGACAGGCGGTATACCAACAACAAGGGGAAAAACGCCAAGGTCAAAAAGAAAATAAAATGTACGCGAGGCAACTTAAAGCGCTCCTTGCAATAATCTACAGCGTAGGCCCCCAACAGCGTACCGATAATGCCGGCGCTGACAAATATCCAACCTGTTATACCGGCGATTTCCGCCCGCTCAAACCCTCTCTCCCGCACCAGCCACAGTTGATCAAAGTTCGCTACACCAAACACCATATTGGCAAACATCGAACCCAGTAAAACATAGCGAAACGCCGGTGACTGTCTAAATTCCGTAATCACCAGACCAATGCTTCTCTTTAACGACAGCTTTCCTTGTGTTGTTTGCTGTGTCTCTATATGGCGATGGGGAATATTTTTAAATAACAACATAATCCCCGCCATCAGGATACCAATGACACCCAGCCCGTAGAAGCACGCGCGCCAGCCAACAAGGGGCCCAAGGTGACTCACAAGCAAAAAGCTGAGCCCCCCGCCGACGGGAAATCCTAGATAGTAGATACTCGATACAAAGCTCAGTTTGGAGGACGGGAATTTGTCCATTAATAATGACAACGCCGCCGGCGTTAAAGCCGATTCCCCCACCCCGATCAGGGCACGGGGAATAGCGAGGCTGATAAAGCCTTTGGCCATACCCGATAGTGCGGTAAGCAGACTCCAGAATGCGACTGCTCCGGCAATTAAACGGGTACGGTTCATGGTGTCGGCTAAATACCCCATAAACAGACCCATCACAGAATAAAAAGTGAGAAAGACCAGGCCGGTTAGTAAGCCATATTGCGTATTGCTCAAACCCAGATCCGGCACAATGTAATTGGCGAAACTGGCGATAAGCTGGCGATCAATAAAATTCAGGCAATTGAGGAGGGTCAAGAATGCTAACAGTAAGTAACTTTTCTTATCAAAACTGCGCGATACATTATCAGCCGGCACATTGGGTTTAGTGTTCATCGTAAACGCTACCTAAGTTATGGCATCACACCATGTCGAACATTGGGACTGACAGCTTCCGTTCTGCGCGCCATAGATAATTCCAAGGCTTGGATTAAACGCGACCGGGTTTCGCGAGGGTCAATCACATCATCAATGTTCATGATGCCGGCTGCCGGATAGGGGCCGCTAAAGGCGGCGTACTGTTGCATCAGTTCTTCTCGCAAGGCGTCAGGATCTTCTGCCTGCTCCAGTTCTTTCGCATGTGCAGCTGCAATAGCACTATCGGAAGGCAAAGAGGCGAAATCCACCGAAGGCCAGGCCAGCGCCATAGTCTGCACACCAAAGGAACCCGCCATCAGGCCGCCACCAAAGCCAAAGGCTTTACGCAAAATAACTGAAAATACCGGCGTATTCGCCCATGCCAGGGACCAGGCCGCTGCGAGTCCATAC
>JANQKW010000020.1 GCA_028280905.1 Porticoccaceae bacterium
CTGGTTTAATCGCGACTATAGCGAATTCGACGATTTCCTCGGGGCGCTGAATTCCAGAAAACGCAAAATGATCAACAGGGAGAGGCGCAAAATCGCGGAGCAGAATTTGCAGATCAAGCGATATGAAGGCGCACGAATTTCCAGCGAGTTATGGGATTTTTTCTATCTTGTCTACACCCGCACTTACCTGAAGCGCAGCGGCGTTGCCGGCTATCTCAACCGGGACTTCTTCGACCAGGTAGCCACCCGTATGCCGGAACAAATCGCCATGGCTGTCGCCTTTGAAAACGATCAACCGGTTGCCTGTGCGCTTTATTTCTTTGACGATCAAACGCTTTTCGGCCGCTACTGGGGTAGCCGCGGAGAGTTCGAGCACCTGCACTTCGAACTCTGTTATTACCAGGGCATTGAGCTGGCGATTGCCAAACGTCTGCGAAAGTTCGACGCGGGCGCGCAGGGAGAACACAAAATAACCCGCGGTTTTGAGCCCATCACCACACATTCTCTTCACTGGATAGCTAATCCGCAGTTTGCCGCCGCGATAGCCGATTTCCTCAATCAGGAACAGCAGCGAAATCTGCGTTATATCGACCAGGTTAGACCGCTGTTACCATACCGGGCGACCGACTAGATAATCTGGTATGCTGAACCCGACTTAACAAAGACCGCTCAGGATTACACAAAATGAAAAAATCATGGTTAGCCGCCTTCAGCCTGCTGCTGGTGACACTTAACGCCTCCGCCCTTACCAAGCAGGAAATTGACGCCTACGTAAGTGAAGCTATTCAGGATTTTTACGCGCAGACCCAGGCGGGCAAGCAGCTGTCCCAGCGGGCCAAAGGCGTGCTGGTATTCCCCAGAATCCACAAAGGCGGCTTTATCGCCGGCGCTGAGTACGGTGAGGGCGTCTTAAAGATAAACGGACAGACGGTGGACTACTACAGTATCGCCGCCGCCTCCATCGGCCTGCAGGCGGGAATTCAACGCAAGTCGGAGATTATCCTGTTTATGACGGATGAATCCCTGCAAAAATTCCGCAATAGCGAAGGTTGGGAAGCCGGCGTGGACGGCAGTGTCGCGATTGCAACATTGGGCGCTGGCGGCAAACTTGACAGCAACACCCTCAAGCAGCCAATTATCGGTTTTATCTTCTCCAACAAGGGGCTGATGGTGAACCTCACCCTTGAGGGGTCAAAAATCACTAAAATCGTCCGCTAGCATTGCGCCAAACGCATGAGCAGAAAGCTCCGCACACTGCAATTTTGGGTACTGTTGGCTTGTATAGTGGCGGCCAGCCTATTTGCACAGCCGGAAGGCGCCAAGCCGCCTGCCGACGATAAACTGCTGCATTTTGTCGCCTATGCCTGCCTCGCCATTTCCGCCAGAATCGCCTTTCCGCTGTTCCCCAGCGCGGGGATATTGTGGCTGTCGCTATTCAGCGTTTCCGTGGCGTTAGAATTTGGCCAATTGCTGGTGCCGAGCCGCCATTTCGAAACCTACGATATGGCGGCCAACGGCATAGGCCTGTTAATCGGCATGGCAATCTGGAAGCTACTGTCCGGGCTGCAGCGCCGGGCGGCGTCAAATTGAACTCAATCCTTGTCTTTTTTTAACAAGCCCTTAAATCCGCCAAGCTTTTCTTCCAACCTGGCCTTACCCTTTTCAATGGCGCCCTTTGCGGCGTCTTCCAGCAGGCCGGCCTGGCCAATCGCACCCACCGCCTGTTTGTTGATGGAGGCCAACACCAGGTTAACCACCTCCACGGCCGTTGCACCGCCCGATTTTTCGCCTATGCCGGTGAGTCGGATAGTGGGCAGGGCAACATCGACGGTTTCGCTGCCCAGTAGCGGGTTACTGTAGCGCACCTTGCCGTCTCTGATCAGGAAATCACGGATAATCAGTTTTTTGCTTGACGATTCGGGCGCCTCACTTTCAGCAGCCGCCCCGCCGCCAGCCAACCGCTCGACGGCCTGCTCAACGTTTTTTTGCAACTGATCGATATTGCTGCCCCCTTTAGCGGATTCGTAGGTAATTTCCGGCGCAATAATCCTGATGCTGTTAATAACAATGGTGTCAGTGGTTATGGTGTCCGGCTGAATCGCCAGCGCTATCTCATCCAGGCTGAAGGCATTGGCGGAGGTAAAACCGGTGGGATTGCCCACGGTCAAGCCTTTTAAACTCCCCTCGCCCGAACTGAGCGAAAGGTCCACCTGGTCGAGCTTTACATCCGCCTGCACGAACTGCGGCCCCAACTCTTCGACCAGCGCCTTTATACCGCTGCCGAGATTGGTTAGCAACAACACCGCCACTAGGGCCAACACAACAACCAGACCGGCAAGCACCTTGAATAGGGATTTCATCGTAAGCTCCTGCTATAGTTCCACATCGATCAGTAAGACTCCGCAAGTCGGACACCGCCGACCTAGGTAATCTACTGGATTGTATATCACCCGAACCAGTAGCAACCGTAAATTTTTTGTAATTGACCGAGCGAGCTAGTACTCCGTATACCGACATGATGAACCAGCAACCGGCACAAGGCAACGCGATAAGCCCCATTTACCTGCTGAAGGGCTTTTCGCTGCTGTCCCATAAAGAGGTTCGACCTTTTATTGTTTTCCCGCTTTTGTTAAACCTACTACTGTTTGTCGGCTTGGGCATCTACGCTGTGGATAGTTTTAGCGCGGCCATGGACAAAATGATGTCATACGTGCCTCAGTGGCTGGAATTTATAAGCTGGATACTGTGGCTGCTGTTCGGGGCAATGATGCTACTGCTGTACGGCTACTGTTTTGCGCTGGTGGGCAATTTAATTGCCTCGCCGTTTTACGGTTTATTGTCGGAGCGCGTTGAGTCTCTCGCCTACCAAACAACAAACAGCGAGCCGTTCTCTTGGCGCGCACTCATCGCTGTCGCAGGCAGAAGTGTGGGTCGCGAGTTGGTAAAACTCGGCTATTTTTTACCGAGGATTATCGGCGTGCTATTGGCCGCCCTGGTGCTGTCATTTATTCCGGTGCTGAATATCGCCGCCCCGGTTATCACTTTTCTGTGGGGGAGCTGGTCGCTGTCACTGCAATATCTGGATTACCCGGCGGATAACCACCAACTGTCCTTTCGCGAATTGCGCCGACAGGCGGCGGATACCAGGCTATCCTCTATCGGCTTTGGCGGCGGCGTCTTGCTCGCAACCAGCATACCCGTGCTAAACATGCTGACGATACCGGCCTCGGTTATCGGCGCCACACTGCTGTGGAATGATCGACTGCGTGATTCTGAGGGCAACCTGTCGGAGCGATAATCTGTTATAGCTCAGGTTGCTCACACTGTAGCTTGGTGCCCAGCAGTTCTTCAATGGGTTCCAGCCGGAAGGCGTCATCTTCACAGGCAAAACTAATGGAAACACCGGACTTCCCTGCGCGGCCCGTGCGACCGATGCGGTGCACATAGTCATCCGGTTCCTCCGGCAGCGTGTAGTTGATAACGTGGCTGATGCCGTCAATATGAATACCGCGGCCGGCCACATCCGTCGCAACCAACACCTTCAGCTTGCCGGATTTAAAGTTCTCAAGCGTGCGTATGCGTCTGTTTTGCGGGATATCCCCCGACAACAACCCGGTCTTGAAACCCAATCGCTCCAGCTTCTCGTGGAGCCTTCGGCATTGATCCCGACGATTGGCGAAAACAATCACGCTATCCACATCTGGTGTTGACAGAATATTCTTTAACAGCGCGAACTTGTCATCGGTCGAGGTGATATAGATTTTCTGGTCCACTGCATCGGTTGCCACCTGCTCCGGCTCGATTTCAACGCGGGTCGGCTCGGTAGTCCACTGTTCAGCCAGGTTTAATACGTCGTCGGTAAAAGTGGCCGAAAACAACAGAGTTTGCCTCGACTCCTTGCGCGGCGTCTGTCGAATTATCCGCCTTACCTGCGGAATAAACCCCATATCCAGCATCCGGTCCGCCTCATCCACCACCAGCACTTCGACCTGATCCAGGTACACATCCCGGCTGCCACAGAAGTCCAGCAGCCGCCCCGGCGTTGCCACCAAAATATCGCAATAGTTCTGGTGCAGGCGCTTGCGCTGCTTGTCGTAGTCCATTCCGCCCACCAGGGTATGCACCTGCAGATTCGTATATTTGGTCAGCGCACGGGCGTCTTCGGCAATCTGCATGACCAGCTCGCGGGTAGGCGCAATAATGAGGCTGCGCGCCTCACCTGCATAGCGCTGCTCTTCAATCGGGTGATTGAGCAGATCACAGATTATCGTCACCAGGAATGCGGCGGTTTTACCGGTGCCGGTTTGCGCCCGGCCAACCACATCGTGGCCGCGCAACGAGAACGGAAGCGAGTGCGCCTGGATTGGCGAACAGTACTGGAAACCGAGATCGGCAATGGCGTGCATCAACTCATCGGGCAACCCCAGGTCATGAAACCTGACTTTTCCTTTATCGGGAACCACATCAAATTGTGAAATATCCCATGCAGGCTCAGATTTACCCGCGCTGCGCGTTCGCCTGCGCCGCTGGGAGCCGGTTTTGCCTGCTGGATGTTGTTCGCTCATAAGAATCCCACTGACGCCCGCAAGGCATGTAATGGGCAATGCGGGCTAAAAAGGCGCGCATTATATCACCTGATGCAGATATTTCACGAAAGGGGGCTATCGGGGATGGGTGCAGTTTCATTAACTGTATTTGCTTGTGCTTAATCAACCATCTTTCGTTAAAAATTCCGGTAAGGCCTTACCGACACTATTGTGCCGATATGAGATGTTTGCTGTCTTGGGTTGGTGCCACTAGCCCGCGTCCATCTGGGGACAGTGTTTGAGACTCGCTGTGAATACATCCCTGTAAGCTCCGCACCGGCATCCCTGCCGGTGAGGGTCTCAAACACTGTCCCCAGACG
>JANQKW010000021.1 GCA_028280905.1 Porticoccaceae bacterium
CTACCGCCGTTTCCTGGAGCAGGAAATAGCGCCCAGTATGCCGGCCTGGCGCGAAGCGGGTATCGTCGACCGCGAGGCGTTTCGCAAAGCCGGGGAACAGGGCTTCCTGATGATTTGGCCGGAAGAGCAGTACGGCGGCATGGGAGATAGAGACTTCCGCTATGAGCAAATCATCATTGAGGAAACCTTTCGCGCCGACTGCTTCGAGTTTTTCAATACGTTGCACAGCCGTCTGGTCGGCCCCTATTTTGAAAAGCTGGGTACCGAAGAGCAAAAGCAGCGCTTTCTGCCCGGTGCGATAAGCGGGGAAAAAATCCTGGCGGTGGGCATGACCGAACCGGATGCGGGCAGTGACCTGGCGGGTATCCGCTCCACCTTGAAGGATATGGGCGATCACTACCTGCTAAACGGCTCGAAAACCTATATCTCCAACGGCATTAACGCGGACACTATCGTAGTGGCGGCAAAAACCGATCCGGACAACAACCCCTATGCGATGGGATTGTGCGTGGTCGAGGGGGGTATGGAAGGCTTTGAGCGGGGAAGAAACTTGGAAAAAATGGGTATGAAAGCCCAGGATACCGCCGAGTTATTCTTTAATAACGTTAAGATTCCCAAGGAAAACCTGCTCGGTGCTCCGGACAAGGGCTTTTACTATTTGATGGAAGGACTCGCCGAAGAGCGCTTGATTGCCGCAACGCAGTTTGTCTCCAATGCGCGCCGCGCTTTCAATGTGACCCGCCAGTTTGCCATGGAGCGAAAACTGTTCGGCGGCACCCTGTCGGGGTTGCAGAACACCCAGTTTAAAATGGCGGAAATGGACACCGAAATTGAAGTCATGGAAACCTTTGTTGATCATTGTGTCGCATTGCACAACGACGGCAAGTTGACCGCCAACAAAGCCGCCAAAGCCAAACTGCAGGCGAGCGAAGTGGAATGGCGAATGGTGGACTTGGGGGTACAATTGCACGGCGGCGCCGGTTATATGCAGGAGTATCCCATTTGCCGCATGTTTACCGACGCTCGTGTCAACCGCATCTTGGCGGGCAGCTCTGAAGTGATGAAACATATTATCGGCCGTGATATTTTCACGGAAAAATACACTAGCAATTTAGATTAGAGGTCAAAAAGCATTATGGAAATTCAGGGTAAGGTTGCGGTCGTCACCGGCGGTGCGTCCGGTCTGGGTGAGGCGACGGTACGTCGTTACGCGAGCGCGGGCGCCAAAGTGGCAATTTTCGATATGAATGACGAGCGCGGCAATGCACTGGTTGAAGAGTTGGGGGACGGTGTCGCCTATTTCAATGTCAACGTGGTTGACGAGTCCGCAGTGCAGGCCGCCATTGAGGGTGTTGTCGAGAAGTTTGGCGCCATTCATATTTGTAACAACTATGCGGGTATCGGTAACGCCTGCAAAACCATTGGCAAGGACGGCCCTTTCCCGTTGGACATGTTCAAGAAGGTTATCGACGTCAACCTGATTGGAACCTTCAATGTTTTGCGGCTGGTCGCCGCTCAGATGGCGACCCAGGAGCCGGTAACCGAGGATGCGGGACGCGGCGTGATTATTAACACTGCCTCGATCGCCGCCTACGAGGGGCAGATTGGACAAGCCGCTTACAGCGCCTCCAAGGGCGGCATAGTCGGCATGACGTTGCCGATCGCCCGCGATTTGTCAAACCTCGGCATACGGGTTAACACCATAGTGCCGGGGCTGATCCACACGCCACTGTTTGATTCCCTGCCCGAGGCGGCCTACAACAGCCTGGCGGCCAGCCCTCTGTATCCGAAGCGGCTCGGTAAGCCGGACGAGATAGCCCACCTCTCCCAGTACATTGTGGAGAATGACTACACCAACGGCGAATGCATCCGCATGGACGCAGGCATCAGGATGCAGCCTAAGTAGCAGTTATCAGTTGTCAATATCAAAGGTAAATATTATGGGGCCTCTGGCTGGAATAAAAGTAATTGAAATGAAGGGCATTGGCCCCGGACCTTACGCGGGGATGCTGTTGGCGGATATGGGCGCGGAAGTGATAGTCGTTGAGCGGTCATCGAAGCCTTCCAGTATTGCCAATCCGTCTGCGTTCGATCCGAATTCCCGCGGCAAAAAATCCATTGCTTTAAACCTGAAGTCAGAACAGGGTCTGGAAACTCTTTTAAAGCTGGTAGAGCAGGCGGACGTTTTGTTTGAGGGGTTTAGACCGGGCGTAACGGAGCGGTTGGGATTTGGCCCTGACGTCTGCTTATCGCGCAACCCAGCGCTGGTTTACGGAAGGATGACCGGTTGGGGGCAGACCGGGCTGCTGTCCCACACAGCGGGACATGATATTAACTATATATCGTTGACCGGCTCGCTGGCGGCAATAGGCGACAAGGGCAAGCCCGCGGTGCCGCTCAACCTGATCGGGGACTATGCGGGGGGCAGCCTGTTTCTGGTAATGGGTATTCTGGCTGCGTTGCTGGACGCCCGGCAGTCCGGCAAAGGGCAGGTGGTGGATGCAGCCATAACCGACGGTTCCGCCAGCCTTATGTCAATGTTCCACGGTATGGCAAATCTGGGGCAGTGGCAAAACAGCCGTCAGTCGAACTTGCTGGACGGCGCCGCGCCTTTCTACGACGTCTACGAAACCGCCGATAATCGCTTTATCTCGACGGGGCCGATCGAACCGCAATTCTATGCCGAGTTCATCGAGAAGGCGGGCCTTGACAAGCAGTTTTTCGGCGATCAGAACAATGTTGAAAAGTGGCCTGAAATGAAGGCTGAGCTGAAAAAGGTCATTAAAACGAAAACCCGTGATGAATGGGCGGCAATATTTGAGGGTAGCGACGCCTGCTGCGCGCCGGTTCTGGACTATACCGAGGCGCCGGAACACCCCCACAACCAAGCCAGGCAAACCTACATTACCATCAACGGGATGACCCAACCTGGCCCCGCGCCGAAATTCAGCCGTAGCGACTGTGGGCAGCCCGAGCCGCCGCACAGCGAAGGCAGCGATACGGAATCCGTACTGGCGGACTTGGGTTTCGATCAAGCCGCTATTGACCAGTTGCGGGAAAATGGCGTGTTAACATGAATAGAATGAGATGAGCAAATTGGAAACTGTAAACTATAGCCAGAGCGGCCATGTGGCGACAATCACAATGAATCGCCCGGATGCGTTGAACTCCTTTAACACACAATTGCGTTTGGATTTATCGGCAGCCATAGAACGGGCCAACACCGACAGCAGTGTGAGGGTGGTGGTCCTCGGCGGCGAAGGGCGAGGCTTCTCAGCCGGACACGACCTGGCGGACGGGCTGGGCAACCATCCCACTATTGAACAGACGATACTCAAGGAGTACAAACCCTTACTCAAAGCCATTGACGGTTCCGACAAACTGTTTATCTCGGCAATCAAAGGCGCCGCCGCGGGCATAGGTGCGGCTGTGGCGATGACTTGCGACCTGATCGTAATGGCCGACGATGGTTATTTCTTTCTTGCTTTCGCCGGGATTGGTTTGGTAGTGGATGGCGGCGCCAGCTACCACCTGGTGCGTAAGCTCGGCTACAAGAAAGCCATGGAAATTGTCGTTGAAGCGCAGAAAGTACCGGCGCAGGAATGCCTTTCCCTTGGGTTGATCAACAAGCTGGTGCCTGCCGATGAACTGATGAGCGCGGCGCAAGGCTGGGCTGAGCGTTTGGCTGAAGGCGCGCCTCTGGCCCAGAAGTACAATAAGCAGTTACTGAAGAGAGCGCAGGAAGCCGACCTGGATGCGATGATTGATCTGGAGGCTAGCACCCAGAACATCACCATTGCCACCGAGGACCACGAAACGGCTAGAAAGGCGTTTTTCAATAAAGAAAAACCGGTGTTTGTCGGTAAATGACCAGAAGGTGCATTTAGGCAATACCTTGCACTTGATCAGACATCTTCCATAAATGGTGTCAATACGGCCCGGCAGCAGCACTGTGCCAATATCTCGTCTTAGTTTGGTGCCACTGTCCCGCGGCCATCTGGGAACAGTGTTTGAGACTCGCTGTGAATACATCCCTGTAAGCTCCGCGTCGACATCCCTGTCGACGAGGGTCTCAAAAGAGATTCCTAGACACCCGCTTAGGCCGTGCTAGCTGTGA
>JANQKW010000214.1 GCA_028280905.1 Porticoccaceae bacterium
GTTGCTACTTGTGACGCCCTGAGTCCCGACAGGGGAGGTTTATCCGGGACCAATCAGGCCGTGTTTTAAGTTTGCAAAATTGTCGGGGGTGTCGCGAGGACTGTTTGAGCAACAGCGAGTTACCGCAGCGCCGGCAATTTTGCAAACTTAACGGCCGGTCACGGATAAACCTCCCCTGGCGGGACGGGAATCTGGCTCCGACCTAAAAACGTCCGTTATTGGCACCAAGCTGCCGGCTAACGTAAGACCTTCTTCCGGCCTTTACGTTACAAAAGACTAACTCAATACACATCAGGAGAAAACGGTATTCCCGCTGTCTAAACCTGTGGTAAGTTAAGCTAACTCAATGACACTAATCCGGATCCAGGCAAGTGAATCAGGCTCTTACGCTAAATTTTGACAACAGCTATATAGAACTACCGGAGTTGTTCTATACGCGGCAACTGCCGACACCCGTTTCGGCACCGCGGATAATTAGGGTTAACCGCAAACTGGCAACACTGTTGGGAATCGACGCAGACTGGTTAGCGTCAAAAGAAGGCGTCGAGGTATTGGCCGGCAATCGGATTCCCGAAGGCGCACAACCCATTGCAACCGTCTATGGCGGACATCAGTTTGGCCAGTGGAATCCGGGTCTCGGCGACGGCCGGGCGATATTGCTGGGTGAAACCCTTGGCGTGGATGGCAAGCGCTATGACATTCAGTTAAAAGGCGCCGGCACCACCCCCTACTCCCGCAACGGCGACGGGCGCTCACCGATAGGCCCGGTGTTGCGCGAGTATCTCGTCAGCGAAGCCATGTCCGCGATGGGAATATCCACCACCCGAAGTCTTGCGGCGGTCACCACCGGTGAAACCGTGTTCCGGGATCGGCCGCTGCCGGGGGGCATTCTCACGCGCGTCGCCGAAAGTCATATCCGCATTGGCACCTTTCAATATTTTCTGGCGCGACGCGACACCCAGGCGCTGCGCCAACTGGCCGACCACGTGATAAGCCGCCACTATCAAGCTGTCGCCGACTCCCGGAATCGCTACTTAGCGCTGCTCGACCGGGTAATAGAAAGGCAAGCCGAGCTGTTGTCCCAATGGCAACTGGTGGGCTTTATTCACGGGGTAATGAACACCGATAATATGCTGGTTTCGGGAGAAACGATTGATTACGGACCCTGCGCCTTTATGGACGGCCACATGGACAAAACCTGTTATAGCTCCATCGATGTTCAGGGACGCTACGACTATCGCAACCAACCCTACATCGCCAACTGGAATCTTACCTGGCTGGCCCAGTCGCTGGTCCCGCTGATAGCGGGGGAAGAGAATATGGACGGGGAAGAAGCCAGGGCAACCGAGCTTGCCCAACAGTCGATAGATCGCTTTCCCGAACGCTATGCCGAAGCCTACGCAAAGGGCATCAACAAAAAGCTGGGTTTACCCGGTTTGTCAGAGGCCGACGACACTCTCGCCGCCGATCTGCTGGAAATAATGGCTCGGGAAAAAACTGATTTCACACTGACATTTCGCCATTTATCCGATCTCGCCAACCAGCGGAACCCGCAAAAAAGAACCGCGGTGCCCTTCGAATTGCCGCCGGCTTTTGCGCCCTGGTTACAGCAATGGCGGCAGCGATTGCAAGAAGAAAACCATGCCGCGAGAGTTGATTACAGTGATATGTACCTGGCCAACCCGGCGATAATTCCGCGCAACCACTTAATCGAGCAGGTGATAGACTCAGCGGTGAGGGAATCCGATTTTCATCCGTTCAACCGGTTGGTCGAGGTGTTGGAAAATCCGTACGACTATGACGCGTCCGACAACAAATACGCTAAACCACCCGCCGTCGACGAAATAGTGGCGGCGACTTTTTGCGGCACCTGATTAGCGACTCTCGACGAAGCGGTGGGATTTACTCCGCTGAAATCTCAAACAGCGTTATTTCGCTTTGGCTGCCCAAGCGCAAGGTGGGCCCCCAGGTACCCGTTCCTTGATTAACATACAAGTAGGTTTCCCCGTGGCGGTACAAGCCTTGGGTGTATTCGTAGACGCGTTTAACGGCCAGATGAAAAGGCATGACCTGGCCATTGTGGGTGTGGCCGGACAGCTTTAAATCAATACCGTGATCGCCAGCTGCTTCCAGGCCCTGGGGACGGTGATAAAGTAAAATCGAATAGCGGTCTTTGCGCACATCGATAAATGGCAAAACGCGCCGCACCTGGTCGGCTGCATTACTGTCTTCAACCCCGATAATCTGCAGTTCGCTCGTTTCAATCGCGCGATTCCGCAAGACTTCGACACCTAGCGATTCCAATCGGCTAATGATTTGTTCCAGGTCTTCGTAGCGTTCGTGATTACCGGTGCAGTAATAAATCGGCCCCTTGAATTTCGAAAGCGCTTGCAGCTTTTCTTTAGACACGCCGGACTGATCGATAAAATCACCGGTTATACAAAGGAACTCGGGAGCCTGCCGGTTAACCGAGTCGATAACCTTACCGAGAAAACGCGATGTTCGCGAACCGATATGCACGTCTGAAATTTGTGCGAAACGCAGCGGGCGAGTGAGCTTTTTTGACGACAGCGACACCGTGACTATGGCCGGGCGCCAGGCTTTTATCAGCCCCCAGATTCCGGCGACGGCCGTGGTTGCCAAAATAAAGAGTGCCACGCCCGACGTAGGTAATTCAAACACCGCCAGACAAAATTCCGCGATCAATACCTGCAGCAGAATTACCGGTGACAAACCGAGAAAAAAATCAGCGGCGCCACGAACCGCGTAAACCAGCCGCCCCCTGCTGTGGCGCAGGCCAAAACGCACAATAAACTGCGACAGAAATAGCGGCGTGGTGATAGCCAGGTTTACCATTGTCGGGAGCTGTAACCATTCACCCAGCCGCCAAACGGGATAGGCAAATAAAACGAAGGACAGAATCAGTAGAATAATAAAAATGCGCATAAGGACGACAGGAAAAAGCTATAGATTTCGCATTATCCGGAATACCTGTTTGATCAAACCATCCACTATCTGATTGTCCTGGCAACGCAACATATAGGCTCTCAATCCATTAAGTTGAATATCGAAATAGCGGGCATACTCGATCGGCGTCAGGTTACCCGATATCTCACCGGCCTTCTGGGCCTGTTCAAAGAGGTCGGCCGCGTAAGCTTCAGATTCACTCGATATCGCACCGCAGGTGGCCTTGAGTTCCGACTGCTCGCTCAACAATTCGGTTTGGGCGCGGGCAAACATGCACACTTCGCTGCCCATCTTATCCCTGTCGGCGACAAGTATCTGCCGTAAAAAAGCCTCCAGCCCGGCTAGGATAGATGCTTCGGATTCAATACAAGCCTGCAACTTTTCTTTCATAGTGTCTGCGTAGGCTAGCAATGCTTCCTTATACAAGCCTTCCTTGCTGCCGAATGCCGCGTAAATACTGCCGGGCCGCATATCCAATTCGGCCTGTAAATCCCTTGTTGAGGTCCCATAAAAGCCCTTTTGCCAAAACAACTGGCAGGCGCGATTGACCACTTGGGTGCGGTCGTACTTAACAGGATTCACCATAAAAATCGGACAGATATAAGCAGTCGGTCAATTTTAAATTGAACGTTCGCTCAAATTCAAGTAAAGTTGCCGGCTGTTTACTCGCGGCGGCTAAGCAATGCCGCCGTGCTGAACGCCGATTTAACCAAACACAGTTATATGGGGGACCCGACAAATGATTGACCTTTATTATTGGCCCACGCCCAACGGCAAGAAAGTCACTATTCACCTGGAGGAAGCCGGTGTGGACTACCGGATCGTTCCGCTGTCCATCTCAACCGGTGAACAATTGGCCCCTGAATTTCTGAAGATGAATCCAAATGCCAGGATGCCGGTGATGGTGGACAATGACCCCATTGACGGCGGAGAGCCACTGACGATTTTTGAATCCGGAGCTATCATGTTGTATCTCGCTGAGAAGACCGGGCGGTTTATGCCAAAGGATCTGCGAGCCCGCTATGAAGTAACCCAGTGGCTACTCTGGCAAATGGCCAACCAGGGGCCAAAGCTGGGCGAAGCCGGGCACTTTTTGCACTACGCGCAAATGACCGGGGACGTCGGTGATTTAAGTTACGCCCAACGGCGTTTCTCCGATGAAGCTCACCGGCTGTACGGGGTGTTGAACTACCGGCTGCATGATCGCAACTATCTTGCCGCTGACGAATACACCATCGCCGATATGATTTGCTACCCGTGGACCGCAAGTTGGGAAAACCACGGCCTGGAACTGAGCGAATTTAAACATCTTAAGCGCTGGTTCGACGAAGTTTCCGAACGGCAAGCAGTGCAACGCGGCATGGCGGCGGGCAGTGACCTGCAAGTTAACCCGAGTGACTTCACCGCCGAAGAAATCGAAGCCATTAAAAAGCTAATCTTTAACCAACGTGCTATACCGGTTCCCGAATAACGGCCGGGAACCCTAAAAAGTGCTTACAATCTCCGGGCCGCGGGGATAAACAGCCCCTGGCTGGGGGCATTACGCAAGGCGTTAAATCGTCCACAGAGATTAGCAAACTGGTCGCTTATGCTACCGGCATCCGAAATAGGTGTAAGTAAATGCCTGTTTATATGTCGACTCTGCCATGTTTATTTAGCTGCTTCTCCGCCATTATTGTAAATCAAAGTTTCGTATAATCACTGGCGCCACTATTACCGGTCGGCGCATGTATTCTTGGTATTTAGGAGATTGTGAAATGAGGCATTTTACTGAAGAACAAACCATGTTTCGCGAAGCCTACCGCAGGTTTCTCGAAACGGAAGTGGCGCCCCATATGACCCGCTTTCAGGAGCAGGGCATTGTTGATCGCGAAATCTTTAAGAAAGCCGGCGACCAGGGATTCTTGATGATCTGGCCCGATGAAAAATATGGCGGTATGGGTGATAAGGATTTCCGCTACGAGCAGATCATCATCGAAGAGTCCGCTCGCGCGGGATGCATGGAATGGTTCAACACATTGCACAGCCGGCTGGTTGGCCCCTACTTTGAAAATTTCGGCACCGAAGAGCAAAAGCAACGCTTTCTGCCGCCCTGTGTCGCCGGCGAGAAGATATTAGCGGTGGCGATGACCGAGCCGGATGCCGGCAGCGACCTGTCGGGTATGCGCACCACACTGCAACCCGAAGGCGACCACTATGTGCTCAACGGCTCAAAGATCTATATATCCAATGGCATTAACGCCGACCTGGTGATAGTCGCGGCCAAAACGGACCCCGGAAACAACGCCCATGCCATGGCCCTATGCGTGGTCGAGCGCGGCATGACGGGTTTCGACCGAGGCGCCAATCTCGACAAGATGGGCCTCAAGGCGCAGGACACTGCCGAGCTGTTCTTCAATAACGTGATCATTCCCAAAGACAACATTCTGGGCGAGTACGGCAAGGGCTTCTACCACTTGATGCACGGCCTGGCGGAAGAGCGTTTGATTGCCGGCACGCAGTTTATCGCCAACGCCAGGCACGCATTTAACCTGACTCGCGAGTTTGTGATGACGCGCAAGGTGTTCGGCAAGCCGCTGTCGACATTTCAGAACACCGAGTTCAGCATGGCGGAAATGGATGCGAAAATCGACGTTGCGCAAGCCTACATTGACCAGTGCGTCGCCAGCCACAACCTTGGTAAACTCACCGCGGTGCAGGCGGCAAAAGCCAAGTTGGTGTGCAGTGAAGTTGAATGGGAAATGCTGGATTTGGGGGTACAAATGCATGGTGGCGCCGGGTACATGCAGGAATACCCGATTTGTGGGCTGTTCACCGGGGCCAGGGTAAACCGGATTTTAGCCGGCAGTTCCGAGGTTATGAAAATGATTATAGGCCGCGAAATATTTGCGGACGACTATGCTAATATTCTCGAATGACGTATCTAACTGCCGACCGCTGAGCGCGACCGTTTCTTGGGAGTTATAGAATAATGTACAACGAATCCGACGTTCCCGATCAATCCGGAAAAACCGTTTTAATAACCGGCGCAAATACCGGAATCGGATATGAAACAGCCAGGGTGTTGGCAATCAATGGTGCGCGGGTTCTTATCGGTTGCCGCTCGCCGGAGAAGGCGCAAAGCGCCAGACAACAGATCCTGGACGAAGCGCCGCAGGCGGACGTGGAAATCGTTGCGCTGGATCTCAACAGCCTGGACTCGATACGTGGGGCTGCCGATCAGGTGAACGGTGAAGACCGATTGGATATTCTGATTAACAACGCGGGAATCATGATCCCGCCGCTGTCTCGCACAGCCGATGGTTTTGAATCACAGTTCGGCGTCAATCATTTGGGACACTTTGCCTTAACGGGCTTGCTACTGCCGAAAATTCTCACGCAAGCCGAAGGCCGGGTAGTCACGGTTACCAGCCTTGCCCATAAAACGGGAAAAATTGATTTTCACGATATCCAATGTGACGGCAGCTATGACGCCATGGCGCGATACAGAATGAGCAAGCTGGCCAATGCGCTATTTACCCGCGAGTTGCAAAGGCGCTTAACGGAAGCCAACGCCGAGGTTATTTCCGTGGCATGTCACCCGGGGATTGCGGACACGGAATTATCCCGGGATTTTGGCGCATGGTTCCAACTCGTCGCGCCGTTCTTTCGTTTATTTCCGATCCTTAACACACCGCTGCAAGGCGCGTTGCCGACCCTGATGGCGGCCACTGACCCGAGCGTCAACGGAGATGAGATCTATGGTCCGGTCAGCATGGGCGAGGTATCAAAATCCGCGCGAAAGGTCCAGTTTGCCAGACCGGCGAAGGATATGGAGGCCGCAACTAACCTGTGGCGCATATCCGAGGAATTGACCGGAGTGGCCTACCCGATCTAGGATGCGGGGGTCTACACGGCT
>JANQKW010000022.1 GCA_028280905.1 Porticoccaceae bacterium
CTATCATGAAGCATGACATTATCGAAAAGAATATCGGCCTGATGATTGTGCTGATGTTGGTGGCGATCAGCTTCGGTGGTTTGGCGCAGATTGTTCCGCTGTTTTTCGAGAGCGAGACTACCGAACCTCTGGAAGGCTTGAAGCCGTTGACCGCGGTACAGCTGGAAGGGCGGGATATCTACATCCGTGAAGGGTGTAACGTCTGTCATACTCAGATGGTTCGGCCGTTGCGCGCCGAGACCGAGCGCTACGGCCATTACAGCGTCGCCGGTGAACACGTTTACGAGCATCCGTTCCTGTGGGGCTCAAAACGCACGGGTCCCGACCTGGCGAGGGTTGGAGAGCGCTACAGCGACGCCTGGCATCTGGCGCACTTGTACAATCCCCGCGATGTGGTGCCCGAGTCCAATATGCCGTCGTTTCCCTGGTTGTTTGAAAAGCAACTCGACGGTGAGCGCACCGCGGCAAAAATGCAGGCGTTGCGGTTGGTGGGCGTACCCTACACCGACGACGATATGGCCAATGCCCAGCAGGCGGTCGCCGGTGTCAGTGAAGCTGAAGCCGTGGTCGCCTACCTGCAGCAGTTGGGCACACTGTTGAAGCACAAGCGTTGATATGGAACAGGACACACTACAAGGAATAGGCACGGTTCTGGCGTTCATCGCCTTCATCGGTTTGTGCTGGTGGGTTTACATAGCCCGCAAGAAAAGTGATTTTGACGAGGCGGCAAATTTGCCTTTTGCGGATGAGCCCCCTGCCGAAGAGCAAGCATCTAACGAGCAGCCGGGTTCGGGTTCAGAAGAGAAGAGCATATGAGTACTTTCTGGAGTATCTGGGTAATTGTCATGACGTTAATCGTATTGGGCGGGTCAGTGTGGTTGCTGCTGGCGACCCGTCGGATCGAGGTAACTGACGCCAAACAAGCCGCGGAAAAGGGCCAGCCATCCACCACCGGGCACAGCTATGACGGCATCGAGGAATACGATAATCCGCTGCCGTCCTGGTGGTTCAATATGTTCATGATCACCGCCATCTTTGCGGTGATCTATATTCTGTTATATCCGGGCTTTGGCAACTTTAAGGGTTTTCTGGGATGGACTTCCGCGGGCGAGTGGGAGCGGGATGTCGACCGCGCCGAGCAACGCTATGCCCCCGTCTACGCGAAATATCGCGATATGCCGATCGAGGAAATTATCAGCGACCCGGATGCGATGAAAATGGGACAGCGGTTGTTCAACAACAACTGTTCGGTGTGTCACGGCAGCGATGGGCGGGGAAGCTACGGGTTCCCCAACCTGGCGGATGCGGACTGGCTGTACGGCGGCACCGCCGAAGCTATCAAGGCCTCGATCACCCACGGGCGCACTGGTGTGATGCCGGCCTGGGGTGGCGCGATTGGTGAAGACGGTGTCGACCAGGTCACCGAGTATGTGTTCAGCCTCAGCGGCCGCCAGCACGACGCCGCCAAAGCACAGCAGGGACAGCAGGTATACGGCACCTTCTGTGCGTCCTGTCACGCTGTTGACGGCACGGGCAATACCGCGCTCGGTGCCCCAAATCTGACCGACGGCATCTGGTTGTACGGCGGTTCTCCAACGCTGGTAAAACACTCTATTCGCGCCGGCCGCAACGGCAATATGCCCGCTCAGCAGGGGCAGCTCAAGAGTGACAAAATCAACCTGCTGGCGGCTTACGTATACCGGCTTTCGAAAGTGCAGTAACGGACGTGTTGCGGTTTGGAGACGAGCGATTTAAAGCACCCGGAAGCGGCTGAAAAACGTGCTAAGGTAGCTGCCGCCGAAGAAACCATCCAGGTTCTGGACCTCTATCAAACCCGCGAAAAAATCTATGTTCGCAAACTGCAGGGCTTTTTCCAAAACCTGAAGCGCTTCACCGGCATTCCGATGCTGACGGCGTTTCTGGTGCTTCCCTGGTTCCAATACGACGGGCGGCAATTGTTGTGGTTCGACCTGCCGTCGCGGAAATTCTATGTGTTCACTGTCACCTTCTGGCCACAGGACTTTATGTTGTTGGCCTGGGCGTTGATTATCGCCGCTTTCGCGTTGTTTACGGTAACTGTCATGGTGGGCAGGGTTTGGTGTGGCTTCAGTTGTCCGCAAACCGTCTGGACCTGGCTGTTTATGGGCACCGAGCACTTCTGGGAGGGCGACCGCAACGCCAGAATGAAGCTCGATAAAGCCCCCATGAGCTGGAACAAACTGTGGCGCAAGACGGGCAAACAGTTGACCTGGGTAGCCATCGCGCTGATTACCGGACTGACCTTCGTCGGCTACTTCAATCCGATCAGGGAACTGGTGCCGGGGTTCTTCACCCTTGCCGCGCACCCGGCGGCGGTATTCTGGACGCTTTTCTTTACCGCGATGACCTATATGAATGCGGCCTATCTGCGCGAGCAGGTGTGCATGTATATGTGCCCCTATGCGCGCTTTCAATCGGTGATGTTTGACTCGGACACACTGATTGTCTCTTACGACAAGGAGCGCGGTGAACCCAGGGGTGCGCGTAAAAAGGGCACGGATCACCGCGTTGAAGGCAAGGGCGATTGTGTTAACTGCAGCCTCTGCGTGCAGGTGTGCCCCACGGGTATCGATATTCGCGACGGGCTGCAATACGAGTGCATCAGCTGTGGGCTGTGCATTGACGCCTGCAACGCGGTGATGAAAAAAATGGACTACCCGCCGGGATTGATCCGCTTTACCACGGAAAACAACCTGGAGCACCACGGGAGTCACATCCTGCGGCCGAGGTTTATCGGTTACCTGGTGGTATTGACGGGCATAATTTCAGCGTTTATCTATGTCATTGTCGCTAGGGTGCCCCTGGAGCTGGACGTTATTCGCGACCGCAATGTGCTCTATCGGGAAGTGGAGAACGGATTTGTTGAAAATATCTATACGCTGCGCATCAATAACATGGATGTCCGCGACCATAGCTACAGTATCAGCGCTTCCGGTGACTATGCGTTTCTGTATCGCGGCGAGTCGCAGGTCGATGTGGCCAAGGGTGAGGTGTTAACCACGGTAGTCAGGTTGGCCATGGATCCGGGGCTGATGACGTCGCCCAATACAGATGTTATCTTTAGTGTAGAATCCGTAGATGATCCTGAGTTGCTTGAAAACCAGGAAAGCCGTTTTATCGGTCCCCGCATACGTTAGACGCCAGGGACGACTCCATTCATTAGCGTGAACAGGCCCTAAATGTCCCAGCTTACTGATCGTGATCTTGTTCCCTGGTATCGGCAATTTTGGCCTTGGTTCATTATCGCGTTGCCCGCTGCCGTTGTGGTAGCGGGTTTGTCAACCGTCTATATCGCCTTTAAAAATGCGGATACCACGGTCAGCGACCAGTACTACCGCGATGGGTTGGCTATCAACCAAATCATGGTAAAGGATCAGGTGGCGGCGCAGCGGGAGGTAACCGCGCAACTCGTATGGGACGACGTGACCGGCGAAGTGCTACTGAACTTAAACACCCGCGCCGGCTATCCGCGGCAACTGAAACTGGTGCTGTTACACCCCACCGATCAGGGCAAGGACAGGCACATAACACTTTCAGCAATTGCGGACCGCCATTACCGCGCGGCGCTGGACACTTTTCCCAAATACCGTTACTACCTGTGGCTATTGCCCCTGCCGGATGAGGAGTGGCGATTGCGTGGCGAGATAGATTTTGCCCACACAAAGCAGGTAGTCTTGCGGCATCAGTAGCGAGAACTGTTGTGGACGACTGCTATCACTGTGGGCTGCCGGTTCCCGAGGGGTCCGACTTCCGGGCCGAGATAAACGGGCAGAGTCGCGCAATGTGTTGTCCGGGCTGTCAGGCAGTTGCCACCGCCATAGCAGCGGGTGGGTTGGCGAATTTTTATCGGTATCGCTCACAACTTTCGGTAAAACCGGATGATCGACGCGATAGCAACTACGCCGTTTACGACTTACCGGAAGTCAGCGCCGACTACATCCGGCATCTTTCCGGCACAGACGAATCCGGACAACCCCAGCCCAGATACAGCATTACGCTGAATGTTGCGGGGATTACCTGTGCCGCCTGCGCCTGGTTAATCGAGCACCACCTGTCCGCGCTGCCGGGGCTGGAGGAGGTCCTGATCAATGTCAGTGCGCACCGGGCGACGGTCGTGTGGGATCCGCAGCAGCTGAAGTTGAGTGAGATTCTCAGCGCCTTTGTCGCCATCGGTTACCGGGCGACGCCGGCCGGCGACCGAGCCGCCGCACTTTTTCGACAGCAGGAAAACCGCCACTATCTCCTCAAGTTGGGCGTTGCGGGCCTGGGCATGATGCAGGCCGGAATGTTGGCGATAGGTCTTTACGCCGGTGCTTTTGAGGGTATCAGCGAGAATATGGCGGACCTTTTGCGCTGGGTGAGCCTGCTGTTCGCCACGCCCGTCGTGTTCTATTCCGGGCAGACATTTTTGCAAAACGCCTGGCGGAATTTGCGTCGCTTATCCGCCGAAAACTTTCAGTTGAGTATGGATGTGCCGGTGGCGTTCGCGCTATTGCTTGCTTATTTCGCCAGCGCCTGGGCGACTCTGTCGGGCCAGGGAGAGATTTATTTTGACGCGGTGGCCATGTTTGTCTTCTTCTTGCTGATTGGTCGCTACCTGGAGCTGCGGGTCAGGCATCGCAACGAAACACTCGGTGAGGGTATATCGCAAGGGCTGCCTGTTGCGGCTACCAGGATTGTCGATGGCGTCGCCAGCGAAGTGCCGGTGAAAGCGCTGCAAAACGGCGATCATATCCGGGTGCCGGCCGGCGGCACACTGCCCTGCGACGGCCTGGTCGCAGAAGGCGCCGGCACCGTCGCAGGGCAGTGTGCCGCCGGCCGGCACCCGGATATGATCGCCGTTTTGCAGCGCTTTCACCGGCACTTCGCTGGCGACGCCATCGACAA
>JANQKW010000224.1 GCA_028280905.1 Porticoccaceae bacterium
GACCTGATGGCGGTGTTGGAGCACAGCTAGGTCAAAATCTTTATCGGTCGCAGCTTTTCGAGGCGTCCCCCGGCGCGCCACATTGGAGGATGGTGACGTTTAATTTCCAGCTGAAAGCTTGGAGCGAATATAGTCCTCGTGGGGGACATAGGTGAGTTCCGCAACCCGCCGGATCAGGTGTTCTTCGTATTTATCGATACGCCCGTCAGCGTAGGCCACACGCCACATGGCGGCAACCAGGGTGATTTTCTGCTCCGCGCTGTAGTTGTCGTTTATCAGGCGGGTGAACTCATATAACGACGTGGCGTTGTCAGCGGAAGCATTGGCGGCACCTAACAACTCATCGACTTCCCTGCAGCCCAGTCCGAGAGTGGTGATCAGTTGTTGCCGTAAAGTCTGTTCCTCCTCGCCATCCTGCACAAAATCTGCTCGAGCGGTCTCTACCAGCAGTGCAGCCGCGGCGAGATTTACCGCGTGTTCGTCGTTTTCCTGCTCGCTGCCGGGTGTGGCAAATAGATCGAAAAGCTTTTTAAGCATCGGCGGTCTGCTCGGTGGTGATGGTGTAGCGAATGCAGCGATCTTCGCTCAGGGTAGCCTTGACGGTATCAGGTATCGGTGCGGAGACCAGCTGTTCGGGATCGGTTTTGCTACGCTGGGTCCATACTCGGGTTTCCTCGATTATAGCGACCGTTGTGCCTGCCACTTCGAATTTGTGCTTGAAAACCAGGGAGGAATTTCCAATGCGAGTTAATTCGGAAGTCAGTTGCAGGATATCTCCGAAACGAGCGGAGGCGGGGAATTCGCCTTTGTTGGCTACCAGCGGAATGCCGCCAAAATTGGCCTCTCGGTCCTCGGCGTGCAGGTCGGGTATCGCGGTTCGCACCAGTCGCTCCATGGCGGCATCCACCCAGACAAAGTAGTTGGGATTGAAGATGATTCGGGCCGGGTCGCAATGGCCCCATTCGACGTGGATTTCCTGGATGATTTTAAACATCTAACTTGTCGGTCCTCGCAGTGCTGTTGTCAACGCGAAGCTTACCGCAAGTACCGCCCTGGCGTCCTCAGGATTGCCGTCAAAATGGGCGTATAATGGGTAACACGGCATGCCGTCAGGGGTTTGTCGGGTTGATGTCGCTGTGGTGACGGCGTGCTGGCGGGAAAAAAAGGTCAAGATATCAATGCCTTGAATGTATGGGAGCGAAATGTGCTAGTCAGAAAACTGCGCTTGCAAAAGGGTTGGTCCCAGGACCAATTGGCCGCGCTGAGTGGTCTCAGCGTGCGCACCATCCAGCGCATCGAGCGCGGCCAGAACCCGAGCCTGGAATCCTGCCGCGCGTTTGCTGCCGTGTTCGAGGTGGATATCTCTACTTTTTACCCGGAGGACGGTATGAATACGACGATGAACACGGAATCCCGCGAAAACGGGGATAGTTCGGGGGGCCGCAACCCCGTTTTAACCGAAGAAGAACGTTATGCCCTGGATTACGCCAAAAGCGTCAAAGACTTTTACCATGGCGTGTTTGCCTATGTGATATTGGCCCTGGTGTTTTTCTCGCTGAAGGGATTTGGGGAACCTGTGCTGTGGTGGGTGTTTGGTAGTGTAGGTCTCGTCCTGATTATTCAGGCGCTTGTCGTATTTGAGGTGATAAGCTTCGATATGCCCAACTGGGAGCGAAAAATCGCCGAGAAAAAGCTGGGTAGAAAACTATAGCGAAGTGACCCCGGCCAGCGGTTTGTTCGCGAGCTGTGCCATCGCATGGGTTAGTACATCGATGCTTGCTCCCGATTTGTGTGCGTTTTCGCTAAGGTGACGGCGGAACCTGCGCGCGCCGGGAATACCCTGACACAAACCGAGGATATGGCGGGTGATATGGTTGAGTGCCGTACCCGATGCCAGTTCCTGTTCGACATAGGGGAGGAGGTTCTCCAATACTTCCTCTCGACTGTGGCTAGGGTTGGGCGAACCAAAAAAGTGAGCGTCCACCTCAGCCAGTAGCCATGGATTGTGATAGGCCGCGCGCCCCAGCATCACCCCGTCGATGTAGCTTAGGTGCTCCCGGCATTCCTTGATCGAGGTGATGCCGCCGTTGATAATGATTTCCAGGTCGGGTCGTTCCCGTTTTAACCGATACACCCAGGGGTAGTGCAGGGGCGGTATCTCTCGGTTTTCTTTTGGCGACAGTCCCTTAAGCCAGGCTTTGCGGGCATGAACAATAAAGGTTGTACAGCCGGCGGTGGCCACTATATCGACAAAATGGCGCATTTCCTCATAGGATTCCATGTGATCGATACCGGTGCGGTGTTTGACGGTGACCGGTATCGAGGTGGCTTGTTTCATGGCGGTAACACAGTCGGCTACCAGTTCCGGTTCTGCCATCAGGCAGGCGCCGAAGCGCCCGGATTGC
>JANQKW010000263.1 GCA_028280905.1 Porticoccaceae bacterium
GCTCGTTATCGGCCTTCGGCCGCTGTCTCCGCTGAAGCTCCGGCTCGACCACTCGGACACCTCACCAGATTCAAATTGTTGTGCGGCTTTTAAATTGCGTACCAAGCATCAGGCCCGCACGCCTGCGTGCTCGTTATCGGCCTTCGGCCGCTGTCTCCGCTGAAGCTCCGGCTCGACCGCACGGTCAATTTGAGGGCCGCAACTGTACATAACTGGCGAGGCAAAATCAATTCTTGAGCCATACCGGTACCAGTGGTCATACTTAGGTTGACGTTAATCACTTACAAGATGGACATTTGCAAGCTATAGTCGTGTAATTGTCAGCACTTAAGAGGATATCCAACCATAATGCCAACCTCGGACAATAAGCCGCAGCACTTGATGGATAAGGGGTTTCCCTACCAGGACATCTTTCGCTTGCTGGTCTGCATCGCCGGGGGCTTCTCTGTTGCCGTCACCCACTACGCCAATGGCGGAATAGACGTTGCCGCGGCCAGCATTATTGCGGCGCTCGCTGCCTATCTGCTGGTTACCTATGGCGCGCTCAAGGTCCTCGAAGAACGACGCCCGAGGGTCTCGTTGGTACTGTCCTATGTGGACGCAGCTATCGTAGGCGCGTTGATCGCCTTTCTCAATTTCAGTTTCTTGCCATTGCTGCTCTTCTTGCTGTTGGTCCAATTCAACGCGCTGCTGCACGGCGGCATGCGAAAGCTCGCTGAGGACGTTATCTTTACGGTGGTCGGCATGGCCGCCGTAATACTATTGACGGGACATGCGTTGACATTTAATACGGACTTTGAAACCAATATCGCCACCTTGGTCGCGATAGGCCTCTATATATCACTCTACGCGCTATTCTCGCAGCGCCACAGCAAGGAATTAAAAAGCAAACTGAATGCGCTGGAAAAACAGGCCGTCCAGCTCAAGCTCAACAATTATCATATTTCCAAATACCTGTCTCCCACGCTGCGCAAGGCGATATCGTCCGGCAGGAATGTGAAGCTGGAGACCCAGCGCAAGAAACTCACCATCTTCTTTTCCGATATCAAGGGTTTTAGCGATTTGGCGGAGGAGATGGAGGCGGATGCGCTGACGGAATTACTGAACAACTACCTGACGGAAATGTCGGAAATTGCCCTGCAATACGGCGGCACTATCGATAAATTTATCGGCGACGCGGTAATGGTGTTTTTTGGCGACCCGTCCAGCAAAGGCGCCAAAACAGACTGCGTTGCAGCAGTTAGCATGGCAATTGCGATGAAGAAACGCATGAAGGAATTGCAGCTTCGCTGGGCAAACCAGGGTATTCAGAAGCCCCTGGAAATCCGCATGGGCGTCAATACCGGGTTTTGTACGGTCGGCAACTTCGGCACTGAAAACCGGCTTGATTACACACTGCTCGGCACCGAGGTCAACCTTGCAAACCGGCTGGAATCAGCAGCGGAGCCTGGCGAAATACTGATGTCCCATGAGACCTATTCACTGGTGAAAGACGTGATAATGTGCCGCGATCAGGGCGAGATAAAGGTCAAGGGCTATCAACATCCCATCCGGGCCTATTCGGCAGTGGATTTTCGCAAGAACCTGGGCAAGAACCAGACCTACTATGAACACATTACCGAAGGCTTTTCTATCTACCTGGATATCGACAAGGTTAAGAACTACGACAAGGATAAAATTCTCAAGTCGCTCAAAGACGCCTCGGATCGACTTGAGAGCACCACTATCAGGTGAATAATCCCCTGCAGTTACTGTCGAGCAATACGCACTTCAGGCGGTGTTGCGCCCTTTTCCGAGCTGCGAAAAGGGTTAATATCCAGACCGCCGCGGCGGGTGTATCTGGCGTAAACCTGTAGCGATTCCGTTTCACAACGCTGCATAATATCGGTGAAAATTCTCTCGACGCACAGTTCGTGGAAATCCCGGTGGTTGCGAAACGAAATCAGGTATTTTAGCAATCCGCTCCGCTCGATCGGCCGACCGAGGTATTTCAGCCACAGAGTCGCCCAGTCGGGCTGGCCGGTGACCGGACAATTGGTTTTCAGCAAGTGCGAATAAAGCACCTCGGTTACCGGTTCAGCGGCGGAGGTTTTGAGATAACCGGGCTCGGGACTGTAACAGTCCGCCGTTACGTCCAGGTTATCCAGGCAAGTACCTTGGAGAGGTTGGGTTTTCTGCGCAATGGCATCCAGTTCCTCGACGCTTATTTGCACATCCGCCTCAACACAGGCGGACAGATCGGTTCGAATACATTCGACCAGCTCGCCTTCCGAGGCAAACCGGCTGTTGTTAAGGGAGTTAAGGTAGAGTTTTAGGGATTTGGACTCCACCAGGTTTGGGCTGTGGCAGGGTATGCCAATGGCGGCAACCCTCACCTGTGGCTTACCCCGATCGTCTAGCCAGGACAATTCATAGGCGGTCCATAGGTCGACACCAAAAAAACTGTCTGCGTTTATCGCGTTCGCCGCACGGCCGGTATTGCGCGCAACCGGACAGAGCAGCTGCGGGCTGTATTGTTCGGGATAGGGCGTATTCCTGCCTAGCGGAGTATCGATCATGTCCTGAGTTTTTTGTTGTGATCCATCAAGTACAGGCTGTAGGCATACAGCATCGCTGAAAATATCAACACTGTGGCAAACGCCACTGACAGGCTGATATCCGAGATGCCCAAAAAGCCATAGCGAAACGCGTTGACCATATAGAGTACCGGGTTCAACAGCGACACGCTCTGCCAGAATTCCGGCAACAGGCTGATCGAGTAAAACACGCCGCCCAGGTAAGTCAGGGGCGTTAACACAAAAGTTGGGATAATGGAGACGTCATCGAACGACTGCGCGTGAACCGCGTTGATAAAACCGGCCAGCGAGAACAATAGCGAGGTGAACAAAACAATACTGATGGTAACGCCTACACTGTGCAGTTTAAGCTCCGTGAAGAACAGCGACATAAGCGTAACAACCAGGCCCACGCACAACCCCCTGGCCATGCCGCCGACGATATAGCCGGTCAGTATCACGTAATTGGGCAGCGGTGAAACCAGCATCTCTTCAACACTGCGTTGGAACTTTTGGCTGTAAAAGGACGAAACCACATTGGAATAGGAATTGGTGATAACCGACATCATGATCAAGCCCGGCACCACGAACTCTATGTAGCTAAACCCATCCATATCGCCGATCCGCGGCCCGATAAGGGTTCCGAAAATAACGAAATACAGCATCACGGTAATAGCGGGCGGCAGTATTGTCTGCAGCCAAATGCGCGTAAATCGGCGCACTTCCCTGGTTAGAATGGTGATAAACGCGCGCCATTGGTACTGCAGCTTCATTGCTCTTTTCCTCCTACCGTTGAAGACTGTCCCTGCCCTACCGCTGAAGGCTCTCTCCGCCCTACCGCTGAAGGCTCTCTCCGCCCTACCGCTGAAGGCTCTCCCTCCATCACGGACGAGTCTTCTTCTATAACAGGTTCTATTTCAAGGCCATGGGACTCCACCATCGACACAAATAGCTCCTCCAGCCGGTTTGCCTTATTGCGCATACTGGTGATGTGAATACCCCGCTCGGTCAACAGTTGGAAAACCTCGTTGATCGACTGGGACTTTTCAATCTCCAGCTCAAAGCTGTGGCTGTCCACCAGCTTGCCCGGATAACCCGGCAATTCAGGCATGGAATGCAGGTCTTCGACCGCGTCGAAAATAAAGACTTCCTTGCTCATCTGGCGCAACAATTCCCTGATGGAGGTGTTTTGTACGATTTCACCCTGGCTGATGATGGCCACATTGCGGCACAGGCTCTCCGCCTCCTCAAGGTAGTGGGTGGTCAGTATGATAGTGGTTCCCCGGCTGTTAATGTCGGTGAGAAACTGCCACATGGAGCGGCGTAACTCTATGTCGACGCCGGCGGTGGGTTCATCCAGTATCAGCAGTTCAGGCTCGTGGACCAGCGCCCTGGCGATCATCAGGCGGCGCTTCATACCGCCCGACAACACCCTCGCCTGCTGATCCCGCTTGTCCCATAATCCCAGTTGCTTTAAGTACTTCTCCGCGCGCTGCGCCGCTAACTGCCGGGGCATCCCGTAAAACCCTCCCTGGGTGCGAACCACATCGGACACTTTCTCAAATTGATTAAAGTTGAATTCCTGCGGAACAACGCCGATTTTTTCCTTGGCGGCGGAAAAATTCTGGTCAACATCGATACCGAATATCTCGACCGAACCTCCGGTCTTGTTAACCAGTGAGCAGAGAATGCCGATGGTAGTAGATTTGCCCGCGCCGTTGGGCCCCAGCAGGGCGAAGAAATCACCGCGCTGCACCTCCAGGCTGATACCCTTCAGCGCTTCAAAACCGTTGTCGTAGACCTTTCGCAGGTCGTTAATCTTAATAGCAGCAGTCATCAGGGGCCCATCCGGTATTCGGTTGCTATGGCTTTGGAAATACGGCAAACAGCAGATTCTAAACCAAAAACTAGAAGGTCATGCATCTGTGCGGGGCAGCTTGGCGTTTCTGGTTTTGCTGAGTAAAAAATTGGAGCGGGAAACCGGTCTCGAACCGGCGACCTCAACCTTGGCAAGGTTGCGCTCTACCAACTGAGCTATTCCCGCCTATCCATTTGGAAGATGGCGTCCCGTAGGGGAGT
>JANQKW010000304.1 GCA_028280905.1 Porticoccaceae bacterium
TAGTCAAGTTGACGTTCAGCGCCATGGATGCAATAGGTCGATTTTCGGAATCCCGCAATTCCAGCCTGCTGTCGTTGAGCGACAATTTTCCAAGAGACAGCAGCCAAGTCGCCGGCGTAGTCTGTTTTCCAGCAGCGGCCTGTTCAACCGGGGCATCGACCGCCGGTGGCCGGAAACCCAAGTCGAGCCGACCGTCCGGGTGGCGCGTGGCCCGCAGCAGCAAACCCTCCAGCGCCGCCGTATCTATCACCAGCTTATTATTCAACAGCTCACGCCACCGGTAGTTAACGCTTAGTCGATCAAACGAAAACCCATTATTTACTTTAGAAAAAGACTGTAACTTATTTATTTTTATAGAATTACTAATAAGATTAATTTCAACTTTTTCCACCGAAGCCTGACTAAATCCCGCCGCCCGCAGCTGATCTGTCAGTAGATAGGCGGCCAGCGGTGAAAGGCTGACAAGCAAAACAACCAGCAGCACCGCCAGGGTGGAAACACCGTAAAGCAACACTCGGATCAATCTTTTCATGGTAACTACGCAAACAACGGGACGAAAAGCGTAACCCTATATCAGGAGCTGTCCAGATGAAATGGGTTTAACGAAAATTAGACGCTAGGAAGTCACCCTTTGTCGTAGCAAGGGCTCAGGGGCATGGTGTTCCCAAACCGTCGTCGGCAGGGATGCCGACGTCGAGCCCCCAAGGATGGGTTCACGGCGTGTTTGGGAACACCATGCCTGAGCCCCGTCCGTCGAAGAAATGTTCGCACTAAACACCTCAAGCCGTTACCATCCCCGGGCAACGCCAACCATAAGAGACCACGCCACTTGCAACAGACCAGGCCCTCCCTTATCCAGCGCAGCCTGACCCGCATTGAATCCGCCGGAAACCGGCTGCCGCACCCCACCCTGATTTTTCTGTACCTGTGCGGCATAGTGTTGCTGCTCTCCGGTTTGTTTGCCTGGCTGGGGGTAAGCGCCACTCACCCGGTCAACGGCTCGGTGATTGAGGCCACCAGTTTGCTCAATGCCGAGGGTTTGCACCGCGTTCTCACCAAGGCGGTTACCAATTTCACCGGCTTTGCGCCGGTGGGTACTGTGTTGGTCGCCATTATGGGCATCGCCATCGCCGAACACAGCGGGCTGTTGGGTTGTGTGCTGAGAACCACCGTGTTAAAAGCGCCGCGACAACTGATGACTTTCGCGGTGGTCGCGGCCGGCATCTTATCCAGCCTGGCGGCCGATACCGGCTATGTGGTGCTGGTGCCGCTGGCGGCAATGATTTTTGCCGCGGCGGGTCGCCATCCCCTGGCGGGAATAGCGGCGGCGTTTGCCGGCGTTTCGGGAGGCTTTAGCGCCAACCTGATTATCGGTCCGCTGGACGCGATACTGGCGGGAATCTCCAGCGAAGCCGCCGGGCTGATTCAGCCCGGCTATGAGGTTAGCGCCGCCGGCAACTATTATTTTATCGTCGCCTCCACACTATTGATTGCGCTGGCGGGCACCTGGATTACCGAACGGGTGGTCATCCCGCAGTTGGGCGATTATCAGGGCACCGCCGACACAGGGCTCACCGCCGAATTGACCCCGTCCGAACGCCGGGGCCTGAAAGCCGTCGGCCTGTTCACCTTGGCGTTTATCGGTTTGCTGCTGGCGGCATTGCTGCCCGCCGAAGGCGTATTGCGAAACCCTGAAACCGGCAGTATTCTCCGCTCGCCGTTTATCGGCGGCATTGTGGTGATCATTGCGCTTTACGCCGCTATCGCCGGTTGGCTTTTTGGCAAGATCAGCGGCAGCTTCGGGGAAGCCCAGGCGGCGGTCACGGCCATGGACAAGGGCATGGCGACCATGGCCTCCTACTTGGTGCTGATGTTTTTCGCCGCCCAGTTTGTCAACTACTTCGCCTGGAGCCAACTGGGTTCTATCGCCGCTATCAAGGGCGCGGAACTGCTGCAGACGCTCAACCTGGGCGCGGGGCTGTTGCTGGTGTGTTTTGTTATCCTGTCGGCCGGCATTAACCTGTTGATCGGCAGTGCGTCGGCAAAGTGGGCGTTGATTGCCCCGATCTTCGTGCCCATGTTCCTGCTGGCGGGCATTTCCCCCGAAGCTACCCAGGTGGCCTACCGAATCGGCGACAGTGTCACCAACATTATTACCCCGCTAATGCCCTACTTCGGTGTAGTGGTTGCGTTTGCCCGCCAATACGACAGCGAGGCCGGAATCGGCACGCTTATCGCGATGATGCTGCCCTACAGTATTGCGTTTCTGCTAATTTGGTCGGGTTTACTGCTGGTTTGGATTATGGCGGGGCTGCCCCTGGGTCCGGGGGCGGAAGTCTTTATCAACGTTGCCGGGGCCCTATAATCTTGGAGGCTGCGGGGGTATCTAGTGGTCGGTATAAACATGTTTTTCATTGCGCGTCCATGCAGACACCGACTCGGAGAAATCTGCTGTTTGAAGGGCCATCACCTGATTCCTGTTTTCCAGTTGCAAAACCTGCTCTAGCGACATGCCTTCAGAGACATGGTTAATCGTTTCCTTTGTGATGCGCAAGCCGAACGGGCTGGTGTTCGTTACAAACTGTCGTGCCATCTCGATGGCAGATTCCAACAGAGATTGATCGTCACAGACGCGACTAACCAACCCTGTTGCGAGAGCTTCATCCGCTTCGATAAAGCGACCACTGTACATCAACTCCGCCGCCAATGAAGAACCTAGGATCTTGGGCAAAAAGTAGCTTGAACCCACATCACCCCCACCCAATCCAATAGAGGTGAAAGCACAATTAAATCTTGCACGAGGCGAGGCGATTCTAACATCACAGGCGAGTGCCAGAGAGAAACCCGCGCCCGCGGCAACCCCGTTAACCGCCGCTATCAGAGGCTGAGGTATGCGTCGCAACTTGGCCGTTATGCTCGCGTAGGCCTGCTGCATCAGGTAATCGGATTGGATGCGGCCTTTCGACGCGTCCCACGCGCCCTGCTCCCCCGACACCTGTGCTTTAAGATCAGCACCCGCGCAAAAGCCCTTGCCGGCGCCGGTCAGAATAACCACCCTTGTGTCAATATCATCCATCAAACGGTCCAGGAGCGCTTGAAGTTGCTTCACGGCGGTGAAAGAAAGCGCGTTCAGGCGTTGCGGCCGTCTCAAAGTCAACAGGCCGACATGGGTATCGATCTTCTCAAAAACAACCAAAGATTCAACCGTCATTACGCTTCCATCACAAATTGCGCAGATTGAAAGGAATCCAGAATGGGGCCGGCAACCTCGGCCAACAGCTGCCGATGCAAAGGATGAACCAGGTACGCCTTAAGATCAGCCTCGGATTCAAACTCCGCGACAATCACGTAGTCTGCGTTGCCCTTTATCAAGCCGACATCGGGACCATATTGGTAGGACTTTATCTCGCCAACTCCGGCTTTAAGCTCACTAAATTTGGCGGTCAAAACGTCAACCTGCTCCGCTGAGACACCATCTTTCCAGTTCAGTAATACAACATGTTTAATAGTCATAAATATCCTGTTTACACCTTGCCACAGCCGCTACGGCAGCTTTAGTAATTTAATCAAAACCGCAAAACTTCGAGAGTCGGTTCAGAGAAAATGCCCGTTATCCTTTCAGCGTAGCGGTTCAGCTCACTTTCGCGTTGTTGGTCGGACATTCGTATCGGCGAATAGACGCAATGGGGCGCAAGTACACCAAAACCGGTGAACTGCAGCACGCCGTAATGAATAGGCTTAACAATTTGTAAAATGTCTCCGCCGGGCCCTCCTGGTTGATAGCCCTGTTCGGAAACGCCAGTGGTGAATGACAGCATCGCCTTTTTTCCTCGAAGCACGCCTTTCTCAAACGTGTTACGGTGGCCGTAAACGCGGCGCCTGGCAAAAACCCGGTCAATCCAACCCTTCAGTCCCGCTGGCATGCCAAACCACCATAGTGGAAACTGCCAGATCATCAGATCACACCATTCCAATTTTCGGATTTCCGCTTCGATTTCCGGCGCAAATCCTCCCACTTCCGTTGCATGGGCTTCCTCAATTGGCAATTTGAGATAATCGGGATCGGCGACCGAGGTAAAGTTCTTGCGACCGGACATAGGGTCAAATTCCATCCGGTAAAGGTCAGAGGTCTTCACCTGGTGACCGGCCTCCCCCAATTTGTCCCGCGCAACCGAAAACATAGCGTGGTTAAAACTCTTCGGTTCAGGGTGACAACAGACAACAAAAACGTTCATAGACTTTCCGGTTAAGAAATCTCTGTGGGTTAAAAATCCGCCTTTTGCGGTACCCTAATGTTTAGCGGGAATCACACTGATGATGTCAAACCACCTGCTCTATTCATCCATACTAACCACCCGAGCAATGCCGGCACCAACACGACCTCAATGCCCACAATAGCCCATATCATCAGGTCGCGTCCTTCGGGAATACCAAACTGCGCGATCGACATAATCCGGCCAATGCCGCCTAAAATAACAATTAAAAATGCGACAACCAGGGCAATGTAGTACCTTTCCAGGTCAGTGGTAAATAGAATCAGAAACACACCGAACCCTATCCAGATTGCCGCAAAAAACCGAAAAATATTATTGAGCGTTGCGTCGTTAAAGCCTTCGCCCAACCTTGCACCCAAGGCTTCCTGTGCCGCCGCACCCTGCCAAAAATCCATGATTCCCGTTCCCAGGGCAATGAGACCGAGAATCCAGACGATCACTTTAAAAAGTATCATTGTGTTTGCTCCCCATGCTGTTCAGTTTGCTAATCTCAATACCTAGTAAAATGTGGGCAAATCCGGGTTGATATTGGCCCAGGGCGGTGAACTCAGCGGTGTTAACGAACCAAAAACCCACCATCGATGGCAATGGTTTGCCCCGTTATGTAAGCGGAAACCCGGCTGCTTAGATAAACGGCCAGCGCCCCCAATTCTTCGTGCTTGCCAAAACGCCCCAGCGGGACTTCCGCTAATGCTTGCTTTTCTAACGCACTATCGGAACGGATATGTTTGGTCATTTTGCTGGGGAAGTAACCGGGAGCGATGGCATTCACCAGGATATTGCGTGAGGCAAGCTCCTTTGCCAGCCCCTTGGTCAGATGCAGAAGGGCCGCTTTTGAAGCGCCGTACGCATAGGCATTCAAAAACTGACTGTCCAGGCCCGCGGTCGAACCTATGTTAATAACCCGGGATGGTTCTTCGTCCGATGCTGCAGCCTCCAGCAACGGCAATAGCTTTTGCATTAGGTAAAAAGGTGATTTGACGTTGAGCTCCATAACTTTGTCCCACTGTTCCGCGGGATAATCATCTACGGACGCTCCCCAGGTGCGA
>JANQKW010000319.1 GCA_028280905.1 Porticoccaceae bacterium
CTGGGGAGGTGCCTTTGCAGACCGTCACCCGCAGGGAAGCGGGTGTCGAGCGTACAGGGATGTATTCACCGCGTGTCTGCAAAGGCACCTCCGCAGGCAGTTCGCCACCAGCCAAAAAACCTAAAACCAAGTCTCTGTCCCCCAACTTTCCTGCGTTATCTTGCCATTACTGACCTTGCGCATCTTTCACCAGATTTATTCCGGACACTAGTGCGCCTTCGCTGGAATGACTTACGAGGTGCACATAGCTAAAGTAAACGTCATTGAGGCCTTATAACTATTGGCCAAGTTGGCAATCCGTTTCTATAGTTGTTGAAAAGGCAGCCAAAAGAGGAAACAACAATGAGCGACCATATTTATAAGAAAGTCGAAGTAGTCGGGTCTTCCGGTTCCAGTATCGAGGATGCCGTGCAGGGCGCCATAGAGCGGGCCAGCAAGACCATCGATAACGTGGAGTGGTTCGAGGTTTCGGAGCTGAGGGGCCATGTGACCGACGGCAAGGTGGGGCACTATCAGGTAGTGCTTAAGGTGGGCTTTCGGCTGGATTAAACGGTGCAGCGGCGAACCGGTATTGCAGATATTCTGCTTTCGCAGTGATTGTCGTGCGTTCACCGGGTCGGACTTTTTCGTGACCTAAGGGCGACCCAGTTTCCCAACGGATTTGGAAGAAATCTAGGGTATTATGAAGTTAACGGCAGCTCACCAAATTCGGCAGCTTTCCAGCGGCGATGTGGCGCTGATGAGGAAACTGCTGGAGGTTTTTGGCGACGTCTTCGACGAGGCGGAAACCTACTGCGACAAGCAGCCGACCACGGCCTACTTGAAACGGCTACTCGGCGGCGACCACTTTATCGCGCTTGCCGCGCTAAAATCCGGCGAAGTGGTGGGAGGGCTCGCTGCTTATGTGTTGGAAAAATTTGAGCAACAGCGCAGTGAAGTTTATATCTACGATCTGGCCGTATCGTCGGCGCATCGGCGCGAAGGCATAGCCACGGCGCTAATCAAAGCGCTCAAGCAGTTGGCCGCGGCGCGCGGCGCCTATGTAATTTTCGTTCAGGCGGATCACGGCGATGACCCCGCGATTTCACTTTATACCAAGCTGGGGATAAGAGAGGATATCCTGCATTTCGATATCGCCAGCGGAACGCCTGACAACAGGTTTTGAGACCCTCGTCGATAGGGCAGAAATCGTTCCAGACGATTTTCTGCATTCGCCTCAGGGCGCCTACTTTTGGTCCTCCATCCATGGAGGTCAGATGGCGACGCGGAGCTTATGACCTCCAGGGACGGAGGAAATGTCGCGAATTGCCGGGAGCAATTGCGACCAGGGACGTATTTACAGCGAGTCTCAAAACCTGTTCCCAGACGGTCGCGGGATAAATGTATCGCCCATCGAGCCGCAGCATCGAGCCTAATTAGTGGTTTCCGGATAAGTCGGCGACCAATCCTGCAGCCAGCGAGGTTCCGCTTGCAGCTCGGTTTCTTCGCTGATCATATAGATAACCGGATAGGCGCCTTCGCCCTCCAGCTCGCCGTTGCGAATTCTACGCAGCTGGTCGCGAAAATGAACGACTGCTTCCCGTTCAATGCGCGGTAGGCCGACCCACTGCTGGCCGTGGGCGCTGTGGAATTTGGTGTGGGGGTGGTCTTTGGTTGTGTCCGCCAGCTTGGTAGCGGTCTGCAGATAGTCACCCATGCCGGCGGTCGGCGTGATCGCGGTCATAATGTTGGGACTGATAAAGTCGCCGGAAAAAATCCAGGCGCTTTTCGTGTCGTAGAGCGAGACCGAGTTGTCTGTGTGTCCCGGCGTGTAGAGCAGGGTCAACCGGCGATCGCCCAGGTCGATGTCGGCGCCGGGTGCAATCCACTCGTCGATTGTCCAGGTGGGTGCGGGGATGCCTTCCGCCTCACCGAGGTGCTGACCCCAAGTCAGGGTAAGGGTGTCGCCGTCGGCCTGTTCGCGAATATGTGGCAGATCAATCAATACAATGCGCTCAAATGAACCCTGGCCGGTGTGGTCGTAATGAAAATGCGAGGGCATAAAGGTCACCGGTAGGTCCGTCAATGCTTTCAGAACCGGGCGAATGTCGTAATGCCCGGCGCCGGCATCGAACAACAGCGCGCGTTCCGACCCGAGAAACAGGTAGTTAAAGCTGCGAGTCCAGGCGTAGGGCTCGGCGATGGCAAAGGTATTCTCGCTCAGCTCCAGCACCACAAAATAACCTTCGTCGCCGAAAGGTTCCGCGCCGGGGATCGGTGGTGCGTCCATCACCGGGGGAACGGGTTCGCCGGTTGAGAACAGGGGAAACAAAATACGGTGCCGCTGCCAAACCGCAATAGTGACCGCCACTGTCAATACGATGATGCAGGTGAAAACGTATTTTTTCAAAACCAATGCTCCCGAACTGTTGTTGATACTAAGGTTGCGCGAGCCAGTTGCGATTAGTCTGTCCGAACATTGCCAGCCGTCGGCACAGCACGTAAAACACGGGTGTGAATAACAGGCCAAACAGGGTAACGCCCAGCATGCCGCTAAATACGGTCAGACCCAATGCGCGGCGCATTTCAAAACCGGCGCCGGTCGCCACCAATAGTGGCACTACGCCGAGAATAAACGAAAAGGCGGTCATAAGAATAGGGCGCAAACGCTGACGGGCCGCATTGACCACCGCTTCCCCGGGCGACATGCCTTGCAGTTGTTCCTTTTGACGGGCGAATTCCACAATCAGGATGGCGTTTTTTGAGGCCAGGGCAATCAACACCACAAAGCCGATCTGGGTCAGGATGTTATTGTCCGATCCCGCAATCAGCAGCCCGAAGCCGGCCGACAGCAGACACATGGGAACGATCAAAATCACCGCCAGGGGCAACGTCCAGCTCTCGTATTGCGCGACCAGCAGCAGGAACACGAACAACACCGCGAGCGCGAAAATAATCTCAGCGGTATTGCCGGTGCGCTTTTGTTGCAGGGCGAGTTCGGTCCACTCCATCTCGAAACCGTCGGAAAGCACTTCCTCGGCCAATTGTTCCATTCGCAAAATCGCCTGCCCCGAACTGAAGCCGGGCGCGGTGTCGCCGTTTAGGGCCGCCGCAGGATAAAGGTTGTAGCGCTCGGCTTGCGCCGGCCCGCTGGCGTCGCTGACCGTTGCCAGCGATCCTAAGGGCACCATCTGGTCGCGATCGTTGCGCACCCGCAGCCGGCCTATGTCGCCGGCCGAGCGGCGGAAGTCGCTGTCCGCTTGGGCAGTGACGCGAAACGAGCGGCCCTGCAGGTTGAAATCATTAACGTAAGTGGAACCCAGGTAGACTTCCAACGCCTCATAAATTCGCGGCAATGGCACCCCCAAACGCCTTGCCCGGTCTACATCGATATCTAAAAATACGCGGGGGGGATTGGTATCAATGGTGGTGTAGGCGTCGCTAATCTCCGGCGCGGCATTTGCCGCGGCCGCCAGCTTCTCGGCCTCTTGCGCCAGCGCGCTGAGGCCCTTGCCCGCGCGATCCTGAATCATCAATTGCAGCCCGCTGGCGCGCCCTATGCCGGGCACGGGCGCCGGCCTTCCCACCAGCACCAGGGCTTCGTCTATGCCCGCGGTTGCCGCTCTGACGTCCGCCATGACTTCTTCGATGGGGCGACGCTCTTCAACCGGCTTGAGGACGGTAAAAACCACCGCGCCATTACTGGCGATGGCGCCTACGCTGAAGGAAAAACCGACTAAAGAAACGGTGTTTTCGATATCATCGATTTGCTGCAGCGCGCCATTGACCTTCCGGGTCACGGTGTCGGTGCGATTCAGCGTTGAGCCCGGCGGCAGTTGTATCAGCGCGATCACCGCCGAGCGGTCCTGCTGCGGTATAAAGCCGGTGGGGATAAGGTTAAACTGCCAGCCGGTCAACGCGATTAACCCGACATAGGTGGCGGCGACCAGTAAGCTGCGGCGCACCAGCACGGCTACCAGCGAGCTATAGCTGCCCAACAGTCGCTGCGCGCGCGCTGTTATCCGTGTGATAAATGCCGGGGGCATCCGCCGGTCGCCTTTTTTATTATTGCGCAGCACCAGCACGGCCAATGCCGGACAGAGCGTCAGTGATACAAACGTTGATATCAGCGTTGCGGCGGCGATGGTAACGCCAAACTGCTTGTAGAACGCCCCGGCGATGTCCTGCAACGCTAATGTTGGCAGGAACACCGCCAGCAGCACCAGGCTGGTGGCTATCAGCGCGCCTCCCACTTCATCCATGGTGCTTCTGGTTGCTGTGAAGATGTCCTCGCCCTCGCCGAGCTTGCGCTGAACATTTTCAACGACCACGATGGCGTCATCCACCACAATGCCCACCGCCAGTATCAGGCCAAACAGCGACAACATATTTAGGGAGTAGCCGAGCAACAGCATGATGGCAAAGGTGCCGACCAGCGAGACCGGGATGGCGACTACGGGAATCACGGCCGCGCGCCAGCTTTGTAAAAACAGCAGAATCACGATTACCACCAGAGCGATGGCGATAAACAGGGTCTTCAGCACCTCGTCGATGGATGCTCGGATATAGTCGGTCGGGTTGTAGATGATTTTGTATTCAAGTCCCGGCGGAAACTGCTCGGCAAGGCGATCCATTACAGCAATGACATTTTCGGCTGTCTCCAGCGCATTGGCGCCCGGCTTCATCCTGAGGTTGATTAACGCGGATGGATGCTCCCCGATATAGCCCTTGGTGGAATAGTTCTCCGAACCCAACTCAATGCGGGCGACATCTTTTAGTCGCACCACCCCGCGCGCTTCACCTTTAATAATCACCTCGCCGAATTCGGCGGCGTTGGAAAACCTGCCTCGCGTTTCCACACTCACTTCAAAGGCGTCCTGCGCGGGGGACGGCGATTGGTTTAGGCCACCGCCGGCGATTTGCAGGTTTTGCGCGCGTAGGGCCTCAAGCACATCGCCGGGGGTAAGGTCCAGGGTCGCCAGCCGGTCGGGCTGCAGCCATACGCGCATCGCGTATTCGTTGGCGCCGAATCCGCCGATTTCGCCAATACCGGAAACCCGTTTAAGCTGCTCGGTAACCTGCAGTGCCGCGTAGTTGCCGATAAACGTCTGATCGCGGGAATGGTTCGGCGAGTAGATATTGATGCTCATCAGCGTGTCGGCCGCCGTCTTGGTCGTGGTGATTCCGCGCCGCCGGACCTCTTCGGGCAGGCGTGGTTCGGCCGCCGTCACACGGTTTTGCACCAGCACCTGTGCCATATCCAGATCAGTGCCCGGCTCGAAAAACACGTTCAGCACCATCGAGCCGTTGTTCGATGACTGCGACGCCATGTAGAGCATATTTTCGACGCCGTTGATTTGCTGTTCCAACGGTGCCGCGACTGTGTTGGAAATGGTTTCGCTATTGGCTCCGGGATAGACCGCGTTGACCCTGATTTGCGGTGGGGCGATATTCGGGTAGAGGGAGACCGGCAATTCCGAATAGGCGATCAGACCCACGATCACAACAATGATCGACAGCGAGGTAGCGAAGCGCGGGCGTTCGATAAAAAAGTGGGAAAACCGCATGTTATTAGTCGTCGATGCGAGACAAGGTATCGACCACCGGAGTCAGTGGCATGCCGGGTTGAATCAGAGCCAGGTTGCCGACCACAACCTGGTCCGCAGCGCTGAGGCCCGACTTTATGATGCGCTGCCCGAAGTCGTGGATTGCACCCAATTCGAGATAGCGCTTTTCGGCCTTGCGTTCCTGGTTGAGCGTGTAGACGAATGTCCGCGCACCGTCTCTGCCGATTGCGGTATCCGGGATTAACACGCCTTCAAATGGTTCGGTTTTGGCCATACGCAAGCGACCGAACAAACCGGATTCCAGAACGCCGTCCCGGTTGTCGAAACTGGCGCGCAACAGCATAGTCCCCGTTTCCAAATCGAGTTCGTTGTTGGCGAAGTCCAGGTGCCCCTCGTGTACAAATGCCTGTTCGTCCTGTAACTTCAAAAATACCGGCCAACCGGCGTCACGCAGGG
Organism: Porticoccaceae bacterium; assembly: GCA_028280905.1. Taxonomy (GTDB): domain Bacteria; phylum Pseudomonadota; class Gammaproteobacteria; order Pseudomonadales; family Porticoccaceae; genus JANQKW01. The sequence continues at coordinate 6,003 of JANQKW010000319.1, forward strand.
CGCCGCGCTCGCCGTTCTCCTGCAGGCGTCGATAAGTAAGCACATCCGATTCACTCACTTCGAAATAGAACAAGATGGGCTGCTGCGCCAGCAGTGTGGTTAGATGTGTGGCGTTGGCGGTGCCGCCGACGACTAGATTGCCGGTGTGTACGCGGTTGCGCCCTACGCGGCCGGCAATAGGGGCGCGGATCTCGGTGAAGGCCAGGTTCAGTTTTGCTTCTTCGAGCGCGGCTTTCTCAATGCGCATCTCCTGCAAGCGCTGTTGGTAGTCGCTTTCGGAGATAGTCTGGTTTTTGCGCAGCGATTCCGCTCGCTGGAATTGGTATTTGGCCAATTCGTAGCGAGCGGTGGCGCGAACAACCGCCACCTGAAATGGGCGTTGACCAATGACGTAGAGGAGTTGGTCTTTGTCCACCTGCTGGCCGTCTTTGAAGTGCACGGATTGCAACTGGCCACTGACGCGGGCGCGCAACTGCACGCGTTCGGTTGGTTGAAAGCGTCCCACATACTCATCCCATTCCTGCAGGGTTTGCATTTCGGGATGGACCACGCGCACCGACATAGGCGGCTTGGATGTGGGCGTGTTGGGAGCGGCGTCGCCGGAACACCCGGATAAACCGGCAAGCAGCAGTCCCAGCGCGAACAACGTGACAAGGACTGCGGCCGGGCTTCGCTGCGCGGTATGAGGATTGTCGGTATGCATGCCGCCATCTTAACTTTACTTTACGGTAAAGTAAAGTTAAGATGGCGCGCCAAACAGGCAGCCCACGGTGGTGGCAGTTGGAAAAAGTGTCTACAAGAGCGCGGAACACGCGGGCGAAGATTCTTTGCGCCGCGATGGATTGCTTTCGGGAACAGGGCGTGCAGGGGGCATCGATGGACCTGATCGCCAAGCAAGCCGGGGTGACTAAGCCCACGCTGTATGCGCACTTTGGTTCAAAAGATACGCTGTTTGAATCCGTTGCCAGGGCGCTGCGAAAAGAACGCCGCGCCTGGCGCGTACCGAGTTATGAGCCCGGTAAAGATGCCATCGGCCAACTGCTGGCGGTGTTTTCCGGTTATCTCGACAAGACTCTGACGCCCGGAACCGTAAAGCTGGGGCGGGCCATGCTTATCGAGGCTACGCGCCGCGGCGTTGAATTGCCCGATGAGCCGGATACCAAGCCGGGCAATGAACTCGAACGCTGGTTGCAAGAGGCGGCGGACAGCGGCGCGCTGCAGGTTAGCGATACATCGGCGACGGCCGTCTGTTTATGGGCAATAGTTCACGGGCGTTTCGTCTGGCCGGTATTGCTGGGGATTCGTCAGGTGAAAGCGCCGGATCGCCGGAAACAGCTTGAACAGTGTCTCAGCGCAATCATGACCCCCATGTTAAGAGACTCAGGTCGATAAATCAGTAGAATCCACGATTGAGCAAACCCCGATATTAGCGCCGTGCCCCGCATAAGCGGTAAGCCAAAGCCTAATTGGCGACTGTACCAGTCGCCAAAATTCAGCCCGGTGCCCCGCCAATTTGAGACTGCTCGCAACCGGAAAGGCCTTGTGCTTGCTAACAGCCTTGAAATGATAATAATTATCATTTACATTTAGGGTTTATGCATCGCTTGTGGAGCCCTTTAATGCGTAATATAAGGTCAGAACAGCTACTAACCGAACAGCCGCCGGCCCGGACAGTCGTGCAGCTTGAGGTGGGTATTGAAAAGCTTGAATCGCTATTTGCCAAAGGTGAATTGTGTGCGGCGGATATCCGCTGTTTGAACTGCGATTCCAAGAAGTCCATCTGGAATCTTTGCCTCAAATCTTGTGCCAGGAGATCGGCGACCGATACCTATAGATGGGGCGGTTAGTTTCGTATCGGCCGCTTGGCAACACCTCCCGTGTTGCAAATTAATCCGACAATGCTTTTTGCCGGGTTAATAGTTGCCCGCCTGATTGATTAGGATGTCCGGGGCGCCGTTTTTTAACGGGTCTTTTAGTGAAGCGGGAATCGCGGCCTTTGTAAAATTATCTGTATTGACCATAACGTATACAATTTCCGATGTGGCGACCAGGCGTTGCGAAGCCTGCTCCCTAAAAACCACGATGAAAGTAAAGGAGGAGTTTCCCACATGCGCCGTTTCCACGGAGAGTTCCAACACTTCGTCATACCGCGCCGGTGATTTCCATTCGGTTGTAAGTTTAACGACCTGGAAGTCCAACCCCTGATCGAGTATCGCCTGATAGCTACCGAAGATTACACGAAAATACTCGGTGACGGCTGTATCAATATAATCGCCATAACGTGCGTTGAACACCACGCTTTGGGCATCACACTCACAATATCTAACCCTCAATAAAAAACGGAACGGATTTGATGTTTGTTGGTTCTGCATAGCGTTTGGCCGATATATCGCAGTTTAAAGGAGACTGTCTTACCGGCCGAAGTTTACACGGCCTCGCAGGGCAAAGGGTAGAGGGACACATAACAACAGGGCATTTGGGATGCATCCCAAATGCCCTGCAAAGCGTGTAACCTGTGCGGCGAGAAAAGCCTTTGACAACTGGCCGATTTCGCCAAACTCAGAAGCGGTCCAGGTTCATCACTTTGGTCCATGCATTGACAAAGTCATTCACAAACTTCTGTTGGGCGTCGTTGGCCGCGTAAACTTCCGCCACGGCGCGCAGCTCCGCGTGAGAGCCGAAAACCAGGTCAACGGGTGTGGCGGTCCACCTGAGCTTGCCGGTTTTCCGATCGTAACCCTCGTACAAGCCCTCGGATTTCGATGACTTAGTCCACTTGGTGGACATGTCGAGCAGGTTCACAAAGAAATGGTTGTTTAACACACCGGGTTGGTCGGTTAACACGCCGTGCTTGGATTGCCCGGTATTGGCATTCATCGCGCGCATGCCACCCACTAGCACAGTCATCTCGGGAACCGTCAGGGTCAGCATGTCGGCGCGGTCAACCAGCATTTCCGCGGGTGATCTGCGGCTGCCCTTAGCGAAGTGGTTGCGAAACCCGTCCGCGGTGGGTTCGAGCGCCGCAAAGGAAGCCGCGTCCGTCTGCGCTTGTGATGCGTCCACGCGCCCCGGCGTGAAGGGTACCTGAAGGTCATGCCCGGCACGCTTGGCGGCCTGTTCAATTGCCGCCGCGCCGCCCAGTACAATCAGGTCGGCGAGCGATACCTTTTTGCTGCGGGATTGCCCGTTGAAGTCGTTCTGGATCTTCTCCAGGCGATTCAGCACCCTCGCCAATTCACTCGGGTTGTTGGCCGCCCAATTGTTCTGTGGCGCCAGTCGAATGCGCGCGCCATTTGCGCCGCCGCGCATATCGGTGCCGCGGAATGAGGCGGCCGATGCCCAGGCCGTTCTGACCAGTTCGGGTGCCGTCAGCCCGGAAGCGAGTATTTTGCCTTTGAGCTTTCTAATGTCCCTGTTGCTGATTAGGTCGTGATTGACGGCGGGAATGGGATCTTGCCAAAGCAGTTCCTGTTCGGGCACATCGGCGCCAAGGTAGCGGGCACGCGGGCCCATATCGCGGTGCGTCAGCTTGTACCAGGCCTTGGCAAAGGCGAGTTCGAATTCCTCCGGGTTTTGCTGGAAGCGCTTGGCAATCTTGCGATAGCTGGGGTCGAACTTCAGTGACAGGTCCGTAGTGAGCATGATAGGCGCATGTCGCTTAGACGGGTCATGCGCATCCGGCACCAGGTTTGCCGCCTGCCCGTTTTCCGGAATCCACTGGGTCGCGCCCGCGGGACTCTTGGTTTGCACCCACTCGAAGTTAAACAGGTTGTCCAGAAAATTGCTGGTCCAGGTAACCGGGCTAACGGTCCAGGCGCCTTCCAAACCGCTGGTGATGGTATCGCCCGCGTTGCCACTGCCGCATTTGCTGGTCCAGCCGAAGCCTTGCTCCTCAATGCCTGCGGCCGCCGGCTCTGGTCCTACGCAATCGCTGGGTTTCGCGGCGCCGTGGGCTTTGCCAAAGGTATGTCCACCGGCGATTAGCGCAACCGTCTCCTCATCGTTCATCGCCATGCGACCGAAGGTTTCGCGAATATCCTTGGCGGCCAATAGCGGGTCAGGGTTACCATTCGGGCC
>JANQKW010000322.1 GCA_028280905.1 Porticoccaceae bacterium
CTGGGGAGGTGCCTTTGCAGACCGTCACCCGCAGGGAAGCGGGTGTCGAGCGTACAGGGATGTATTCACCGCGTGTCTGCAAAGGCACCTCCGCAGGCAATTCGCCACCGGCTGTGGAAAAAAACTAAAGCCGAGTCTCAAAAGACGCTCCCAGATAGCCGCGGGCTAGTGGCACCCAAACCAGATACCTATTCTACCCCTTCAGCAGACGGCACCGCAGCCAGCAGAGTGCGGGTGTAATCGTGTTGCGGGTTATGCCACAGCTGTTCGGTCTGGCCATGCTCAACTATCTTGCCGTGATGCATCACCAGTATCCGGTCTGAGATATACCTTACCACCGACAAATCATGGGAAATAAACAACAACGTCAGGTTATGGCGTTTCACCAGATCAAGTATCAAGTCCAGAATCTGCGCCTGTATGGTGACATCCAGGGCCGATACCGGTTCATCGGCAATAATAAACTCCGGTTTGGTCGCAATCGCCCGGCCGATGGCTATGCGCTGCCGTTGGCCGCCGGAAAATTCATGTGGGTATTTGCGGATATCCTGCCGGGCCAGGCCGACATCATCCATTAACGATAGCACCTGCTCCGTCACATTCTTGCGATTGGCGATGCCGTGGTAGAGCAGGGGTTCGGCAAGCGCCTGGAAAACTGTCATCCTAGGATTAAGTGATGCGTAGGGATCCTGGAAGATCATCTGCATCCGCGAGCGCCAGGGTTTTAGCTGCGATTGCTTTAAGGCAGTCAAATCTTCACCATCGTAGACAACCTTGCCGCCGCTAACCGGCACCAACTGCAGAATTGAGCGGCCCAGGGTGGACTTGCCGGAGCCGGACTCACCGACCAGCCCCACCACCTCCCGGCGATTGACGGTGAGCGAAACATCGTCCACCGCCTTCACGTGGGTGTCCAGCTTACTGAGCCAAGCGGCGTTGTAATTCCGGAACCAGGTTCTCAGGTTGCTGACCTCCAGCAGTGCGCCGGGCTGCTGCGCCTCATAACCCGCACCATCAGGCTTGCCGCCGTGCGGTATGGCCGCCAGCAACATTTGTGTATAGTCGTGTTGCGGCTGGCGAAATATTCGTTGGGTTTCGCCTTGCTCAACAATTTTTCCGTCTTTCATTACCAGTACATGGTCCGCGATGTCCGAAACCACAGCCAGGTCGTGGCTAATAAATATAACAGATATTTTAAGTTCTTCTTGTAAGCCTTTTATTAATATAAGAATTTGTTTTTGAATCGTCACGTCCAAAGCGGTTGTGGGTTCATCGCAGATCAATAGTTTGGGTTCGGTGATCAATGCCATGGCGATCATCACCCGCTGGCGCATTCCTCCGGAAAATTCATGGGGAAAGCTGCTGTAACGCTTTTCAGCATCGACAATACCCACGTCCTGCAGCATCTTGATCGCCCGTGCTTTTGCCTCTATTCGGGATATGCCATGTTGGTAAACCAGCGGTTCGATTAGCTGTTCGCCGATTGTCAGGTAGGGGTTCAAGCAACTCATCGGGTCCTGGAATATCACCGCGATATCATTGCCGCGGATGCGACGCATCGACTCGCCGTCCAGTTGCAACAGGTCGCTGCCGTCAAAAATGGCGGTGCCGCTTTCAATTTTTCCGGGTGGTTGGGGGATCAAATTTAATAGGCTGTAGCAGGCAACCGATTTTCCGGATCCCGATTCACCGACAATTGCCAGGGTCTCGCTTTCGGAAAGCTGGAAGCTGATATCGTCAACGGCTTTGGTTATGCCGTTGCGGGTGTGAAACCAGACTCTGAGATTATTGACATTCAGTAGCATAGTTGCGGTTTAATCCTTTGAAGCCTTGGGATCCAGGGCGTCTCTGAGGCCGTCGCCCAAAAAGTTCAGCGCAAACAGGGTTATCGACAGCGCCAGCCCGGGGAATATCAACAGCCACGGATACTCTTCCATGGTTTCCACACCATAGTTGATTAACAGCCCCCAGGAACTTTGCGGCGGTTGGATTCCCAGGCCGAGGAAGCTCAGGAACGCCTCCAACAGCATAACGCTGGGAATGGTCAGCGTGGTGTAAACGATCACCGGCCCCAGCGTATTGGGTATCAGGTGGCGGCGGATAATTGTCCAGCGGGACAATCCCAGGGAGTAGGCCGCTTCGACAAACTCCTGTTTGCGCAGGTTTTGCACCTGCCCGCGCACAATTCGCGCCATGGTGAGCCATTCGACCGCGCCTATCGCCAAAAATAGCAGCAGGATGTTGCGGCCGAACACCACCATCAGCAGAATAATAAAGATCATAAAGGGCAGGGCGTAGAGGATGTCCACCAGCCGCATCATCACCATATCCACCCGTCCGCCCAAATAGCCGGCGATTGTGCCCCAAAGCACGCCAATCAGCAGCGCCACACCCGTGGCGATAAAACCCACCATCAGTGACACACGGCCGCCGTAAAAAATCCGCGTCAGCATATCCCGCCCGAAAATATCCGTTCCCAGCCAGTGTTCCGCGGAAGGGGGCGATGCGCCCAGGATCAGGTTCTGTTCCTCGTATCCGTAGGGCGCGATCCAGGGCGTTAGAATCGCGATAATCACCATGGTGACCAGCACCAGCAGGCCGAATAGCGCCAGGTGGTTTTTCCGCAGCCTCAACCAGGCGTCCTGCCACAGTGAGGTGCCCGCGGTAAATTGTTTTAACTGCTGTTCCGTCATGCTTAGCCTCCCTGAACCTGGCTGCGCAGCCGCGGGTTTATCCAAACGGCAATAACGTCTGAAAGGAGGTTAAACAACACAATCAGGGTGGCGAAAAATACCGTCGAGCCCATTACCATGGTGTAATCGCGATTGAAAGCGGCCTGCACGAAGAAGCGCCCGAGGCCGGGTATCTGGAAGATGGTTTCCACTACAAAAGAACCGCTCAACAGGCCGGCAAACGCCGGGCCGAGAAACGCCACCACCGGAATCAGCCCGCCGCGCAGGGCGTGCTTCAACACCACCACGCGCTCCGGCAACCCCTTGGCGCGGGCGGTGCGAATATAGTCCTGCGACATGACTTCGAGCATACCGCCCCGAGACAAACGCGCGATATAGGCGGCGTAACCGGAGCCCAGGGTAATCGCCGGAAGAATCTTGTCCCCCGGGATATCGCCCCAGCCGGAAATGGGCAGCCAATCCAACCAGATGCCAAAGATCAACACCAACAGCGGACCCATTAGGAAGGAGGGCATACAGATGCCCAACATGGCGGCCGACATCGGGATATAGTCCTGCGGGCTATTGGGCTTTAACGCCGCGAAAACACCTGCGCAGCTGCCGATCAGTATCGCCACTAATAACGCATAAAACCCCAGTTCGGCGGTGGCGGGGAAGCCGCTGGCGATCAGTTCATTGACACTGCGCCCGGGGTATTTAAACGAGGGGCCGAAATCGCCGCGCAATAAATCTCCCAGGTAGTGGGTGTACTGCTGCCACACCGGCAGGTTGAGGTTGTATTTAAGCTCCAGCGCCTTCAACACTTCGGGCGGCACCGCTTTTTCTTCGCTAAAGGGGCCACCGGGAGCAGCTCGAACCAGGAAAAAAGTGGCCGTCACCACAACCAGCAATACCGGGATCGCCTGCAGCAGGCGGCTGAAAATAAACTTCGACATCAGGGTTTCGCCTCAGGGTCGAGACGAAGCGACTTGTAGGAAACATAGTTGAGGATGTTATTGCTAAGCCCCCTAATACTGGGGTGCGCCAGGCTGATGCTGGTATAGATATAGATGGGAATAACCGGCAGTTCGGTCAACAAAATAGTTTCCGCTTCCTGGAATAATTGGTAACGAGTGGCCCTGTCTACCGCCGCCGGAGCCAACTTGGAAATGATTTCATCGTAGCGCGGGTTTGACCAGCCCGTCTGGTTGTTTCCGCCGTCGGTGATCCACATATCCAGAAACGTGTTGGGATCGACATAATCCCCTATCCAGCCGGCCCGGGAAATCTCATAGTTGCGGCTGTTGACGGAGTCCAGATAAACCTTCCAATCCTGATTGTTTAAGGTAATGTCTATATTTAAATACTGTTTCCACATCTGCTGGATAGCCACGGCTATTTTGCGGTGACCTTCGGAGGTGTTGTAGAGCAGGCTGGTAACCGGAAAGCCTTTGCCGTTGGGATAGCCCGCCTCGGCCAGCAGCTGTCTGGCCTGTTCCGGATCGAAGCCGAGCATCTCCTTTGCCGTATAGCCCAGGGTATCAGGGGGGGTAAAACTCTTGGCGGGCAATTGCCCGCCTTTGGTTACATTTTCGACGATTTGTCGGCGGTCGATCGCCAGGTTCAATGCCTTGCGAACCCGTTGGTCGTCAAAGGGAGGCTTTTCCGTGTTAAAACGGTAGTAATAGGTGCCCAGATAGGGTGCAATGCGCAGTGACTCGGGGTTTTCCTTTTTGTAGACGGCAATCTTGTCAATAGGGATTGACCCGGTACGGTGCAGTTGCCCGGCGCGGAACATCCGCTCCTCGGTGCTGACATTTTCAGTGGGGTAGAAACGGATGCCGTTGAGGGTTACATTTGACGCATCCCAGTAATAGGGGTTCTTCTCCACATCGATCAGCTTATTCAAGCGCCACTCTGTGAGTTGGAACGCGCCATTGCCGACAAAATTTCCCGGCCGAGTCCAGCGGGTGCCTCGCTCATCAGGTTGACCAAACTTCTCAATTGTGGCCCGGTGAACGGGAAAATAACTTTGGTGATCCAGCAACTGCAGAAAGTAGGGCGTGGGGTTGGTCAGTGTTATCTCAAGAACCCGTTCATCCAGAACTTTTATGCCCACCTGGCGGAAATCGTCAATCTCGCCCTTCAGGTAAGCTTCGGCATTTTTGATCGGATAAAACATGTAGGCGTACTTGTTACCCAACGCCGATTGCATCGCGCGCCAATAAGACCAACGGAAATCCTCTGCTGTAACCGGATTGCCATTTGACCAGTGGGCGTCGTCGCGCAATTGAAATGTGTAGACGGTGCCGTCCTCGCTGATGCGCCATTGCTTCGCCACGCCTGGAATTGGTTCGAGGTTTTCCGGGTTCTTGCGTACCAGCCCCTCCAACAGCGCGGAAAGGATATTGTGCTCGGGCACGCCGGTGACTATGTGCGGATCCAACTCCTGGGGTTCGGTGCCATTGCCCATATGGAAAATTCCGATCCGGTTGCCACTGCTTACATTGCTTTCCGACTGGCCGCAGCCAACTAGCAATACTAGAATAAAAAGAACAAATAAATTTTTATTAATCATTAAGTTGTGATTCTTAGTTAAGGTTATTTGTAGATATATAGTAAATACTCTGGCAGCTGGTCAGCGAGTGCGCTATGTTAGGTTAGAAACAGACAATGTTGCAATTAGTTCCCAAACTTACCATAATCGCGGCCCTTCAATGGTGGCCCTTATCGGTCCCCTCGCAATGATAATCTGTGAACCCCGCCAGGCCCGGAAGGGAGCAACGGTAGCAGTGCCATCATGTGCCGGGGTGCGGCTGGTTTGGGTCGCCACCCTTATCCTACTTCAGAGCTTATGTGCCAGTAATAGATGTAGCTGGTCTTGGATTGGTGCCACTATTCCGCGGCCATCTGCGAACCCTGTTTGAGACTCGCTGTGAACCCGTCCATGGGCGCTCCGCACCGGCATCCCTGCCGGTGAGGGTCTCAAACAGGGTTCCCAGACAGCCGCTTAAGGCGTCGCGCGACTCAAGGCTTTGCAATTAGCACCGACGTTAGCGGGTGTCTAGGAACTGCTTTTGAGACCCTCGTCGACAGGGATGTCGACGCGGAGCTTACACGGACGTATTCACAGCGAGTCTCAAAAGCAGTTCCTAGATGGCCGCGGGCCAGTGGCACCAACCCAAAAAAGCCTCAATCCGCAAGGGAATACAACTCAGCATTGGGGCTACCTCTACCATACCCATGTCCGTATAATGCCTGTCTTTCTTTGAAGAGTATTAACAGGCGTTAAAGTGAGTTATCAGGTTCTCGCCAGAAAATGGCGTCCCGGCAATTTCGCCGAAATGGTCGGCCAAGAGCATGTATTGCAGGCCCTGATAAACGCGCTGGATAACAACCGCCTGCACCACGCCTACCTGTTTACCGGCACCAGGGGCGTCGGCAAAACCACCATCGCAAGGATTCTGGCCAAGGCGCTGAACTGCGATCAAGGGGTCAGCTCAGTCCCCTGCGGCGAATGCGGTCCCTGCACGGAAATCGCCGAAGGGCGGTTTGTCGATCTTATCGAGGTAGACGCGGCGTCGCGCACCAAGGTCGAGGACACCCGGGAACTGCTGGAAAACGTCCAGTACGCGCCTACCTCCGGCCGCTATAAAGTCTATTTGATCGACGAAGTGCACATGCTGTCAAACCACAGCTTTAATGCGCTGTTAAAAACCCTTGAGGAACCGCCGCCCCATATCAAGTTTCTGCTGGCCACCACCGATCCGCAGAAATTGCCGGTTACCATTCTGTCGCGGTGTTTGCAGTTCAACCTGAAGAACCTCAGCGCTGAGCGAATTGTTCATCACTTGCAGCATATACTGGATCAGGAAAAGGTGCCCTTTGAGGAAAACGGCCTTTGGTCACTGGCCAGAGCGGCGGACGGCAGTATGCGGGATGCCCTCAGTCTCACCGACCAGGCAATCGCCCACGGCGGCGGGCAGATCAGGGAGAGCGAAGTCAACGGGATGCTCGGCACCATTGATCTCTCGGTGGTGCTGGACCTCTGCAACACAGTTGCGGCAGCCGATAGCGCTGCAATGCTGGAACTGGTGGAAAGCATGTCGGAGCACGCGCCTGATTACAGCGAGGCCTTGGCCGAAATCCTGTCCATTTGGCACCGCGTGGCGATTGCCCAGACGGTGCCGGATGCGCTGGACAATCGCCACGGCGATCATCAGGCGGTGATGGCGCTGGCTGACAGCCTGCCGAGGGAAGACGTACAATTGTTTTACCAGATCGGTTTGTTGGGCCGTCGGGATATCAACCTGGCGCCGGACCCGCGCACCGGGTTCGAAATGGCGCTGCTGCGAATGATTGCGTTTAAGCCGGTTGGCGAAACATCGCCGCGCGCAGCAAAGATTCAACCGCTAAATACAGAACAAGAGCCGTCTTCGGGAGGTGACGCAACACCAAAAAAGCCTGAACCCGCCGTCGGCTTGGCGGTGCAGAGCGCGGAAAAGCTTGATAGGGAAGTTTCGAACCCCGCAGCGCCCGAAGTCGAGGAAGTTGAGAGAGCAGCTGCGAGCGGCCAAATCGAGGAAGAGAAGCAGCAGGCCACAGTAGCGTGTGACCCGTTAGCCGATAAAAGCGAGCCGCTGGAGGCGCCCGTAACCGATGAGCCCGAGCAGAAATTCCCGCTGGAAAGGCTGCGGCCTGACAGCTGGATTGATTTTTATCGGGGGCTGCCCATCGGCGGGGTCATAAAAAACACCGCCGCAAACCTGGTGCTGACGGAGCGGCAAGGCGGCCACTTGAAATTTCAGTTGGATAGCGAGCAGAGTTCGCTTTACGAGGATGCGCACCAGCAGCGCCTGGCGGACGCTTTAACCGACTATTTCGAGCAGCAGATATCGGTTGCCATTGAGATTGCCTCGGTCACCGCCGAAACGCCGCAAGCCAACCGGGCCAGAATCCAGCGGGAAAAATTGGCGGCCGCCGTTGTCTCAATGAAACAGGATCCAATTGTCAACCAACTGATCGATACGTTTGACGGGGCTTTACTGGAGGATACCGTGAAACCCGTGGAGGAGAATTAACCGGACAGCAGATTATGAGCATAAACAAATTGATGAAACAAGCGCAGCAGATGCAAGAGAAGATGCAGCAGATGCAAGAGGAAATTGCCAACCTGGAAGTCACCGGAGAGTCTGGGGCGGGCATGATACGCGTGGTAATGAATGGGCGACACGATGTCAAAAAGGTCACGCTAGATCCCAGCTTAATGAGCGAAGACAAGGAGTTTCTGGAGGACCTGCTGGCGGCCGCGGTTAATGACGCGGTGCGAAAAGTCGAATCCACCACCAAGGAAAAAATGGCGTCTTTGACCGGAGGCCTGCAAATGCCCCCCGGTTTTCAAATGCCCTTTTAGGGCGCTAGGGCTTGCTAACACAGACACATAGAAGAACAGAGTTTGTACGGTCCCGTTATTGATCAATTGATAGAAGCCCTGCGCTGCCTGCCGGGCGTCGGTCCAAAATCCGCCCAGCGCATGGCGCTGCACTTGCTGGAAAGAGACCGGCCGGGCGCCGCCAGGCTTTCCACGCAGCTGGCCGAAGCCGTTGAAAAAGTAGGCCACTGCGCCCGCTGCCGGACACTTACCGAGTTGGAGTTGTGCGGTATCTGCCAAAACCCTGCAAGGGACCAGCGGCAGCTGTGCGTTGTCGAGACGCCTGCGGATATGTTTGCTATCGAAAGCAGCGGCGGTTACCGAGGCCATTATTTTGTATTGATGGGGCACCTGTCGCCCATCGACGGCATAGGCCCGGACGACATAGGGATAGATGTTTTGGTGAACCGCCTGAGCGAGCAGCCCGTGGAAGAACTGATTCTGGCCACCAACCTGACCGTCGAGGGTGAGGCAACAGCACACTACATCAGCGAGCAAGCCAAGCGGCTTGCCGTCAATGTCACGCGCATCGCCCACGGCGTGCCTCTGGGCGGTGAACTTGAATTTGTCGATGGCGGCACCTTGAGTCACGCGTTTTCGAGCCGCCGGCAACTGTGATGTCCATGGAGCCATTGCCCAACCCGGTACTGATATCCAACCAGGCGGCGCTGGCCGATGCTGCTGCGCTGCTCGGGCGGCGGGGGTATTTTTCGGTGGATACCGAATTCGTCAGAACCGACACCTTCTATGCCAATTTGGGGCTTATCCAGATGTCGGACGGCGTGCATTGCTGGTTGGTCGACCCACTGGCATGCGGCGACCTCTCTCCCGTTGTGGCGCTGTTGGAAAATCCCGCGATTATCAAAATATTCCACTCATCTTCCGAGGATTTGGAGGTATTGCAGACCAGTCTGCGCTGCATGCCCCAGGCGATATTCGACACCCAGGTGGCGGCCGCGTTGAGCGGCTATGGCTTCACCCGGGGATATGCCGGGCTGATCGACGAACTGCTCAGTGTAAGCCTCGCCAAGCACGAAACCCGCTCGGATTGGCTGCAGAGGCCGTTAAGCGAATCACAGCTCCACTATGCCGCGGAGGACGTTTATTATCTGGTTTATCTGTACCGGCAGCTCAGCGCGCAACTGGACCGACTGCAGCGGCACTCCTGGATGGAAGAGGAGATGGCCAGGTTGCTGGAAACCGCCGCTATCGCCGCGCCGACCGAGAATTACTACCTGAAGGTAAAGGGCGCCTGGAAGCTGGACCGGCGTTCACTGGGTATGTTGCAACTGCTGTGCGACTGGCGGGAGCGCGAAGCGCGCGCAAAGAACCGTCCCAGAAAGCGCATTGTCGACGACAAGAGCCTGCTGGAAATCGCGATGAACAAGCCCGGCTCCGCCGCGCAGATAGCCTCCGCAACCGGTGTTCGTCCAAGCACCTTGCGAAGATATGCCTGGGAACTATGTCGGCTGGTAGAACAGGGGCAGGGGTTGGATGCCGATGCGCTGCCGGCGCGTTTGCCAAAGCCTGTTCCAAGGGAGGCAGGCGCTATTCTCAAGCAGCTTAAACAGCTGGTTGCGAATCGTGCGGAACAACTCGACATACCGGTGGAGCTGCTCGCCAAAAAGGCTGATTTGGAACAAGCTCTTCGCTCTGCAATGCACCAGTCGCCTTTCCCCGAGAGATTGTCAAACGGTTGGCGGGATGGCGTGGTCGGTCAATCTATCCGGGATATGCTAGGGGTGAATTGATGGATAAGCTTTGCGACGTCTACAAATCCCAGAAAGAACAGGGCTTGTACCTCTATGTGCTAAGGCAAACTGGCCTGGACGACGTGCCGGAGGCGTTGTTGAAAAAATTTGGTACGCCGGCGCTGGTTACCAGTATCCCGCTAACGCCGAATCGGCAACTGGCCCGCTGCACGTCGGAGCAAATACTGGAGGCAATTGCCGCGCAGGGATTCTATTTGCAGCTGCCGCCGCGGCCGGATGAGTATATGGGGGTAATCAACCGTCACAACACCAAGTTGTAGGCGGCGTTAAAGGCGGATAAGCCCTTTCGGAAAACCAAACCGCTCTCCGGGATGCGACGCGACACTGGATGAACATATTATTCACTGGGTAGAATAGCAGCGCTGTGCGGATAAGAGATGAGAGATGTGAGATGAGAGACGTAGCGCGTGTACAGTACTGAAAATTATATCTGGGGACTGGTCGGCTATTATCTAGGCGTTTTGCTGCTGCTGGCGGCCAGTTGGCGTGTTTGCAAAGTGATACCCTGGAAACATCCGAGAAGGCTGCTGTTGCTGCTGCTCGCAGTGGTCTTTCTGGTTCCCGTCAGAGCCTATCCCGAACTTCAATTTTTGGCGCCGGCGTTTTTTGTCGCCATTTTTGAGGGAATAACGTCAACCGAGGAGGGGAGTTACCTGCGGGGGCTTATACCCTTGATCGTCAGCTACCTTGTAGCGGTGGCGGTTTATATTGCAATTAACGGTTACCTGCTGCGACGCAAGCGTCCGCCGGTGGCTACCAGTGAACAAACCGAAGGAAATATCCATGGCTCTACCTGAAATCGGCAAAATGGCGCCGGCCTTCACGCTACCCAACCAGCGCAATGAAAAAGTTAAACTCAGCAGTTTTAAAGGCGACAAGAATGTCGTGGTGTATTTTTACCCCAAGGCCATGACGCCCGGCTGTACGGTGCAGGCCTGCGGAATCCGCGACAGCAAGGCGGTGTTTAAAAAGCTCGGTACGGTAGTGCTGGCGATCAGCCCCGACCCGGTTGCCAGGCTTGGCAAGTTCGAGGAAAAAGAGCGCCTGAATTTCGACCTGTTGTCGGACGAGGACCACAGCGTGGCCGAGAAATACGGCGTGTGGGGCCTGAAAAAGTTTATGGGTCGGGAATATATGGGTATCCTGCGAACCACATTTATTATTGGCAAGGACGGCAAACTCAAGCACATTATTGATAAGGTGAAGACCAAAACCCACGACAGTGATGTGGCTGAATGGATAAAAGGGAATTTATGACGTGAGATGAAAGAGGAGAGACGGGAGACGATGCCCCAGGTTTCTATCTCTCGCCTTTCATCTCCCATCTCTCTTCGAATTTAACCTAACTTAGAGGTAACTTAATGACAGTCAATGTTAACGATATTTTTCTGGCCACCCCGGCGCCCGCCGCGCAGGAGGCCAACCCCCTGGTGACGCTGGTGATGTTCGGCGGCCTGTTTGCCTTTATGTATTTCCTGATCATCCGGCCGCAGCGCAAGCGGCAGAAGGAACACCAGGGCCTGGTTGGAAATCTTAACAAGGGTGATGAAATCGTCCTCAGCAGTGGCCTGCTCGGTAAGATCAACAAGCTGGAGGGCGACTATATGACGGTTCAGGTAGCCGATAATGTGGAGCTGAAGTTTCAAAAAATATCGGTGCACGCGGTGCTGCCAAAAGGGACGATTAAATCCATTTAGCCATGACCAACCGACCTACCTATTCGGCCGCGTCCGTTTTGGAGACACCGGCGTGATCAGTTTTCCGCCGCAGCTGGAGTTGGCGATGAAGCCGACACCGCTGCAGCCGCTTGACAGGCTGTCGGAAAAGATCGGCGGCCCGAGAATCTGGATCAAGCGCGACGACATGACCGGCAGTGCGATTTCCGGCAACAAGGTCAGAAAACTCGAATTCACCTTGGCGAAAGCCATGGAAGAGGGCGCGGATACGCTGATTACCTGCGGCGGGCTGCAGTCCAATCACTGCCGGGCAACCGCCATCCTGGGCGCCAAACTCGGCCTGAAGGTCCACCTGATATTGCGCGGTATA
>JANQKW010000325.1 GCA_028280905.1 Porticoccaceae bacterium
GTTCCCTTTGCCAGGGCTGTAACGCGGTGGCGGGACACCACAGCAGCGCCCTTCGGGTTGGCGTGTCAGCGCCCATGGACAGCGTTGCGCCTCTTGGCAAGGGAGTGACCATTGCCGGCGAGGCGCGCCTTGCCATGAACGCTGACACACCAACTGCATCCGCAATTATTACCCTGAAGGAGCACTAGTGCCGGTAAAAATAGGTCTGGTGGCGGGCGAAGCCTCCGGCGACCAACTGGGTGGCCCGCTGATTACGGCGCTCAAGCAATACTTTCCCGAGGCGATATTTGAAGGTATCGGCGGCTCCTTGATGCAGCAGCAGGGCTTCAACTCACTGTTTCCAATGGAGCGGCTTTCGGTGATGGGTTTCGTGGATCCGCTGAAGCGATTGCCCGAATTGATCGGCATTCGCCGGCAACTGTACCGCCATTTCAGCGACAATAACTTTGATCTGGTGGTCGGCATAGATGCGCCGGATTTCAATCTCGGTTTGGAAAAGCGCCTGCGCAAGCAGGGAATCAAAACCGCTCACTATGTCAGCCCCAGCGTCTGGGCATGGCGGCAGGGCAGAGTCAGGAAAA
This sequence comes from Porticoccaceae bacterium, assembly GCA_028280905.1. Lineage (GTDB taxonomy): Bacteria > Pseudomonadota > Gammaproteobacteria > Pseudomonadales > Porticoccaceae > JANQKW01. The sequence continues at coordinate 582 of JANQKW010000325.1, forward strand.
TAGCCAAGGCCGTCGATCACATGTTGACGCTTTTTCCGTTTGAGCAACAATTCTACGTTGAGCACCAAATTCCCGCGACATTTGTCGGCCACCCGCTGGCTGATGCGCTGCCTATGACGCCCGACAAGTCGGGTGCCCGGAGGCAGCTCGGTTTATCAGAGCAGTCCGTTGTGGTTGCGTTAATGCCGGGCAGCCGTCAATCCGAGGTGGCGATGCTGGGGCGGTTGTTCCTGCAAGCGGCTGAGTGGTGTGTGGCGCAGAACCCGCAAATACAGTTTGTACTGCCTGCGGCGTCCAGTCAGCGCGCCGCGCAAATAGACGATTTACTGAACGACTTTCCGACCCTGTCGGTTAAGTTGTTGGAGGGCCAGTCTCACCTGGCGATGGCCGCAGCCGACGCGGTGGTGATGGCGTCGGGCACCACCACGCTGGAGGCCATGTTGCTAAAGAAACCCATGGTGGTAAGTTACCGGCTCGGGTCAATGACCTACGCGCTGGTTCGCAGGTTGCTAAAGACGCCCTTTGTTTCTCTGCCTAATTTGCTGGCGGGCCGGGCAGTGGTAAAAGAGCTGTTGCAACGGGATGCCACCGTTGAGGCTATCGGTGGCGAGCTGCTCGGCCTGCTGGCCGACACTGACCGCTGCCGGCAGTTGGTCGAGCAATTTGGCGAACTGCATCGCCAACTAAAAAGGGGCGCCAGTGAAACAGCCGCGCGAACGCTTTCCGCAATGGTGATGAATTGAGCCTAGTCGACTATGCCGGGCGTCTACTGGCCGGTGTCGATGAAGTCGGCCGTGGGCCACTGGCCGGCGATGTCGTCACAGCCGCGGTGATCCTCGATCCGGACAAACCGATAACCGGTTTGGCGGATTCCAAAAAACTCTCAGAAAAACGCCGCGAGCAGCTATTCGACGAAATAACGCTGAAGGCGCGAAGCTGGTCGATAGCCCGCGCTTCTGTTGAGGAGGTGGATCGCTATAATATTCTACAGGCCACTATGGTGGCGATGCAGCGCGCGGTGACTGGTCTTTCGCTGCAGCCGGAGTATGTTGCGGTGGATGGCAACCGGTTGCCGGCGTGGGACTACCCGTCCCAGGCAATTGTCAGGGGTGACAATCGGGTAGCCTGTATCAGCGCCGCGGCGATTCTGGCGAAGGTTACCCGCGACCGGGAAATGGTGGCGTACCACCGGCAATATCCCGAATACGGCTTTGCCGGGCACAAGGGTTACGGCACAAGGGCGCACCGCGAAGCGCTGCAAAAGTACGGGCCCTGCGTATTGCATCGCCGGTCGTTCGAACCGGTGAAGTCAATGGTTGGAGACCCTGATATGGGAGATGAGAGACGTCAGACGAGAGAAGCGGTCGATTGAAATGAATAATCCAGGGGAACTCGCTTTTATCCATCTCAGGTTGCACACTGAGTACTCGTTGGTGGACGGCACGGTTCGCATTAAGGCGCTGGTGAAAAAGCTGCAGCAGTTTGGCATGCCGGCAGCGGCAATTACCGATGTGAGCAACTTTTACGGCTTGGTGAAGTTCTATAAGGCTATGCAGGATGCCGGCGTCAAGCCGATAGTTGGCGCCGATTTTTCGGTTGCACCGGCGGATAGCGACAGCAAGCCAACGGAAATTACCCTGCTGGTTCAAAACCAGCAAGGCTACAGAAACCTCACGCGGCTTATCTCCCGCGCCTACCTGGAAGGCCAGCAGCAGGGGAGACCCTATGTAAAACGCAGCTGGGTGACCGAACATTCCGCTGGCTTGATCGCCCTGTCCGGCGGCAAAGACGGCGATATCGGCAGGGCGCTGCTCGCCAACAAGCGCGCCGAGGCGGAGAAACTGCTGCGACAATGGCAGGATGATTTCCCGGACGGCTTTTACCTGGAGATAAGTCGCACCGGGCGGGCCGCGGAAGAGGACTACCTGCACTTGGCCGTGGCGCTGGCTGCATCCCGCGACTGCCCGGTGGTGGCGACCAACAACGTCCGCTTTCTGGAGGTCGACGAATTTGAGGCTCACGAGGCCAGGGTTTGTATCAACGAAGGTCGGGTGCTGGATGACCCGCGGCGGGAGAGACGTTACAGCGAACAGCAGTATTTGCGATCTGCGGACGAGATGTGTGATCTGTTTGCCGATATCCCGGAAGCCCTTGAAAACAGCGTGGAAATCGCCAAGCGCTGCAACCTGGCTCTGGAGCTGGGAGAATACTTCTTGCCGGAATACCCGATTCCCGAGGGGATGACGGAGGACAGCTACTTTGAAAAACTGTCCTACGACGGGCTCGAGACGCGCTTGAAGGATATTTTGGATCCGGCGGCCGACGACTACCGGCAAAGGTTGCAGACCTACCAGGAAAGACTGCGCTTTGAGCTGGATATCATTATCCAGATGGGCTTTCCCGGCTATTTTCTGATCGTGATGGACTTTATTCGCTGGGCCAAGGACAACAAAATTCCGGTCGGGCCCGGCCGAGGTTCCGGCGCGGGCTCTGTGGTCGCTTATGCGTTGCAGATCACCGACCTGGACCCGCTGGAATACGACCTGCTGTTCGAGCGGTTTTTGAACCCGGAGCGGGTCTCAATGCCCGATTTTGATATCGATTTTTGTATGGATAACCGGGACCGGGTAATCGCCTATGTCGCTGAGCAATACGGGCGGGAAGCAGTGTCTCAGATTATTACCTTCGGCACCATGGCGGCGAAGGCAGTGGTGCGGGACGTAGCGCGCGTGCAGGGCAAGTCCTACGGGTTGGCCGACAAGTTATCGAAGATGATTCCCAATGATATCGGTATGACGCTGGCTAAGGCCCGTGAGCAGGAAGAGCCGCTGCAGGAATTTCTCGCGGAAGACGAGGAAGCTCAGGAGATCTGGGATATGGCGCTGCAGTTGGAGGGCGTGACCCGAAACGTCGGTAAACATGCCGGCGGAGTGGTCATAGCGCCGACCGTCCTGACTGATTTTGCGCCGCTTTACTGCGACGAAAGCGGCGAAGGGTTGGTCACCCAGTTTGATAAGGACGACGTTGAGAAAGTGGGCCTGGTGAAATTTGACTTTCTCGGTTTACGGACGCTGACGATTATCGATTGGGCGATGGCGATGGTTAACCAAACTCGGGCGAGCCAAAACGACCCGCCGCTGGATATCAACAGGATTCCCATGGATGACCCGGCCAGCTTCGCGCTGCTGCAGCGGGCGGAGACAACCGCGGTGTTTCAGCTTGAATCCCGCGGCATGAAAGATCTGATAAAGCGCCTGCTA
>JANQKW010000330.1 GCA_028280905.1 Porticoccaceae bacterium
ATTGCGTGGGCGCCACCACCCTCGACGAATACCGAAAATATATTGAGAAAGACGCGGCCCTGGAACGGCGTTTCCAGAAGGTACTGGTGGACGAACCCAACGAGGAGGACACCATCGCCATTTTGCGCGGCCTGAAAGAGCGCTATGAAGTTCATCACGGGGTCGATATCACCGATTCCGCCATAGTGGCCGCCGCCAAGCTGTCGCAGCGCTATATCACCGACCGGCAGCTGCCGGACAAGGCCATCGACCTGGTGGATGAAGCCGCCAGCCGCATCCGTATGGAAATTGATTCCAAACCGGAGGAAATGGACCGCCTCGAACGCCGTTTGATCCAGTTGAAGATGGAGCGGGAGGCGGTCAAGAAAGACGATGACGAATCGGCGCAAAAGCGGCTGCAAAAAATCGAGCAGGATATCGAAACCATTGAGCGCGAATACGCGGACTTGGAGGAGATCTGGAAGGCCGAAAAAGCCGCGTTGCAGGGCTCGACCCAAATCAAGAGCGACCTGGAGCAGGCCCGCGTGGATATGGATGCGGCGCGGCGGGCCGGCGACCTGAACAAAATGTCCGAGTTGCAGTACGGGGTAATCCCCGAGCTGGAAAAGCAGCTCAAGGCCGCCAGTGAGGCCGAAGACAAGGAAAAACAACTGTTGCGCAACAAGGTAACCGACGAGGAGATCGCCGAGGTGGTTTCCAAATGGACCGGTATTCCCGTGGCCAAGGTGCTGGAGGGCGAAAGGGACAAACTGCTGCGCATGGAAGACAGCCTGCACCGGCGGGTGATCGGCCAGGAGGAAGCGGTTATCGCCGTGGCCAATGCCGTGCGCCGCTCCCGGGCCGGGCTTTCCGATCCCAACCGGCCGAATGGCTCATTTCTGTTTCTCGGGCCGACCGGCGTCGGTAAAACGGAACTGTGCAAGGCGCTGGCGGAATTCCTGTTCGACAGCGAAGAGGCGATGGTGCGCATCGATATGTCCGAGTTTATGGAGAAACACTCCGTGGCCCGCCTGGTGGGGGCGCCCCCCGGCTATGTGGGCTACGAAGAGGGCGGCTACCTCACCGAAGCGGTGCGCCGGCGGCCCTATTCGGTATTGCTGCTCGACGAAGTTGAAAAGGCCCACCCGGACGTCTTCAATATTCTGCTGCAAGTCCTCGACGACGGGCGCCTCACAGACGGCCAGGGGCGCACGGTGGATTTCCGCAACACGGTGGTGGTGATGACCTCCAACCTGGGATCCGAGTTTATCCAGAACCTCACCGAGGAAACCCAGTATGAGCAAATGAAAGAGCAGGTGATGGCTGTGGTCGGCGGGCACTTTCGTCCGGAGTTTATCAACCGCATCGACGAGACGGTGGTATTCCACCCGCTGGGCAAAGCGCAGATACGCGGCATCGCCGATATTCAACTGGATCTGCTGCGCCGCCGCCTGGCCGATCGCGAGTTGGGCATTAGTATCAGCGATGAGGTAATGGACAAGCTTTGCGAAGCGGGGTTTGATCCGGTCTACGGCGCCAGGCCGCTGAAGCGGGCGATTCAGACGCTGCTCGAGAACCCGTTGGCCCAGCAAGTGCTGGCTGGCGATTTTGCGCCGGGCGATTGTATTCAGGTAGCGCTGGAGAGCGACAAATTGGTATTTTCCAGTTGATGAATAAAAAGCGATATGTGCATGGGGCTGGGGCGTTCAGGTTTGTGCCAGTATCCCGCGGCCATCTGGGAACAGTGTTTGAGACTCGCTGTGAACCCATCCCTGGGCGCTCCGCACCGGCATCCCTGCCGGTGAGGGTCTCAAACACTGTCCC
>JANQKW010000036.1 GCA_028280905.1 Porticoccaceae bacterium
GCGAGGACTGTTTGAGCGACAGCGAGTTACCGCAGCGCCGGCAATTTGGCAAACTTAACGGCCGGTCACGGATGAACCTCCCCTGGCGGGACGGGAACCCGGCTCCAACCTAAAAACGTCCACTATTGGCACAATGCTGTCTGTAAGTGCTTGTCGGAACTGCTTACGAAAGATGTATGATCAAGCCAATACACATTAGCTAATACGCTCTATTGAGCAGCGCGGAGGCCCTGCATCGACATTGACCAACAGGCATCGAACCCGCATTGCCTTGAGCCGGTCGAATGGCTATCTAACGGAGGAATTCCCGGCTGATTTGTCTAAAAGTCTCGGTCCCGGCACGCTGCATCCATTCAAAGGCGACCATCTCGCGGCTGACGATATGAACGCCGCAGGCGCGCATGCGCTCGAGCGCGCGGTTTTTGTCGTCAAGCTTGCGGGATGAGACACATTCGGCCACCACGTATACCTCCTTATCACGCTGTTTGAGCTCTAACACAGTCTGCAATACGCAGACATGGGCCTCCGTGCCGATAATGACTGCCTGATCCCGCCCAAGGTTATCGATCGTCTCACGGCAGGAGGGCTCGGCCAAGCAGGAAAAATGTGTTTTCTCCATATACTGGCCATCCGGCAGGAGTTCCCGAAGTTCGACAATGGTCCTTCCCAACCCGGCCGGGTATTGCTCCGACGCTAACACCGGCACCTTTAGGATATTGGCAATTTCAATCAACCACCTACAGTCGTCTACTAGCCGTTGTTTTTCGTGGATGGCCGGAAGCAGTTTTTCCTGAATATCAACCGCCAGCAGGAACGACTTGTCCGGATGAATTAGCATAATCTTCTGCTCCCGTGCTCCAGCGCACTATGCCGGTAGCCGGTGCCCGATAGAATTTTTACAAAATACATGGAAGTTTTCATCAGCGGATTGTTGGCGACAAACATCGATCAAGACGGATTAGCACATCGTTTAGAAACGCAAAGCCTTTCTGCGTGGTTTTCAGACTGTCGCCGAGGGGGTAAACCAAACCTTGCTGCTCCAATTGTCGCCAACCGCGGGCAAAAGTCGATTCAGGTAACAAGCCTGTGCGCGAGGCGAAAAAATCAAGGGGGACGCCGTCTTTCAGTCTCAGCGCATTCATAAAAAATTCCATCGGCATAGCGTCCGGCGCGATGATTGATCGCCTGGCGGTAAAGTCTGCTTGCCGGGCAAGATAGCCTGCGGGCTGACGTATTTTCTGATTGCGCAGAATACGATTGCCATCCGGTTCGGTAATTTTGCCGTGGGCGCCCGCGCCGATACCCATATAGTCGCCAAACGTCCAATAGTTTTTGTTGTGCACGGATTGTCTGCCGGCGATGCTGAACGCCGATACTTCGTACTGAATATAGCCGTTGTTTTCCAGGAGTTCCAGGCCCCGCTCCTGGATGTCGAACAGCACCGGGTCCGGCGGCAGCGGTGGGCGCGAGTGGTAGAATTCGGTGTTGGGTTCGATGGTCAACTGGTACCAGGAGATGTGGGTGGGTTGCAGGGCTATGGCCTGTTTCAGATCGGCTACCGCCATCTCAGCGGTCTGCCCGGGTAACCCGTGCATCAAGTCCAGGTTGACGTTGTTGAACCCGGCTTTGCGGGCGGCTTGGACGGCCTTGATGGCCTCGGTGCCATCGTGGATTCGGCCTAGAGTTTCGAGCGATTGCGGGTTAAAGCTTTGCACGCCAATCGATAACCGGTTGACACCGGCTCGCCGGTAGCCGCTAAATTTAGCCTGCTCGGCAGCACCTGGGTTAGCTTCCAGAGTAATTTCTATATCGTTATCAAAGCCCAGCAGTTCCTTTGCGGCGTCGACTACCCGAGCGATGCTTGTTGCGCAAAACAGGCTGGGTGTCCCGCCGCCAAAAAACATCGAGCGCAGAGTTCTGCCCTGGGCGCCGGCATGCTCCTGCCGCAGATCCGTTATCAGCGCATCCACGTAGCTGGATTCCGGCAGCTCAGTCCCCGCGGCATGGGAATTGAAGTCGCAATAGGGGCATTTCCTGATACACCAGGGAATATGCACATACAGGGAGAGCGGCGGTAAGGCGAGCAAGGTTTAAAATTTTTCGAGCAACTGCCGCATTGCCCGCGCCCGGTGGCTCAATAGGTTTTTGCTGTCTTTGTCCAACTCCGCGGAGGCGCAGCCCCGGTCGGCGACATAAAACAGTGGGTCGTAGCCAAACCCGTTGCTGCCGGAGGGTTCCAGGGCGATTACACCTTGCCAGGTACCCTGGCAGATCAAAGGCGTCGGGTCTTCGGGGTGCCGCATAAAGACCAGCAGGCACTGAAAACACGCTTTGCGCGCCTTCCATGGCACGCCTTCCATCAGGGATAGCAGCTTGCGGTTATTTTCATGGTCCGTAGCGTTTTCACCGGAAAACCGCGCGGAGTATATGCCGGGGGCGCCCTTGAGGTGGTCGACCTCGAGGCCCGAGTCGTCGGCTAACGCCGGTAAGCCGGAGAGCCGGCTTGCGTGCCTTGCCTTAATGATGGCATTTTCCACAAAGCTCAGCCCGGTCTCTTCAGCATCCGCAATAGCGAGCTCCGCCTGTGGGATAATGTCTATCCCCCGGCCGTCAAAGAGTTGTTTAAATTCCTCTAACTTGCCGCGGTTATTACTGGCAAGCACAACTTTCTCATTCACCCACTTCACTTTTTCCATCCACAACAGGCCGGCACAAATGCGGCGCGACGGGGCAGCTTGCGCCTTCCGGTTTATGGGATGTCGCGGCGCTACTCATCGTAATAAAAGGTCTTTTGGAATTTCAGGCTGTGTGTGGCCTTGCTGTCGCCCGGCGTCACTTGGATTTTGAAGGTCAGTGAGTCCTCGTTTTCAAATTTGAAGGGAGCGAGGTAATAGATGCTTTCGCCTTCGCGCACTTCGAAAAAGTCCAGGGTCTGTTGTTGGGCGAATATATTGGATGCGGTGCCGGTAACCCGCGCGGTTTTGCCGCCGTCGTTGTCGCTAACCACGGCGATGTTGATCAGCCCCTTGTCTTTTCCGCGGCTGATATTATAGAGGTTGGCAATGTTGGGTTGTATGAAACTGCTGTTAAATGCGCTAAAAAATACCTTATTTTCTCCGAATTGTTGGAAAGGCTCCTCATCCGCCATAGTGCTAAGGGATAGCGCCGCACCCAGGACAAGGCCCAGTAGGTGTGTAGCGTGACAGCGGATTTTCAGGCAGTGCAGCTTGTTCATGGCAATACCTCCAGTTAATTTTTACTCAAGTGATAGATGGCCGTCTCACTAAATAGGTTAGGACATATCGCTTTGATATGCCTGTCGGGGTTTCGTTCAGCCACAAATTGGCGGTCAATAACGTTGATACCCATCTGTTTGCATAACGCCTCGAAGTCGGTGACGGTGCAGAAATGGATATTCGGCGTGTCATACCACTGATAGCTCAACTGCTTGGTCACCGGCATCCTGCCTCGAAAAGCCAGGTACAAGCGGGCACGCCAATTGCCGAAGTTGGGAAAAGTCACGATGCACTCCTTGCCAATGCGCAGCATTTCCTCCAGAACCAGGTGGGGGTGTCTGATGACCTGAAGTGCCTGGGTCATAACCACCGTATCGAAACTCTGGTCGGTAAACTGACTGAGCCCCTCATCCATATTGGCTTCAATGACATTGACGCCTCGTGCAATGCAAGCGGCGATTTGTTCAGCATCGATTTCCAGGCCGTAGCCATCCACGGCTTTTTCAGCGGTCAGCGAAGCAAGCAGCGAGCCGTCTCCGCAGCCCAGGTCGAGCACCTGGCTGCCGGCGGCCACCCAAGGCTTAATAATGGTTAAATCAATACGCAGGCTCACGATGCTTCCTCGCGCTGTTCGGCGTCAGTTGCAACAGCCGCCAGGTAGGCTTTCAGCAGCTTTTGGTAGCGTTCATTGGGCAATAGAAAAGCGTCGTGCCCCTGGCTCGACTGGATATCTGCGTAGCTGACATCCTTTTTGGCTGCCACCAGGGCGTCGACAATTTCCCGCGACCGCTCCGGTGAAAATCGCCAGTCGCTGGAAAACGAAATGACCAGGAATTTGCACTCCGCGTGTTTGAATGCTGCGACCGGATCGTCGCCATACTCCCTGGCAAGGTCAAAATAGTCCAACACCTTGGTCATCAGGATATAGGTGTTGGCGTCGAAATCGTTTGAAAACTTGTCGCCCTGATGGCGCAGGTAGCTCTCCACCTGAAACTCTATGGGCGTGTCGAGACCTCTTTGGAAGGTGCCGGAGCGCAGTTCCCTGCCAAATCGTGAACCCATAAGTTCGTCGGACAAGTAGGTTACATGGCCGATCATTCGCGCCAAGGCCAACCCGTTGCGCGGCACCGTGTCTTCCATCAGGTAGTTGCCGCCGTGAAAATCCGGGTCCTCGGTGATCGCCCTGCGGGCAATTTCGTTAAACGCAATATTTTGCGCGGTTAATTTCATTGCCGAAGCAATCACGATGCAATGTCTCAGGCGACTGGGGTATTCCAGCGCCCAGCGCATGGCTTGCATGCCTCCCAGGCTACCTCCGATCACCACCGCCCACTGGGCAATACCAAAATGGTCGGCAAGCCTGGCTTGGGTATTGACCCAATCGCGCGCCCGCAGCGGAGGAAACGTCGGCCCCCAGGGCTCGCCCGTTTCCGGGTTGATGCTTTTCGGGCCGGTGCTGCCGTGGCAGCCACCGATATTGTTGAGTGAGACGATAAAGAAACGGCTGCTGTCAATAGGTTTACCCGGGCCTATATACAGGTCCCACCAGCCAGGCTTCTCGGCATCATCCCCGCTGTGATAGCCGGCCGCGTGATGGTGGCCGCTCAGCGCGTGGCAGATGAGAATGGCGTTACTGGCGTCTCGGTTTAATTCACCGTAGGTTTCCACCATCAGTTCGTAGCCGGGCAGCGTGCGCCCGCACGCCAGGTCGAGCGGCTCATCAAACTGAATCAGCGTTGGCGAAACCAGGCCGACGGAGTCGGGGGGGGAAGTGTCCGGCATCTTGTGTTTATTGTCCTGTGGGTTCTCTGTCTGGAGCCGGGGATAAGTCTAAAACAATAACCAATGGCAATAAACTGGCTGTGCAGTTGAGATGAGAGACGAGAGATGAAAGGCGGGTTCGTCTCTCGTCTCCCATCTCCCGCTTCACAGTAATGCCTGCCCCGCCGCGTTGACGAAGATACGTATCAAGTTGATGGCCAATATCAGAAAGATTGGCGACAGGTCAATGCCGCCCATCGGCGGGATAATTTTTCTAAACGGGGCCATCACCGGTTCCAGCAGCTGCTGCAGCAGGGTGATAGCCGGGTGTGTGCTGTGGGGTGCTACCCAGCTGATGATAATGACGGCCAACAATCCGTAAAAATAAATCTCCAGAATGAGTGCGATAGTCGCGATAACCGACCACACGACAAGTTCTGTTCCGCCAAATACGGCGCCGGAAATTGCCGAAGTTATTATGGTCACCACAATCTTGGTCAGAATAGCGAGCACCAGGCTGGCCATATCGAACGACTTGTAGGTGGGCAATACCATGCGAATTGGTTTGCTGGGAAGGTGGGTCGCCTTCACCAGAAATTGAGTAATCGGGTTATAAAAGTTCGCGTGGGAAAGTTGCAGCAGAAAGCGCAACAGCACGATAAGCATGTACAGCCCGCCAAGGGTCTGTACAAGATAAATGCCTGCCTGATCGAAGGGGTTCATAGTTCTCCTTATAAAGCCATTGGCTAAGCGTAGTTGAGACGGTAATGGTCAATCAGGGATCTTGCAGTTCTTCCGCCATTTCAATCGCGCGTTCGCGACAGTCCAGCATTGCCTGTCGAAACAGCGCTTCGATATTGCCGCTGATCAGCGTATTGATGGCGCGCTCGGTGGTCCCGTTTGGCGATGTCACGCCGCGCCGCAACTCAGCTGCGTCGACTTGGCTGGCGGAGGCCATTTTTGCCGCTCCCAATGCCGTTTGCAGGGTTAACGCGCGGGCGGTTTCCCGGGGCAGCCCCATTTCCACGGCGACTCTCTCCATGATTTCCATAACCAGGAAGTAGTATGCCGGCCCACTGCCTGAAACCGCGGTAACCGCGTCTATGTCCGTTTCGCTTGCCACCCACTCCACCAGGCCCACGGCGGAGAGTATCTCCTCGCAGAGCTGCCGTTGTGCATCCGACACCCTGGCATTGGCAAACACGCCGATAGCGCCGGTTTGCACTAGGGCGGGTGTGTTTGGCATGCAGCGTATAACGGGCAGGTCATCGCCCAGCCAGCTTTGCAGTGAAGCCAGATTGACGCCGGCGGCAATGGAAACGATAACCGGGCTATGGCCCAACGCTTGTCTAACGCCGGCCGCCACCGCCTTTAAAACCTGCGGTTTAACCGCCAATACCACCAACGCGGCGTTTTTAACAACTTCATTATTGTCGGCGGTAACGCGAATTCCAAATCGGTCGGAGAGGCTCTGACGGCTTTGTTCGAGTGGATCGCTGGCGGCGATCAGCGCAGCGGGGTAGCCCCGGGTGATCAGGCCGCCGATCAGGCTGCCGGCCATATTGCCGCCACCGACAAAACTTATTGGAGGTTTATCCACTTAATATTCCCCGAATTCAAGATAAGGTTGCGAATGTAATGATACTTTAGCGCGCTAGTTTACCGGTGTGGTGATTCTCGGTCCAAATATATCTGTGCCCACCCTGACAAGCGTCGAACCCTCCAGGATGGCTGCCTCCAGATCCCGTGACATCCCCATGGAAAGGGTATCCATGGGGCTGAGTTTCGGGTGCTCACGCCTCAGTTGATTGAATAGGCTGCAAACCCGTGCAAACGGTTGTCGCTGCTCGGCGTCAGTGTCTCTCGGCCTGGGTATGGTCATCAGGCCGCGCAGCTTTAGCCTGGGCAAGTCGCTGACGCCCATTGCCAAGTCCAGCAATTGTTCCGGCATTGCGCCGGATTTGCTTTCCTCAGCGTCGATGTTGACCTGCAGGCATACGTTGAGAGGCTTCAAACCCGGCGGTCGATGGGCGTTTAGTCGCGCTGCGACCTTTAACCGGTCAATACTGTGAACCCAATCAAAATTTTCCGCCGCTTTTCGTGTCTTATTCGATTGCAAAGGGCCTATGAAATGCCATTGAATATCACTCAAGTGAGAAAGCTTGGCGATTTTGCGTAAAGCGTCTTGCAAGTAGTTCTCGCCGAACTGCCTGCAACCCGCCCGATAGGCTTCCTCAATGGCTTGCACGGGTTGGCCTTTGCTGACGGCAAGCAGGGTAACTTGGTCGGTGGCCCGATTGGCGGATTCCGCTGCCTGTCGGATTCTCGACATGACCCGATCGGTGTTGTCGGCTATAGTCATGATGGGTGAAATGAAAAACGGTATAGTAACTTACAGATCAACAGCGGAACAATAACGGGAACTTTCGATGGATATTACTGAATTACTGGCCTTTTCCGTCAAACAGGGGGCTTCCGATTTACACCTTTCGGCCGGACTGCCAGCAATGATCAGGATTGACGGGGATATGCGCCGCGTGAACCTGCCGGCCATGGATCATCGGGAAGTTCATGCGCTCATTTACGAAATCATGAATGACAAGCAGCGCCGCGACTATGAGGAATTTCTGGAAACGGATTTCTCATTCGAAGTCCCAGGTGTGGCCAGGTTCAGGGTAAACGCCTTTAACCAGAACAGGGGCGCCGGCGCGGTGTTCCGCACCATTCCGTCACGTGTATTGACCATGGAGGATTTGGGTTTTGGCCAGGTGTTCAGGGATGTGGCGATGCTTCCCCGAGGTCTGGTGCTGGTAACCGGGCCGACCGGTTCGGGCAAGTCCACATCACTTGCGGCCATGATTGACTATATTAATGAGAATCGCTACCAGCATGTACTCACCATCGAAGATCCGATCGAATTCGTCCACGAAAGTAAAAAATGCCTGGTAAACCAGCGGGAAGTTCACAAGGATACCCACGGTTTCAGTGAAGCGCTGCGCTCGGCGCTGCGGGAGGACCCGGATATTATTCTGGTGGGTGAACTGCGGGATCTCGAAACCATCAGGTTGGCGTTAACCGCGGCCGAAACCGGGCACCTGGTGTTTGGCACCCTGCATACCTCGTCGGCGGCGAAAACCATCGACCGGATAGTGGATGTGTTCCCGGCCGCGGAAAAATCCATGGTGCGCTCGATGTTGTCAGAGTCGCTGCAAGCGGTGATCTCCCAAACGCTGATGAAGAAAATCGGCGGTGGGCGCGTGGCGGCGCATGAGATTATGATCGGCACACCCGCGATAAGAAACCTGATCAGGGAAGACAAGGTGGCGCAAATGTACTCCGCTATTCAAACGGGGGCCTCGATCGGCATGCAGACGATGGATCAGTCGTTGCAGCGTTTAGTGGCCAACAAAATGATTTCACGAGAAACCGCGCGCGAAAAAGCCAAGACGCCGGAAGACTTCTGACGACACCTGGCCCCGGCAACTAACCAGCAGAGGAGCGTAACAGATGGAATTTCAGGACCTACTCAAGTTGATGGTGGAAAAAGAAGCCTCTGACCTGTTTATTACAGTCGGCGTGCCGCCCAGTATCAAGATTCACGGTGCCGTTTCGCCGGTCGGTAATACCAAGCTCAGCAAAGACGCCGCCCGCAACATTGTCGAAGGGGTCATGGACAACCAGCAGCGGGAGGAATTTCGCAGAAACAAGGAGTTGAATTTTGCCATCAGCGCCCACGGTGTCGGCCGGTTCCGGGTTAGCGCCTTCTACCAGCGCAACGAGACGGGCATGGTGCTGCGCCGCATCGAAACCCAAATTCCCACCACCGACGACCTGATGTTGCCGCCCATCCTCAATGAACTGGTGATGACCAAAAGGGGCATTGTTATTTTCGTCGGCGCCACGGGTACCGGTAAATCCACCTCGTTGGCGGCCATGATCGGGCACCGCAATCGCAATTCCTCCGGGCATATTATCTCCATCGAGGATCCCATTGAATTTGTTCATCAGCACCAGGGTTGCATCGTCACCCAGCGCGAAGTGGGGATAGATACCGAATCCTTTGAAGTGGCGTTGAAAAACACCCTACGGCAGGCGCCCGATGTTATTTTGATCGGCGAGATCAGAACCCGCGAAACAATGGAGCACGCGGTGACTTTTGCCGAGACAGGGCACCTGGTGCTGGCCACGCTGCACGCCAATAACGCCAACCAGGCGCTGGACCGCGTATTGCATTTCTTCCCGGAAGAGCGCCATTCCCAGTTGTGGATGGACCTGTCTCTGAACCTGAGAGCCATGGTAGCCCAGCAGCTAATACCCATCGCCAACGGCGAGGGGCGTCGCGCGGCAATTGAAGTCCTGATTAACACGCCGCTGGTGTCCGATTTGATCCGCAAGGGAGAAGTGCACAAAATCAAGGAACTGATGGCACGCTCCGCGGAACAAGGCATGCAGACCTTTGATCAGTCGCTATTTAAACTCTACGATGAAGGCACCATTACCTACGAAGATGCGATTAATCACGCGGATTCGAAAAATGACCTGCGCCTGATGATCAAGCTGAAGTCGGAAACGGATGCGACTTACCTCTCGCACGCGGCGGACGCTTTGACGCTGGAGGAAGGCCAGGACGATAAAATTACCCGGTTTTAGGGTTGGGCGGGACCTTTGACGCCTATAGAAAAAACCTTGCAGATTGGTGAGCGGCTATCCCGGACTAGGGTTTGGGACCCTCGTCGACATGGATGTCGACGCGGAGCGCCCAGGGACGGGTTCACAGCGAGTCC
>JANQKW010000351.1 GCA_028280905.1 Porticoccaceae bacterium
TGATGCTTTTGGTCTTGGGTTGGTGCCAGCATCCCGCGGCCATCTGCGGACAGTGTTTGGGACTCGCTGTGAATACATCCCTGTAAGCTCCGCGTCGACTTCCCTGTCGACGAGGGTCCCAAACACTGTCCCCAGACGCCCGCTTACGTCGTGCTACTTGTGACACCCTGAGTCGCGACAGGGGAGGTTTGTCCGGGACCAATCAGGCCGTGCTGTAAGTTTGTAAAATTGTCGGGGGTGTCGCGAGGACTGTTTGAGCGACAGCGAGTTACCGCAGCGCCGGCAATTTTACAAACTTAACGGCCGGTCACGGATAAACCTCCCCTGGCGGGACGGGAAACTGGCACCAATCCGTAACTTCTGCTATCGGCACAACATGGCCTGAATAGTGCTTTTAAATACGACTCAGATATTCAAATCTCATTCAGTGATAAAGATAGTCCCTGGTAATGGGAACCACGTGATGCTGCCGCGCCAACTGCACCTGATATACCAGCAAATTGGAGCACTCAAATGATACCTGGCTTGCGGCCAAATAAAACTCCCACATCCGGCAGAATTCCTCGCCCATTTCGCGGCTAATTTCAGGCCGGTTGAGCTGGAAACGCTCGAACCAGGCTGCCAGCGTTTTAGCATAGTGCAAACGCAACGCTTCAATATCCGTAATCAATAAATGGCTCTTCTCAATACTCAACGTCATCTCCGACAGCGACGGAATACCGCCGCCGGGGAATATATATTTGCGGATCCAGGGATTAACCGGGCCCGGTGGGCCGCTGCTGCCGATAGTATGGATCAGCGCCACGCCGTTCTCGGCCAGCAGGCTTGCAACAGATTTAAAGAACGCCGTGTAAAGCGGCGCACCGACATGCTCAAACATCCCAACGCTGACAATGCGATCGTAGCTACCCCGGTGCTGACGGTAGTCCTGCAATTCGAATCGCACATTGCTCAACCCCAGCTCCTGGGCGCGCTGCCTGGCGGCCGCCAGTTGTTTTTCAGACAGAGTTATGCCGACAACTTCGACATCTTGGGCCTGCGCCAGAAAACACGCCAGACTGCCCCACCCGCTGCCGACATCGAGCACCCGTTGACCCGGCCGCAGGAGTAATTTGTTGGCAATGTGGTTGCATTTTGCCAGCTGCGCATCTTCCAAAGTATCTTCGTCAGAGCGAAAATAGGCGCAGGAGTAGTGCATATCCTTGTCCAGAAAACGGCTAAAAAATTCGTTTCCTAAATCGTAATGGTGCGAGGCGTTGTGATAACTGCGGGATATCCTGTTCCACTGCCGCAGCAGTTTAGCGACGGGCCGCAACCGCCCGCTTCCGCGATGGGTGGAAAAGGTGGAACGCAGTATATAGAGCAAATCCCGCAGCTGTCCTTCGGGAACACTCCAGCCGCCATGTATAAAGGTTTCCCCAAGCTCCCATTCGCCATCCCTGACAATCCTGCGGATAACATCTTCTTTACTGATAATCCAATTTGCTTCGCGCCCGTGGTCGCCAATTTGATAAACCGTCCCATCGGGCAGTTGCAGATGAATGATGCCGTTTCGGATGCCCCTTTTTAAAAAATCCAGATACATAACATACACTTTACTATCTGATGATTTAGAAAATTATCCATCCTCCTAGTTCCCTTTTATAGCAGAGGCCCGCCAACCTACAACCCCCTCCTCTACAGCCAGAAGTTTCCAGAACTTTCACGGGCGCCTTCAGTCTGATACAAAACGCTTTAAGGTTGATGATTCGATGAACAATCTCTCCGCGCGACTGCTGGTTTGCCTGTGCTGGTTAACCCTCTGCCAGGGAGTTCAGGCGGTTACCAAGAACGGCTTTGTACTGGACGATGCGAGCATCCCCGCGCGGGAGATTGTGCACGGCGGACCGCCACGCGATGGGATTGTGGCGGTGACCTCTCCAACTTTTCTGTCGGCTGAAAAAGTCAATTACCTAAAACCACAAGATCGCGTTTTGGGGTTGACGATAGGCGAGACGGCAAAAGCTTATCCCATCAAATTCCTGACAATTCATGAAATTGTCAATGACGCCGCAGGGGCAAAGTCGTTTACCGTTAGTTACTGTCCGCTGTGCGGATCGGGCGTAGTGTTTGCCACAAATCTCAATAAATCCGTCGCGCTCAATTTCGGCGTGTCCGGCCTGCTGTACAACAGCGACCTGTTACTCTACGACCGAAATACCGAGTCTCTATGGACGCAAATCGGCGGCGAAGCAATATCCGGCAAACTTAAAGGTGTAAAACTGCCGCGCCTGCCGGTTATGCATACCAGCTGGGCGGACTGGAGGATTCGCCACCCTGAAACACTGGTCATGAGAGGCGAAAAGGCCTTCACACGCCTATATTTAAGGGAGCCATACCCGGGTTATGCCAGCTCCAGAGAGCTTTATTTCAAGGTAAAGCCGCGCCCTCCGGGTAGCTTCCATCCAAAAGAGCGGGTGTTGGGCCTGGAACTGAACGGCGTTAGCAAGGCCTATCCGTTTATCGAGCTGAGCAAACAGACCGAATCGAGTTTTGCTGATTCAGTGGGCGGTGAACAGATAACCGTGCACTGGGACGACAAGGCCCAAAATGCCTATATAACGAACGAATCAGGCACTGTTGTCGTATCAACCGTGGCCTATTGGTTTGCCTGGTACGCCTTTAACCCGGATACACAGATTTACCGGACAGCACACTAGCCCCCTGCCGCGCGAACAACAGCGGCGCCACAAGCCGCACTTTTCGATGCGCGATGCTCGTAACCCCCCCGCCCAGCCACTATAATGGCCGGTTTTCAGTAAACTTCAATCAATACAGACCACAGGCACCCCAAGCATTGATGGATAGACAATATCAACCCGAAATCGTCGAGCGAGCGGCGCAACAGCAATGGGAAGCCAACCGCAGTTTCGAAGTCGTCATGGACAAGGGCAAAGAGAAATATTACTGCCTTTCTATGTTCCCCTACCCCAGCGGCAAGCTGCACATGGGACATGTTCGAAACTACACTATTGGCGATGTGATTTCCCGCTACCAGCGAATGCTGGGAAAAAATGTTCTGCAGCCCATGGGTTGGGACGCTTTCGGGCTGCCGGCCGAAAACGCCGCGATAAGCAACCAAACCGCCCCGGCAAAATGGACCTATGCAAACATTGAATACATGAAAACCCAGCTAAAACGGCTGGGGTTTGGGTACGACTGGTCGCGCGAGTTCGCCACCTGCCACCCGGATTATTACCGCTGGGAACAGTGGTTCTTTACCCGCCTGTACGAAAAGGGTTTGGTTTACAAGAAAACCGCCGCCGTTAACTGGTGTCCCAACGACCAAACGGTACTGGCGAATGAGCAGGTCGTGGACGGCTGTTGCTGGCGCTGCGACACCAGAGTTGAGCGCAAGGAAATCCCACAGTGGTTTATTCGCATTACCGACTATGCCGAAGAATTGTTGTCCGGCCTGGATACGCTCGACGGCTGGCCTGAACAGGTCAAGATCATGCAGCGCAACTGGATAGGCAAAAGCCGCGGCCTGGACATGACCTTTGATCTAACGCACACCGTTGCCGACATCGACAGCTTCACTGTGTACACCACCCGGCCGGACACACTGATGGGGGTTACCTATTTAAGCCTGGCCGCTGAGCATCCAATAGCCGCGGCCCTGGCGGAGCAGAATCCCGAACTGCAACGTTTTATTACCGAATGCCGTGATCAGTCGGTTTCCGAGGCGGATATGGCCGCGATGGAAAAACGCGGAATGGATACCGGGCTAAAAGCCATACACCCATTGAGCGGTCGCGAGGTTCCCGTTTGGGTCGCCAACTATGTGCTGATGGAATACGGCTCCGGCGCGGTGATGGCGGTTCCCGCCCACGACCAGCGCGACTGGGAGTTTGCCCGGCAATACGGGCTGCCAATAGAACAGGTAATCGCCCCGACCGGGGATGCATGCTGCGACCTGGAAGAAGCCGCCTTTGTCGACAAGGGCGTGCTGGTGAATTCCGGTGAATTCGACGGCCTCGACTTTGACGGGGCTTTCGACGCTATCGCCGGCAAACTGGCTTCCCTGAATAAGGGCGCCGTGACCAGCAACTTCCGCTTGCGCGACTGGGGTGTATCGCGGCAGCGTTACTGGGGCTCTCCCATTCCCATGTTTAACCTGCCCGATGGCGGCGAGATCCCTGTACCGGCTGATCGGTTGCCAATCCTGTTGCCGGAAGACGTTGAAATGGACGGCGTTCGCTCCCCGATCAAAGCTGACCCACAGTGGCGCAAAGCCGAACTGAACGGGCAGTCGCTGGAGCATGAAACCGATACCTTCGATACCTTTATGGAGTCCAGCTGGTACTACGCCCGGTTTACCTGCCCGGATTTCGAAGCCGGCATGCTCGACCCTGAAGCCGCCAATTACTGGTTGCCGGTAGACCAGTATGTGGGCGGTATTGAGCACGCTATTCTGCACTTGTTGTATGCCAGGTTTTTCCACAAGCTGATGCGCGATGAAGGCCTGCTGTCATCCGATGAACCCTTTCAACGGCTGCTCTGCCAGGGAATGGTATTGAAGGACGGCGCCAAGATGTCAAAGTCAAAGGGTAACACCGTCGACCCACAGCAGCTGATAGAGCGCTACGGCGCGGACACCGTGCGGCTTTTCACCATGTTCGCCTCGCCGCCCGAGCAGTCTCTGGAGTGGAACGACAGCGCCGTGGAGGGCGCTCACCGGTTCCTGCGCAAGCTCTGGAAGGCGGTTTCCGATCACCTTGAAGCATGCCAAGAGTCCGGCGAAACAGCGCTGGATGATTTCTCCGGTTTGTCTCAGCCGCTAAGGGATCTCAGGCGCAAGACCCATGAAACCATCGCCAAGGTAACCGATGACTTCGGCCGGCGGCAGACATTCAATACCGCTATCGCCGCGGTTATGGAACTGCTCAATGAACTCAACCGTTGCACCGGTTCACCGGACGGCCTGGCGGTTGAACGCGAGGGCTTGGAAACCGCGGTGGTGTTGCTGTCGCCTATCGTGCCCCATATCAGCCATGCGCTTTGGGGGCAACTTGGGCACGGCGAACCGCTACTCGATTGCCCCTGGCCGCTAGCCGACGAGCAGGCCCTGCTGAAACAGACCATGCGCATAGTGGTTCAGGTTAATGGTAAAGTAAGGGCGAATCTGGATGTTCCGGTTGAAACTGATAGAAAGGCGCTGGAACAGCTTGCAACCGCTCACGAGTCAGTGCAGCGCTTTACCGACGGTCTTACCGTTCGCAAAGTTATTGTGGTGCCCAACAAACTGGTAAATATCGTCGCTAATTAGGCACCCTGAAATGTGGAGCAGATCATGTTGAGAGTTTCCCGAGCCAAACCGCTGTTGTCACTGCTTGCCGTGGCGATTGTCTTATCCGGCTGTGGATGGCATCTGCGCGGTGGCGGTCTCAGCCTGGACAGTGTCGGCAGCGTCGCTATCGTGGCCCGCGACACCCGCAGCGAGCTGGTCACCACACTGAAACGCAAGCTGGCTGCTTACGATATTGCCGCAGTACCGGCCGGAGAAGCCGACTACCAAATAACCATTTTCAACCAGCAGACAAAAAAGCGAACCGCTTCCGTATCCGGCGCCGCCAGAACCGCTGAATACAGGCTGGTTGCCGAGGTAACCTTTCTGATAGAGGGTAGCGCGGCGGCCTCAACCGGCGTTAACCAGCCGGTGACCGTTTTCGCGGAGCGCTACTTTGACTTTGACGAAACACGCGTGTTGGCCAACCAAACCGAACAGCGGCAGCTACAACAGGCCATTAATGATAATTTAGCGCATCAGATAATGGCGCATCTGCAAAAAGCCGCCCAGCAGCAAACCCCGCCCGATGCAACTTAAGGCCGAGCAACTCCAGTCGCACCTGTCGGGCACTTTGTCGCCCGTCTACCTGATCAGCGGCGATGAGCCATTACTGGTTCAGGAAGCAGCCGACGCCGTGCGGTCCGCCGCCAGGGAGCAGGGGTTTAGCGAACGGGAATTAATGCACGCGGAAGCGGGTTTTGACTGGAACACACTGCTCACGGAGGCCAACAGTCTGTCACTGTTTGCCGAACGCAAACTGATAGAAGTTCGCCTGCCGACCGGAAAGCCCGGCGACAAGGGCGCCAGGGCGCTGCAGGAGTATGTCGACAACCTGAACCCAGATACCCTACTGCTGCTTGTCAGCCCTAAGCTGGATGCCTCGGCTAAGCGCAGCAAATGGGTAAAAGCGCTGGACGCAGCCGGGGCAATGGTACAGATTTGGCCGGTAACACCCGCGCAACTGCCCCGCTGGCTGGAGCGACGGCTGCGGGCTCGCGGCATCAAGGCCAACCGCCAGGCAATTGAAATTCTGGCCGACCGAGTTGAGGGCAATCTGCTCGCCGCCGTTCAGGAAATCGAAAAGCTGGCGCTGCTGGCGCCCGACGGTTCGGTAGATGGCGCGACCATGTCGACGGTGGTGGCCGACAGCGCCCGCTTTAACGTATTCGATTTGGTTGATCGGGCGCTCGCCGGCGACGCCACCGGCGCCTGCCGCACCCTGCGGGGTCTGCTGGAAGAAGGTACCGAACCTATTGTTATCCTGTGGTCACTAACCAAGGAGGCGCGAATACTGCTGAAAGCCGCTAACAGGGTGGCGGCCGGTAACCGCGCCGATTCCGTATTGCCGAAACTCGGCGTCTGGGAAAAACGCCAACCGCTATTCAAAACAGCCTTGCGAAACCTTAACCCGGCGACCCTGAGATACATATTGCGGCTTGCCGCCGGGGTCGACAAAGCGATAAAGGGCGTCAGAAAAGGCGATGTCGACAGTGAGCTGACCACGCTGGTGCTGATGCTGTCAGGCAACAACCCCCTGCAAAAAAACAGCCTGGTGCTTGGCCTCGAGGCTACGACAACCTCATCCTAGGCTTTTTTCCGGGCTGAAACTCCCTGCCGCTAACCAGCGCGTCCAGCGCCTGTAGCCGCTCCAATGTGCCAACGTCCCACCAAACGCCGCGGTAGACCTCGCCCGAAACACAGCCGGCTTTTATGCCGCTGACCAGCACATCCCGAATCGGAAACTTGTCACTGGCCGAGGAGTAAAGCGCAAAAATATCCGGCCGCATCACGCTGAGCCCGCTAA
Source organism: Porticoccaceae bacterium (assembly GCA_028280905.1). Taxonomy (GTDB): domain Bacteria; phylum Pseudomonadota; class Gammaproteobacteria; order Pseudomonadales; family Porticoccaceae; genus JANQKW01. Next base: position 7,134 of record JANQKW010000351.1, read on the forward strand.
AGGTAAACCTCTGGTCATCGCCATTGCCGTAGCGAACACAACCCTCGCTATCCAGTGCAAAGTCTCCCACCGCATTGTGGATGGGGTTGGGCACCAACACCAGGTGGGCGTCCATATCTTCCGGCCAGTCGCCATCCACCAGCATTTTCAGCGGAAAGTCCGTCCACACATCGCCGTTGACCACCAGGAAGGGGTCGCCGCCCAGCTGCGGCAGCGCTCGCCTTATGCCGCCACCGGTTTCAAGGGGGGTATCCTCCCTCGACCAGTGGATTCGAACACCAAACCTGGATCCGTCACCCAAGAAAGATTCGATCTGCTCGCCCAGCCACGAGGTGTTGATGACGATTTCCCTGACACCCGCCTCGGCGAGGCGCTCGATATGGTATTGGATAAGCGGTTTTCCGCCGACCGTCAGAAGCGGTTTCGGGGTATTCTCAGTGAGGGGCTTGAGCCGTTCACCAAGACCGGCCGCCAAAATCATTGCTTTCATATTAAGAACCTTATTTTTCTCCCGCGTTTTCCCAGGGGCGATACCACGGCTGCTTCGGCAGCAGTGGTACCACTTTCGATCCAAGCCAATCGACAAACGCCGATAGCTCGGGATATTTTCCCGCTTGCTCCATGGTGTAGCGAAACACCAGCGGCAAGTCGTCGAGATATTGGGGCTTGCCGTCCCTGAGGTGAAGCCGGGAGAAGATACCCAGCACTTTGATATGCCTCTGCAAACCCATTAGATCAAACCAGCGCGAAAATTCGGTTACACCGACCTCATCCGTTATCAAACCGAGCTCGGCAAGTCTCTGCCGATAGTCGGCGACACGCTGCGAAACATAATCTGCCGGCCAGCGAATATAACAGTCTCTCAACAAGGAAACCAGATCATATGTGATGGGACCGGTCACAGCGTCCTGAAAATCTATTACACCGATATCTGCAACACTGTGGTCGGCTTCCCCCTTCAGCAGCATAAGGTTTCTTGAATGAAAATCCCGGTGGACAACGACTTCCGGTTGTTCAAGCGCAGTGTCTATCAGTTGCCGGAAGGTGGTTTCCAACAGTTCCCGCTCCTGCTCTGAAAGCTGAATGCCCAGCAAGTCGCCCAAAAACCATTTGGGGAATAGGGTCATCTCATTTAGCAAATCCCGCTGGGAATAGGCGGAAAACACCTCCCTGTCGAGGGGCATTTGCTGAATCTGCAACAGCACTTGCTCGGCTACGCCGTACAAGTGTTCAACCCGGTCCGCCGTCAGGCTGTTTAGCAGCAGTTGGTCACCCAGGTCTTCCTGGAGCATATAGCCGCGCTCAAAGTTGACCGCGTGAACTCGCGGAACATGGACGCCGGCCTCGCGGAATGAACCCTGTTTGCGGATAAACGCCTCGTTGTTGGCGTGTTCCGGCGGTGCCAGTACCGCTATCACCGGCGGCGACGCATTGACCCTAAAGTAGGCCCTGAACCCGGCATCCCCTGCGATACTGGTCAGTTGCAATGGCTCGTCCGCGGTACACTTCGCCGGCGGGAAAGCTTCAACCCATTGTTTAAGCCCTTGCATATCTGGTAGATCCGGTGATCAAAGCCGACCATTCTATCCCAAGATATGACTGATGTGCCCTTTCAAATGAAAGATCGGTTAAAATGTTCCGCCAAACAAACAACTAACCGGATTTTGCCCCGCACCAACGCGATTTTATTGGGTGACGCAATGGAATAAATAGGACATTTGCTTCATTGCCAAGTAAATAGCTACGGAAATTAGCATGCCAGTGACCGCCAAACGAAATAGGCTATTTTTAGCTTTGCGATCAACAATTACAAACCCGGCATTACTGCTGCTCACAGGCGGCCTGTCATTGACTTTAACGGAAATGGCCAGCGCTGCAACCAACCACCAGGAGTGGTATTGCGACACAGGCGCAGACGGCGGCTGGCAATGCGAAAAAATTACCGTACCGGGAAGGAGTTTTCCCCGACCCTACCATCCCGAACCGACCGTTGAGGAGGAATCGGGGCCCCAAGTTAGGCAAGCGCGCAATATGGACTGGATGTCCGAAGAAGAGCTGACGCCGGAGGAGCGCGAACGTATGCTACCCGGCTGCTGCGGCGCCTTTATAGAGCCGCAAAGGAACTACCCGGAAAGCGACCTGGAGCCGGAAAAGGCCTCACTGAGGGTGTCGGCAAATTCCACGGAAGTGCTGCAAGAGGGTGTGGCGCGGTTGGAGGGCAGCGTGCAGGTCAACCAGGGTTACCGCCAATTGCGCAGTGAACGGGCAACGGTTGACCGCAACAAGCGCAGCATTGAACTGAACGGGCAGGTGCTGTTCCGCGAACCCGGCCTGTTGATCGAGGGCGAAAATGCGGCGGTGAGCCTAAACAGCGGCCAGGTAAACGTCGACAACCTGGCTTTCGTCATGCATCAGGCCGGCATCAGGGGCAGCGCAGGGCAGCTAACCCGGGACGAGGCGTCAGATTTCGTCATCAATAATGCTACCTATACCACCTGTGAGCCGGAGAGCAATGCCTGGCTGCTGGACAGCGACAAGTTAGCCATAGATTCAGAAACCGGTGTTGTCACCGCCAGGAACACCAAAGTCAGGATAAAGGGCATACCCTTGATATACATGCCCTGGGCGCGTTTTCCCCTCGACACGCGCAGGACGTCGGGGCTGCTGTTTCCTTTTCTGGAAGTCAGCGAGGAAAACGGCCTGGATTACGGCCAGCCTATCTACCTGAATCTGGCGCCCAATTATGACGCGACTATTACTCCTAGGTATATTTCAGAGCGCGGTGCCATGCTGGAGGCGGAGGGCCGCCATTTGTCGACCTGGGGTGACACGGCAATTGCCGCGGCCTACCTGCCGGATGACGAAGGCGGCGATGACCCGGACAGTGACGTTAAGCGCAATCAAGGCGAAAACCGCTGGCTTGCCGCGCTGAATCACCACGGCGGACTCAACACGCGTTGGTTTACCCAGGTCGACTACACGGAAGTCAGCGATGTCGATTATTTCCGTGAAGTGGGTAACGCGACCCTGGAAGTCAACAGTCAGACCCACCTCCAGCAGTACGCCGCCGTGGGTTACCAAAATGATCACTGGCGGATTGGCGTCGCGGCCCAGGAGTTTCAAAACCTGTTTGAAAGCGCCGAGGAACAATATCAAGTCCGACCCCGCGTAACCGCGGACGGCTATTATCGCTTCGGCGGCTTGGTCGCCAACCTGACACACCAATACACGCAATTCGACCACAGTGATAACAATTTCGTGCAGGGTCAGAGGGTGCGCGTAGACTATAGCCTGGACCTGGGTACCCACTGGACCTGGGGGTATTTCCGCCCCTCCGTCAAAGGCAAATACCTGGGCTACGACTTGGAGAATACTCAACCGGGCGTTGACCCGACACCTTCCGTCACTGTTCCGGTTGGCATTGTCGACACGGGAATATACGTTGAACGGGACTGGCAGTGGGGGTTTAGCAGTACTTTTGAGCCGCGGCTGTACTTCCTGCACGCGGAATTTGAGGACCAAAACAGCCTGCCCAACTTTGACAGTTCCTTAAAGACTTTCAGTTACGAGCAGCTATTCAGCGATGATCGCTTCACAGGCGGCGACCGGATAGGCGACAGCGAACACCTGTCCATAGGACTGACCACCAGGCTTATTGATTCCTCTTCGGGTCGCGAATGGCTGCGCGCCAGTCTGGGGCAGATTTTTTATTTTGAAGATCGCCATGTTTCTCTGAACAGCGTTCTGACAGAAACCTTCCTGGCCAACCCCAACCTGGATTCGATTAGCGACCTGCAACAACGCCTGCAAACTGAAGCCGACCTGAACCGCCTTTTGGAAGATGAATCCTCCTATGCGGCAGAGCTGGTGCTGAGGCTGGGCAAAGCGTGGACGCTGAACCTGGACGGCTTGTATAACAAGGAGCGCGACGAGTTGGATAAGGGCAATGTTTCACTGCGCTACGGCGGCGGCGACAACCGATTGTTCAACCTTGGCTACAGGTTTACCAACAACGTCTCGCGCGTAGCCGCGGGGGAACGGCTAAACAACGACATAGAGCAGGCGGACATATCCACAATACTGCCATTGCTGGGAAGCTGGAGCCTTATTGCAAAATGGCACTATGACGTCACCAATGAGAGGGATCTGGAAATCTTCGCAGGTGTCGAATACAACAGCTGTTGCTGGCGCACCAGCATTATCGCCAGACGCTGGCTCGACCAGGATGACAGTGTTCTGATACCGGAACGGGATCTGAACGAGGACAGCGGCATATTCTTCCAGATACAGTTCAAGGGGCTGGGAGGTATGGGCGCCCGGGTAGACAGTATCTTGTCGGAGGGCATATACGGCTATCAAGCCCCCGAGCAATAGGGTAACCTTATACGATGAACAAAAGCTACTTTTTCCCTCTATTACTACTGGTTTGGTCGGTATTGCCGCCGGCCGCCTCGGCGCAAATCGTGCTGCTGGATGAAATTGTCGCCATTGTCGATGATGACGTGGTAATGAAAAGCGAGCTGGATGAGCGGGTAGCCGGCATCTACGAGCGCATCCGCGCTTCCGGTTCCGAAGCGCCGCCACAGGAAGCCTTGGTGCCGCGGGTATTGGAACAGCTAATCGTCGAGCGGATTCAGCTTAACAAAGCGTATCGGGCGGGCGTGAAAATCGCCGATACCGAAATCAACCAGGCCCTTGAGCGTCTCGCCAGCGCACAAAATGTCAGTATTGCGGAGCTGGTTGAGCAAGCCCATCAGAATGGTTTGAGCCTGGCTACGCTGCGTCGCCAATTGCGCAATGAAATCAGTATCGGCCGCGTACAGGATTCACTGGTGCAGAGGCGCATAAGCGTCACCGAGCAGGAAATCAAGACCTTTCTTGAATCCGAGGAGGGCCGGCTGTGGTCTTCTCCCGATGTGCGCCTGGGACATATCCTGTTAGCCATGCCGCCGGGCGCATCGGATGAGCAGCTCGCAGCGGTACAGGGCAAGGCGCAAGAGCTGTCCCGGCAATTGGCGGAAGGCGCTGATTTCAAACAACTGGCCATCACGCATTCCTCCGGTCAAAACGCGCTGACCGGAGGAGACCTGGGATGGCGCAAAATGTCACAGCTTCCCCCCTCCTTTGACCAGGCGCTGAATTCGGTAGAGCCCGGACAGGTCAGCCAGCCGTTTAGAAGCAATGCCGGCATTCATCTGCTGAAACTCTACGAACGCCGAGGCGGCGGTCAGCGCATCGTACAACAACATTTCGTGCGGCATATTCTGATCAAGCCAAACGAAATACGCACCGAGGAAGACAGCCGGCAAATGCTGTTGAGCATTCGTGAAGACGTTATCAACGGCGCTGATTTCGCGGAGTTGGCCAAGGAAAATTCGGAGGATATCGGCTCGGCGCTATCCGGCGGGGAATTGGGCTGGTCGCTGCCTGGGCAATTCGTGCCTCAGTTTGAACAGGTCATGAATAGGATTCCTGTCAGCGAGATCAGCGAACCCTTTCGCAGTCAGTTTGGCTGGCATATTTTACAGGTAACGGAACGCCGCTCGGAAGATTTCAGCCAAGACATCAAAAAGCGCCAGGCCACTGCAATACTGCGTGAGCGCAAATTTGATGAAGAGCTGCAATTGTGGCTGCAACAGATACGCTCCGAGGCCTTTGTCGATATCAAAATCTAGCCCGCTAGCACGACCATGTCAGCAACCCCGTTGAGACTCGCCGTCACCCCGGGAGAGCCCGCCGGAATCGGCCCGGACCTTGCAGTTCAGTTCGCCCAGCGAGGTTGTGCTGATGAACTGGTTATCTACGGCGATCCAAACCTGTTGAAACAGCGCGCACGACTGCTGGGACTGCCCCTGAAGCTGCGCGAACCGGGTGATCAGCCGATACCCTTGAAAGCCGGCGAATTATGTGTCGCGCCCCTCGAGCTGAAGGTGGCCGCCAATCCCGGCAAACTCGACTCGGAAAACGCGGGCTATGTGCTGGAAACCCTTCGCGCCGCGGCGACGGACTGTCTCGAAGGACGGGTGGACGCGCTGGTAACCGGGCCGGTTAACAAAGCCGTGATAAACGACGCCGGTATCCCCTTTTCCGGGCACACGGAGTTTTTTGCCGAACTCGCCAAAACGCCCAGGGTTGTGATGATGCTGGCAACCGATGGGTTAAAAGTTGCGCTGGCAACCACCCATTTACCCCTGCGCCAGGTTGCCCAGGCCATCAGCGCCGAATTGCTGCGGGAGGTGTTGCTGATACTGGATCGGGATTTGAGAACCCGCTTTGGCCTGAAATCGCCGCGTATTCTGGTATGTGGCCTCAATCCCCATGCCGGCGAAGGCGGGCACCTGGGAACAGAGGAGCAGACAATTATCGAACCACTGCTTAATCAACTGCGCGAACAAGGACTTAACATTATCGGTCCGAGCCCCGCCGACACCGTATTTACGCCCGCACACCTCGCCGAATGTGATGTGGTGCTCGCCATGTACCACGATCAGGGTTTACCGGTGCTAAAACATATGGGGTTTGGCTCCGCCGTAAACATCACACTGGGATTGCCGTTTATTCGCACCTCGGTTGACCACGGCACCGCCCTCGACCTGGCCGGCACGGGACAGGCGGATATGGGCAGCCTGGTCACCGCCATTCAATATGCCGCAAAGATGGCAAGATCCGGGAAATGACGCAACACCACCAGGCCCGTAAACGCTTCGGGCAAAATTTTCTGGTCGACACTCATATTATCCGGAAAATCGTTAACGCCATCGCCCCTGCTGCCGACGACAACCTCGTCGAGATAGGCCCGGGGCAGGGCGCGATAACCTCGCCGCTTTTGCAGCTGTGCCCCGGCTTAACCGCAATCGAACTGGACAGGGATCTGGCGGCGTCGCTGGCGGAGAAATTTGGCGATGAACAGGGCTTCACCCTAATTCAGCAGGACGCGCTGGCATTTGATTTCGCGTCACTGTACACCGGAAGGCCGTTGCGGGTCACAGGAAACCTCCCCTATAACATCTCCACGCCGCTGCTGTTTCATCTGTTGAATTACCACCACCTGATAGCTGATATGCATGTTATGTTGCAGAAGGAAGTGGTGGACAGACTGGCCGCCGCCCCCGGTAGCAAGGCCTATGGGAGGCTGAGCGTAATGCTCCAATACTATTGTCAGGTAGAGCCGCTTTTTACGGTACCTCCGGAGGCTTTCCGCCCGGCTCCCAAAGTACAATCCTCGGTCGTCAAGCTCACGCCCTATAACCCGCTGCCGGCTGCCGCAGTAGACGAAGCGCTGTTTGCCCAACTGGTCAAGGCCTGCTTCCAACAACGCCGCAAAACACTGCGTAACGCAATGAAACCTCTGCTGCCGACGAAAGAAATTGACGCCTGCATGGTAGAGTCTTCGCTGGACCCACGCTCACGAGCGGAACAACTTTCCGTCGCGGATTTTGTTTCTCTGAGCAATCTACTGGCTGGCGGGTCTGGCTGACATGGCTTATATTGACGCTCTGGCGCGTTCGGTGACATCCGTGAATCCTGTTGTCGAACAACAAACCAATGCAGTGACCAAAGGCCCAGTTAATGCCCGCAAATTATCAAATAGCCGTAACGGTTTCGCCGCAATACCTTCCCGAACAATCAGCGCCGGAGAATTCGCTCTACGCATTTGCCTACCATATCACCATAGAGAACAATGGCAGCAAACCCGCTCAGCTGATTAGCCGCCACTGGATTATCACCGACAGCTATAACCGGGTGAAGGAGGTACAGGGGCAAGGCGTGGTAGGCGAGCAACCGAGACTGGAACCGGGCGAAAGCTATCAATACACCAGCGGCGTGGTACTGGATACGGAAACGGGAACTATGGAAGGCTCATATCAAATGCAAACAGATGGCGGCGACAGCTTCGATGTTGCTATTCCGACATTTCTGCTGGCGGTGCCAGGTGTACTTCATTAAATGACTAATTATGTAGTTGGCGATCTCCAGGGCTTTCTGGACCCCCTTTTGACGCTGTTGGACCAACTGGAATTTGACCCCTCATTAGACCGACTCTGGTCCGTTGGCGACGTGGTCAACCGCGGGCCTGACTCTTTGGAAACGCTCCGTTATTTGAAAAGCTTGGGCGACCGGTTTCACATGACACTGGGTAATCACGACCTACACCTATTGGCCATAGCGCAGGGTGTACGGCCGCCAAACCGCAAGGATACGCTGGACGATATACTAAACGCCCCGGACCGCGACGAGCTTCTTCACTGGCTGCAACACCAATCGATAATGCTGTCCGCGGGACCCTACACACTGGTTCACGCGGGCATTCCTCCACAGTGGTCACTGGAGGAGGCGTTTAACCACGCCCATGAAGTTGAGGCGATATTGAGAGGCGAACAAGCGGGTGAGTTCTTTAACGCCATGTATGGAAACACGCCGGATATATGGCACCCTGACTTACAGGGCCCGGAGCGCTGGCGAGTGATTACTAATTATTTTACCCGGATGCGTTTCTGCACGGCCGAAGGGCAGCTTGAACTTGAAACGAAATCCGCACCGGACAAACCACCGGCGGGTTTTGCGGCCTGGTATAGTCACGGCAACCGCAAGACTCGTTTGGACAATATTGTTTTTGGCCATTGGGCGGCGCTGGAGGGCAAACTCAAAGGCCCCTACCTCTACCCGCTGGATACCGGCTACATTTGGGGAGGCAGGTTGCGGATTATGGCTCTGGAAACCGGGGAATACTTTCATATCAGTGCTTGAAAGACGGGTTGGTGGTAGCGGACATCTTGGGTTGGTGCCAGATTTCCGCGGCCATCTGGGAATAGTGTTTGAGACTCGCTGTGAATACCTCCCTGTAAGCTCCGCACCGGCTTCCCTGCCGGTGAGGGTCTCAAACACTATTCCCAGACACCCGCTTACGTCGGTACTACCTGTGACGCCCTGAGTCCCGACAGGGGAGGTTTATCCGGGACCAATCAGGCCGTGCTGTAAGTTTGCCAAATTGTCGGGGGTGTCGCGAGGACTGTTTGAGCGAC
>JANQKW010000012.1 GCA_028280905.1 Porticoccaceae bacterium
ATAGGCCATGTCCGCCCCCATCGCCTGGGCCGCCAGGATGTCGCGGCCGGTACTCAAACCGCCGGCTAAAATAATGGGTTTATCGGTAATTTGGCGAATTTCATTGACCAGCGCGAACGGGGTGACCTGGCCGGTTTTGCCGCCCGCGCCGCTGGCCACGGCGATAACGGCGTCGGCACCCGCTTCCAGCGCCTTCTCCGCGTGCCGCTGGGAAGCCACGTCGTGAAAAGCTACGCCGCCGTAATCATGGATTTTCCTGAAAGCATCGGTCGGCGCGCCCTTGGAGGTTAATATCAGTTCCACATTGTGTTTGATGCAGAGTTCCAGATCCCCTTCGTATCTGTCGTTAGTCGGGTGCACCACCAGGTTGACGGCATAGGGCGCCGGGTTCAGGCCCCGATCTTTCATTGCCGCCATCCCATCATCCATCTGCACCAGCCACTGCTCAAAAACCTCTCTGGTGCGAGTCGAGTGGGCGGGAAAACTGCCGATAACACCCCTTGAGCAAACCGCCAGCGCCATTTCCGGCGATGAAACCAAAAACATGGGAGCTGAAATTAGTGGGATTTTTACCCGTCCGCCAAATGTAAGATCGATGCTCATGGAGCCGTCCTCTTATCAGAATTATTTTTCCGCCCTCTGCGCAGCTTGACAGTTGCCGGCTGATTCAAAACAATAACAAAATGACGAGATTTGTCAAAATGTGCCGGCACGTGGTGACACTTGTACACGGCTGTGCGGCTTTTTACGTCGCTGGCAGATAACCAGCGATACTTAACGATATGAACGGTTGTTGATGCTTGGTAATCGGCCAACAACCGGCCGGGCCTGAGTTAAAGGTTACCGGTAGTTCAAACAAGATGACATTCTAAAATTACCAAATGGGGGAGAGGCGCCTGATGAATAACCTAGTCGATGACAGACATTATCGTTTCCACTACGCGGGCTATGAGGACGTTTACCACAATGCCAAGGTCACGGAAGTGCTGCCGAATGTTTTTGAAAAATGGGGCTACCAGCGCGTTTTTATTGTTTGCTCCAAATCCCTAAATAACAAGACCAGCGTAATCCGCGATCTGGAGGACTTTTTAGGTGATCGCTGTGTCGGTGTTACCGATAAAATCGGCGAGCATGCGCCTATCGGCAACGTGCTGGCGGCAGCCAAAGCCGCGCGAGATGCCAAAGCTGATGTGATTATGGGCGTTGGCGGCGGCTCGGTTATCGATTTAGGCAGAGCCGTACAGCTGTGTATAAGCGAGAATGTGTACGACAAGGAGACGTTGCTGACCAAGCAGGCGGTTGTAAAGCCGGACTTTTCGGGACTCGTGTACGGTACCGAGAAAACCTACTCGACAATCCGGATGATTATCGTCCCGACCACTATGGCAACCGCCGAATGGACCTCCGGATCGACGCCCGTCGACGAGGATACCCACCTCAAGGCGCGTTTGCACGCTCGGCAGGGGGCGGCTCAAACGATTATCTACGACCCGGATATCGTCGCGCAAACACCGGTTAGCCTGTTGATGTCCACGGCAATCAGGGGGTTGGACCATTCCATCAATACCCGCTGCGCGGTGAAACCCCACCCGATAGCGAGTGTTCTGGCAGAGCAGGCGATTTCGCGATTCATTCAATTCCTACCGCGGTTAAAGAAAGACACCAGTGACCGCGAAGCCATGACAAACTGCCAAATTGCCGCGAGTTGCTGTGGTATGGCGCAGATGTCGGTGATTCACGGGTTTAGTCATTGGATGGTGCATATCGTCGGCCCCTACGCGGCGGTCGGTCACAGCGACGCGGCTTGTGTCTTGATGCTTGCTCAAGCCAAATGGCTGGAGGGGTATGCGGATGAACAGCACGGCGCGGTCAAGCGTTTACTGGGCCGGGAAAACGAGCCGTTTCACGCGATACTGGAAGAGTTGTTAAACGAACTCGAAATGCCGACAAGCTTTAAGGATCTTGGTGTTACCAGCGAAAAGCTTGATGAAATGGCGCCGTTAGCGCTGGATCATCCGTTGTTGACCAAGTTCAACCTGCGACCGATTACCACAGTTGAAGATGTTCGGGCGGTGTTGGCATTGGGCGAGTAGGCAGGCGCCACAGAAATTCAATCGGATTTTCTGGCAAGTATAAATCGGGCGATTCGGTTTCTCGCGTCTATGGCTTCCGGCACGTTTGGCCCGAGTACCGGCATAACATGGATCACTTTTGGCCAAACCAGCAGTTGCACATTGTCCCTGCCCTGATCAACCGCCTTGTTTGCATAGCGCAGCGAGTCACCGAAGAGCATCTCGTGCCGGCTGGCGGTAATGAGCGTGTCGGGCAAATTGCGTAGGTCTCCCAGTAGCGGCGAGATTTCCGGATCCGTCAGGGGTTTGCCGGTCATTGTGCGATTCAACGCGGCAAATATAAAACGCGGTATTCTCATAAAGGGGCCGACGGTAGGGCCGTTTATCGGGTCGGTTTCGATGTTGTCCCTCATCGTTGGGGTGGCAAAATGTGCGTCGGTCATCGGCGAGATGGCGACCGCTCCGTCGACCGGACGAATGCCGTTATCCCGCGCCCAGGCGAGCGCCGACAGCGTTAAGCTGCCGCCGGCGGAATCGCCGGCTATGAACAGGGCTTTAACCGAAGCCGGCCCCTGAGGGCCGTTGGCGAGAAGCCAGCGATATGCCGTCTGCGTATCCGCGTGGCAATCACTCACCTTGTGTTCCGGGGTCATTCGGTAGTCGACCGCCAACACTGAGCAGCCCGTGAGTTTGGCCAGCTCGGATGTCAGGAAACGATATCCTTTGGCGCTGCCAACCCGGAAGCCGCCGCCATGTAAATAGAGTAGGCGGCAGTCGGGATCGGAAGACGCCGTTGTGGTCCACTCGCCGGTGACACCGTCGGCATCCGCCGGCTCGAAGCTCGCGTGGGGCGGGCCGGTCTCGCCCAGCGTTGCACTGATGATAAACTCATCGTAGAAGCGGCGCTCGTCTTCCAGGTTGTCGGCTTGATTGGCGTGGTGTCGGATGACATGTTCGACCAGCGCCCGGTGCTCGGCACTGACGGCGTTTTCCGGTATCACCAGCGGTGCGAGAGGCATATCATATTGACTGTTATCCGGCGCTTTAAACAGCATACTGAGGATCAGCGCGCCCAAGGCCGGCAACCCCAAGAGTAGGATTGCCAGTGTTTTAGCCAGTGTTTTCACTATTAGTGGTCCTCCCAGGATAGGTTGTTCAGTTGATATGCCGTTGGACAAATTCTCGCAGTTCTTTATAAACCTCCAGGGATTCCGGCGCCTGGAATACGCGCAGATATTCAACGTGGGAAAGGCCCTCATAAACATGGAGCTCCGCTTCGACACCCGCCTGGCGAAGTTTGCGGTGGGTCAGCGAGGTGTGGCTGAGAAACAGATCGCGGGTGCCGGTTACCAATTGGGTGGGCGGGAAGCCGTCGAAATCGCCGTATAGGGGTGAAATAAGCGGGTGGGTTAAATCGTATTCCCCCGCATACATTTTACCCCCCGACTCCAGTGGGCCGTCGTAGGTGATAATCAGTCGATCAATGCCCTCCATGGTGTAGTTGGAATCCAGCCGTTTGGTCAAATCTGACCAGGGCGATCCGGCGAACAGCGCCGCCGGTAGCTCAAGCCCCAATTCTTTTAACTTCATTGTGGACGCAAGCGTTAGTCCGCCGCCGGCCGACGAGCCCCCCAAAATGATTTTTTTGGCCGGATAGGTTTTGCGCAACTCTTTATACACGGCCACAACGTCTTCTACCGCAGCCGGAAAGGGCGCAACGGGAGGCATGCGATAGTCCACGGAAATCACCGGTATCCGTAACCTGGCCGCGATCAACACTCCCTCTCCCGCGCTCGCCAGGCCCCCGTTCAAGATATAGCCACCTGGGTGGAGATGCAAAAAGACGTTGTCTTCAAATTCCGGCGCCACTGTGGTTGTTGGCATAACGCGGCGAACAACCACGCCTGCTATCTTGTCTTCTTCTATCGAGGCGCCCAAACTGGGTCCGTGTGTTCTGATCAAACCCGCTACACGGCTGTTCTCACTTTTAACAAACGCGTCGAACTCGACTTCTGTTTTGGGGTCCCTGCCTATTTGCCAGCCTATGTCAGGCACGGGGTCGCCAAAAATAGCGTCTTGAAGCACTTGGCTGGCAGCGGCCGGGGAGGGCAACACCTTTTCTGGTACAACCCACGCCCTTTCAGCTGGCGCGGCTGTTTGTTGTGGTGTTTGGCCGCACCCCGCTATAGCCAGAATCGAGAGGGCCAGTCCGAAAATAAGGGGGGATTTAGCGTCGATGCGTTGTTTCATGTTGTTGGCACACCTATGTAATCTGCTGTTTCAGGGTCGCCTGTCACTTGCAGCGTTGAAAGTGGGGTTTTTGAGGCCGCTCAGATTAAACAAGTTGACAAGAAAAGTCAATATGTAAATCATCAATGGATGCAATTGCAATATAGTTGATTTTGACGCCGTTGCATTCTTACCATTAGCGGACGTTCCTTGTTTTGGTTTGGTGCTATGAATCCGCGGCCATCTGCGAACAGTGTTTGAGACGCGCTGTGAATACATCCCTGTAAGCTCCGCACCGGCTTCCCTGCCGGTGAGGGTCTCAAACACTGTCCCCAGACGGCCGCTCACGGTGGTGCCTAAACTGAGAGGGTTAGGTACAGAAAAACTCGGCAAATAGTCATGCGTGAAGCTGTTGGCACCT
>JANQKW010000028.1 GCA_028280905.1 Porticoccaceae bacterium
CCTCGTCGACAGGGATGTCGACGCGGAGCTTACAGGGATGTATTCACAGCGAGTCTCAAAACCTGTTCCCAGATGGCCAGCGGGATGCTGGCACCAAACCAAGACCAGCAACGTCCGCTATTGGCACCACACTGATCTTAGGACTTTGGGGCACTTACTATTGAAGAAATCTCTTCAAGCGCAAAGAAAACTGTTTAGCCGACTTTCTCGCCGCGCGCCTGTTTGTCCGCGTGATAAGAAGAACGCACCAGCGGGCCGGAAGCCACCTGCTTGAAGCCGATACCGTGACCGTAATCGGCATATTCCTGAAACTCATCCGGGTGGACAAAACGGTCAACCGGCAAATGTTCCCTGGACGGTTGCAGGTATTGTCCAATGGTCAGCATATCCACATGGTGCTCGCGAAGATCGTCCAGCACCTGGAACATCTCCTCCTTGGTTTCCCCTAGTCCAACCATTAACCCCGATTTGGTGGGCACACCGGTATTGCGCGCTTTGTATTCGCTAAGCAGCTTCAGCGACCACTTGTAATTGGCGCCCGGCCGAGCTTCGCGGTAGAGCCGGGGAACCGTTTCGAGGTTGTGGTTGAATACATCGGGCGGTACGACTGAGAGCGCCTCGATGGCGGGTTGCATACGGCCGCGAAAATCCGGCACTAGAATTTCAACCTGGAGGCTCGGGGAACGGGCACGCGACTCGGCAATGCAGTCCGCAAAGTGCTGCGCACCACCATCGCGAAGGTCATCGCGGTCCACCGAGGTAATCACCACGTAGCGCAGCCGCATCTCCGCGATCGCCTGCGCCAGGTGCGCCGGCTCTTGCGGATCCAGAGGGTTGGGCTTGCCGTGCCCCACATCACAAAAGGGGCAGCGCCGGGTGCAGATATCCCCCATAATCATAAAGGTGGCGGTGCCGCCGCTAAAACATTCACCCAGGTTGGGGCAAGACGCCTCCTCGCAAACGGTAGACAGTTTATTCTTGCGCAGGATGTCTTTAATCCGCTGAACCTCCGGGGAGTTGGAAATGCGGATCTTCAACCAATCCGGCTTGCGCTGCAGGTCATGGGTCGGAATAACCTTGACAGGAATCTTCGCCACCTTATCGCCGCTGCGCAGTTTCTCTCCCTGCACCAGGCGGCGGGTTCTCTTTGGCGGTATCAATTCATTCATCTGAGGTTCATCTTCATTTATATAGAGCATCGGCGCTGCGGTAGCTATTGTACCCCAAACCCCCGGCCAGCAGCCCGGCCAGGTATTGCGTGACCTCGAATAGCGCCGGGGGATTGTCCACCTGGTCGCTTAACTGGGTCATGGCCACACCCAGGCCACAGGGATTGATCCGGCGCCAGGGCGCCATATCCATCGCCACGTTAAAATTTAACCCATGGTAGCTGCGACCCCTGCGTATCCGCAAACCCAGGGAAGCTATCTTCTCACCGCTCTCTACATAGACGCCTGGTGCATCCGTTCTTGGCGCGGCCTTAATTCCCCAGTGCGCAAGTGCCGCCACCAACGCCCGCTCGATAATGGTGACCAGCTGCCGGACATTCAAGCCCTTGCGTTTCAGGTCAATCAGCAGGTAACCGGTAATCTGGCCGGGACCATGGTAGGTGATCTGGCCGCCGCGGTCACTCTGCACCACCGGTATATCGCCCGGCGCCAGCAGGTATTCCTGTTTGCCCGCCTGCCCCTGGGTAAACACCGGGTTGTGTTCCAGAAACCAGATTTCATCCGGCGTATCCGCAAGGCGCCGGTCGGTAAACTGCTTCATGGCCTCGAAGATCGGCAGGTAATCCTGCCGTTCCAAGAAGCGCACAACCAATTTGGGTTCAACAGACATAACGCACCGCGGCAGGGTTACAACACCATCTGCACCAGCGAACTGGTTTTCAAGTCTTCGAAAATCGCCTGCAACTGCTTTTCGCCGGTGGCGGTAATCACCACGGTCAACGCCTGGTAGCGGCTGTTGCGGCTGTCCCGGACGGCTACACGCTGGCGGTCGAAACCGGCCGCGTGCCGCTCCATAACCAGCATCACATGCTCGCGAAATTCCTGCTGCGCCACGCCTATTACCTTTATGGGGTACTCGCAGGGAAATTCGATTTTCGGCGCTTTTTTTGTCACGACAGGGTCGGTTCCATTAGGGTTAGCTAAACAGCCCGATAAAAAACAGGGTGATAGCGTCCCACAACCGCGCGAACAACCCCGCCTCCGGCACTTCGCTTTCCGCAACCAGCGGCAGTTTCGCCAACACCTCGTCCTGGTAACTAATGCTCAACTCGCCGAGCTGTTGCCCAACTGACAGGGGCGCGTGAATTTCCGCGTCCACCTCGGCGGTGGCTTTTAATTGATCCCTGGCGCCGCGGGGAATCGTTAAATAAACCTCCTCCGCTACCATCAGGTTCACCTTGTCTGACTCGCCGTACCAGACCCTGACATCCGATTCCACCACATCTCCCTGAGCGTAAACCCTACCGCTCTCATAGTACCGGAAGCCGTAGGACAGCAGCTTTTGCGACTCACGAGCCCTGGCCTCCTCGGAGTCTGTGCCCATCACCACCGCGATCAACCGCATGCCGTTACGGACGGACGAGGAGACCAAACAGTAGCCGGCGTCTTCCGTGTGCCCGGTCTTGACACCGTCCACGGACTTGTCTCGCCACAACAGTCGGTTGCGATTTGGCTGGTTAATATCATTGTACTGGAAGTACTTTTCCGCATAGATACGGTAGTGATCTGGGTGGTCGTTGATCAGCGCCTGGGCCAATAGGGAAAGGTCACGGGCCGTCGTCAAATGACCATCGGAGGGCCAGCCGGTGGAATTGACGAAGTGGCTGTTGGTCATACCCAGTAGTTGTGCCTGCTGGTTCATGATATCCGCAAACGCGTCTTCACTGCCGGCGACATGCTCGGCCAGCGCCACGGTGGCATCGTTACCCGACTGGATGATCACGCCGCGCAGCAGGTCGATAACCGGAACCCGGGTGCCTTCGCGGATAAACATTTTTGAGCCGCCCATCTTCCAGGCGTTGACGCTTATCAACACCTCGTCCTGCTCACTGACCTTGCCCTGTTCCAATTCGGACGAGATGATGTAGCTGGACATCATCTTGGTCAGGCTGGCCGGTGCAAGCTGCTGGTCGGCATTGTTCTCCACCAGGATTTTTCCGGTTTTGGCGTCAATGAGAATCCAGGCGGTGGCCGACAATTGAGGTGGCGCTGGAATCAGAACCTTGGCCTGGGCGGGCGGCAGGCAAACGAACAGTGTGAAAAAGAGCAATAACGGGAAACGGGTTTTCTTGCGCATGGGACCTTAACTTCGCGGATAACGTATCGCCAACATTGGCAAGCGCGAAGTCTACCATGGATCACAAATAGCTGCTGCCCGCCGGGGCGCTCGACCCCTGCCGCTAAAAATTGATCAGGATGTAATTGCGCTTACTTAAACCTAGTACTCCTTCAAGGGATAATGGCGAGGTAAAGCAGGAAAGTTGGAATATAGAGACTCGGTTTTATGTTTTTCTTTCACAGCCGGTGGCGAATCGCCTGGGGAAGTGCCTTTGCAGACACGCTGTGAATACATCCCTGTAAGCTCGACGCCGGCTTCCCTGCCGGCGACGGTTCCGAAACCTTCACACAATCACAGCCGCCACCGACATAGAAAAGCATGACTAATTTATTCCGGAAAGTAGTGCGCGAAAGCGGGAGCACAACATTTTCAAATGGCTGTGTTAACAGGACTCCTGCCTCGGCAATTGCTCCTGCATCGCCTAAAGCGCCTACGGTTGGTGCTCTAATAAGCTACGTCCCTGTAGCGATTCGCAGTAATGACCTATGGAGGTTTACATGCTTTAAGTAAGCGCCATTCTGATCAGGATGATCTTTTATTGTCAGGTCAAGAGCGCAGGACCGGTTCCGGCTCCGCTATCGCCAGATAGCGGTAGGCAGGTTCCAGCGCGTCGCTGCCAAATGGCCAGCAGGTAGCCAAAATCAACGTCTGGCCGGACTCGTCCGGCGCGATCTCGGCATCCGCGTTCACCACCCGAAACGCCCTGAACCGGTAGTTGACGCGGCTGCCGTCCGGCCGTTCGAGGGTCAGCCTGTCTCCTAAGCGCAATTGTTCGACAAACCCGAAGTGGGTATCCCTGTGCCCGCTGATAAGCGTGACGCCCGGCTCCCCGGGCAATGCGCTGCCGGTTCTGTGGCCGGGGCCGAACGCCAGTGACTGTCCACCGTCCCCGGCCAGCACAATCTGCTCCACGCCCAATCGTTTTACCAGCAGCCGGTTTACCGGCCAGGTATCCATCCAGAACCAGGGCCTGTTGGGGCTGCCGGTCGCCAACGTCTCCCGCCAGGCTTGCTTGATCAGATACTGTCCCAACAGCGCCTTGGCATGGATGTAGCCACCGTTAAGGGTCAGCAACACGCCCACCAGAATCAATACCGGAAATAGCCGCGTCGCGGAAATCACTGATAACATACGGACACCCTCCGCAAGCGGCGCGATCCCCCGAACCACAGCAACACACCAAGTATCAACAGCAGCAACCCCAACTGGATTTGCAGTCCGGCGGGGGTTGCTGTTCGGGTGAGTCCAAACCGGGTTCCCTCGGGGCTATTGGTCGGCACTGTGTGACTGCTGCTCGGCGCGTCCAACGGCTTAACCGGCGTGACGTCTACCGCCACCAGGCTGGTAAAGGCGCTGACCAGATGGTGCCGCAGCGACAGCCGGACTATTTCGTCGCGGTAACCCTGCCTGTCGTCCGGCACCCGGCTGTAGCGCCGCTGGTCCATCAGCTGTTCGATCTGGTTGCGCGCCCAGAGCACGTGAACGCCGGGCCGCGCCACTGCGTCCTCGGCATTCAATGTCTGCTGCCAGGTTTCATCCCCGCGATCGCCGCTTACCATTAACTGGTCTGGCAATTGGCCTTCGATCATCACCACCAGCGGCTGGCCCGCGTATAGATCCGCAATCGGGTCCGGCGAGGTTGCGATTCGTTCTCCATCGCCGCCATACACCTCGATATTGGTCATCAGCGGTGCTTCTATCTTGGCAAACAGCTGCGCCATGGCTTCGCCCACCTTGCCCACATCGGCTATATAGGTAAAGTGACCTCGGCCCGCAACTGCCGCCTTGCGCATAAAATAGCTGTTGGGCGCGCTGCCGATTCCCACCGTAAACAATCGCGAGTCTCCCAAACGATTGTCGATGCTCTGTAATAACTGACCCTCGTTGCCAATGGCGCCGTCGGTGAGAAAAATCACCTGGCGTAATTTTTCCGTGGCGCGGCAGTCAAGGCACAGTGCCGCCTCTATCGCCTTCAGCATTTCCGTTCCGCCCCTGGCCTGCAATTGCTCTACAAACCGCCGCGCCTTGCGAATGTTACCGCCGGTGGCCGGCTGCGCGCGTTCGAATAACTTCCAGGTGTCGGAATTAAACTCAATGATATTGAAGTTGTCCTCGGAATTGAGCCGCCCCAACGCCCACAGCAAGGCGCGTTTGGCCTGCCGTATCGACTCGCCGCCCATGGAACCGGAGGTATCGATAACATAAATCACCTCCCGCGCCATTGGAACGGCGGCGCCGTAATCCCCGGGGGGAGAAACCATCAACAAGCTGTAGGTTTCCCCGTCGCGCTGCTCGGTAAAAAAGGCGGCCTGGGGATTTTCAGTCCCCAGCGGCCGCCAGTGCAGCACGAAATCGGCGTTGGCCTGATGAGCGCCCGGTTCCAACCTGATAAGTCGACGGTCAGATGCAAGTGTTTCAACCTGCGCCCTATGGTGGACGCTATCCGCCGTATCAATGATAAACCCCGGCTGCAGGTCGACCTGCACGCGGGTAGGATTGTGGTTCTTACCCGCAAGTCCCCACGGGGGCGTAACCCTGGACGCATCCGCAACCGCTGGCACAAACTGTCCGACTGCATTGTCCTTATCGGAGTCGATGCGTGTCCCGGGAATATAGCGGGGCGTAATCGTCATCGGGAACCTGAGGCTGTACAGGTCGCCGTCCTTATCCACCGGGTGTTGATATTCGATAACCACTTTAACGCTTTCACCCGGCGGAATATTGGCGACACTGGTGGTAAACATATTGGGGCGTTCCTGCTCCACCAGGCTGGCCTGTTTGCCCTGACGTTTCGCCGCGTTATAAATCTTTTTGGCGGCGGCCTTTTCCTTAATTTGCCCCTCGATGATGCGCTCGCCGATTTCCAACCACATATGATCCACCGCCGCTGTTTCCGGCAGTGGAAAAACATAGACGGCCTCCGCCCATTCATCACCCGGGTTGTGGAAGGTCTGCCTAACTACTGCCCGGACGATAGGCCCGGAAACGCTCAACTCAACATCCGAAGCCAGGGTCGGCGCTACCCATTGATCCTCGCTGCCGTCGAACTGCACTAGCAGGGTGCCGCTTTCCACGTCGTTCCAGCTTGCCTGGGCGGAGGCGTGGCACAGCAATAACCCGACAAATATCCGTAGCAAGGTAACGCCGAACTGCCTGTTCATTATCGCTGCCCCCTTTGTTCTCGCAGCCTTTTCAACGTGTTGAAACCCGCGATATCCGTCATTAAATCCGCCGGGGTCAATTCAATAGGTTGCCGGTAGCTTCGCCTACAAGGCAAACCGACTTGGTAAGGCACCAGTACCCCATACAACGCCGGGCACTGTTCGAGATAGTCATCGCTAACCGGTATAAATTCCGCCATATCCATCGTCCTTTTTAGTTGTCTGTGCTACGGGGTATGATTTAATCGCAACAGACTGCAGAAACCCGGGCAAAAAATGGAGACATAATGGATTCTGACGCAACAACCGGCGAGGTTTGCTGTTAAAGGTTAGGATAAAACCGGAACAGACAGCTGCCAATACAACATGAGTTATATCATTACTATTGTTGAAGACGACCCGGATCAGCGGCGCAACTACTGTGAGGCGATCCGGGCCAAGGGCTTTACCGTAAACAGCTACAGCGACCGGCAGAGCGCCCTGGCCGGCATTGTTGAGAATCCGCCGGATCTGGTGATCCTGGACATTATCCTCGGCAGTGAAGTCGACGGCGGCTTTCAGATTTGCCGGGAGCTACTGTCGCTCTACCCCAGGTTGCCGGTATTGTTTTTGACCGAGCGAATCGACGAGATCGACAAGATTTCGGGGCTGCGGCTGGGCGCCTGGGATTATCAGCCCAAGCCCATCAGCCTGAACTTCCTGGCGGAGCGAGTCGCTTCACTGTTGCGCCTGGTGGAGTTCAGGGCATCCTCGGAGGCCGCCGACAACAGCAAAAAACTGGGCAGCCTGACCCTGAACGAAGACACCATGCAGGCAGAGTGGCGAGAACAGCGCGTGGATTTAACGCTGACGGAATTCCGGTTGCTGGCCCGCCTCGCGCGCAGCGCCAACCAGTCCGTCTCCTACGAGAGCTTGATGCAGGCGACAATCCAGCAATATGTGACCAACAACACCATCAACACCCACATGCGTAACATGCGTCGAAAATTTCGGCGACTCGACAACGCATTCGGCTGTATTCGCAACGAATACGGGTTCGGCTACCGCTGGGTGTCGGATTGAGCAGACGGAGGTCCGGTCCTAAACTTGCCACCAAGTTGATCAGCCTGGGGATGATTCTGCTGATTATTCCCTGGCTGGGAATCAAATCCCTCAACTCCATGAAAGCCTTCTTGATCGAGGGCCAGGCGCAGGCGCAACTGCTGACGGCGCAGGGTATCGCCAGCCTGCTCAACGACCGGCCCGAGTTTTTCTACGACATTCCGCGAACCGCGGACGGGTTTGCCGAGCTGCCCCTGTACCCGGCGGCAACCCGTCTCACCCTGGACGGCTATGACGAGGACTGGCACCACCTGCACAAGTTCACCCAGCATTTTGGCGCGGCGGATCAATCGCTGCGGTTTTCCCTGCTGCTATCGGAAAAGTCCGGCTATCTTTATGGTTTTATCAAGGTGAATGACAATACCCAGGTCACACGCCACCCCGGCTATTTGCGCATGGACAACAGCGACCATGTGCGGCTGTACCTGAAGGCGGATGACGGCCGCGACAAGCGGATACTGATAACCTTTGAGGGCTACGGCAATATCACCGCCTTTAAAATGGACGAAGACTGGCAATATGCCGAACCAGGCGCGCCCGAGTACCGGGTAAAGGGCTATGTCGTGTTACACCGGGACGGCTATCACCTGGAGTTCCGTCTGCCCCTAAACCTGTTGGGCGCCAGTAAGCAATTGGGAATAGAAGTCGCCGATGTCAGCGACGCGGATACGCGGGAGGTTACCGGAACCGTCGGCACCTTCCCGCGCAGCAGCAACTTTCCGGTGCGACAACCGAACATTTACAATCCGGTAATTGTCAGATCGACCGCGGCCGAAACTTTTCTCGCCGGGCTGCAGGAAGACAACGCCAGGCTTTGGATCATGGACAACCGGCAGCGGGTGAGGGCGGTGGCCGGCAAGCTCGACGCCGACAACACCGATGAAACACCACAGGAAAACTCCCTGTGGCGTAGAATGCTTCGCTACCTAACGACTGACATGTCAGACGGGCGAACGTCCGGCGGCGACCCGAACCCGGATTTGGTGCATACCCGCAGCGACAACATTTACCTTAGCGCCCTGGCGGGACAGCCGGGCACCGAGAGCCGGCCGGC
Source organism: Porticoccaceae bacterium (assembly GCA_028280905.1). Taxonomy (GTDB): domain Bacteria; phylum Pseudomonadota; class Gammaproteobacteria; order Pseudomonadales; family Porticoccaceae; genus JANQKW01. The sequence continues at coordinate 8,665 of JANQKW010000028.1, forward strand.
CGGTGACGGACGGTCAAATATCATCACTGCGGCCTATCCGATTACCGCCGACAACCAGGTTGTCGGCGCCCTGCTGCTGGAAAAAAGCACCGCCAACATCCTG
>JANQKW010000029.1 GCA_028280905.1 Porticoccaceae bacterium
CCTCGTCGACAGGGATGTCGACGCGGAGCTCCCATGGATGGGTTCACAGCGAGTCTCAAAACCTGTTCCCAGATGGCCGCGGAAAAATGGCACCAACAACAACCCCAACCACCGGCACGGCACTATAATCATTCGAACAAAATCCTAATGACACGATTTACCATGCCTCTGAAGCCGCCAATAGTTATAGGGCCAAGGCGTTACAAAGCCGGCAAACAGCGCGATGGGTATCACCCACCAAGTGAGTATCGCACCACCGGTCAACAGGTAATCCGTGCCATTCATTGCCGTCTCCATTGCGAGCATTGAAATAAAGCTCATTCCCATCGCCGTCTTCAGCGCATCGGCCGCACCGAAACCCGCGCGCAGCAAAATAACGGTTTCCAATAAAATGCTGGTGATAAGCCCGTTCATCATCGCCAGCAGCATTACCGTTAACGCCGGCACGTCATAGTCGCTGAATTGAAAATACGCGATGGTTCCCAGGTCCCCGATCGCGCAACCGATCAGGCACCATTTGGTGTTGTGGGCGCTTTTAACCCAATTGCCCCTATTGCCCCAAAATCCCGCCATAACATATACCCCAATCAATCATCAGGGCCATTCTACGGCCGGAACGCAAATGCGCCGTTACACAGTATTGCTAATCTGTTACATAACTTACAGGCGATCGAGGGGCTTTCGTCGCCGAGCGGACTTAAGCGAACGGAAGTGACTGGGCGTCATACCGGTAATTTTCTTGAACTGGCCACTCAGGTGGGCAACACTGCTAAAGCCTAATTGGAAAGCGATCTCCCCCAAACTCAGCTCATCGTATACCAATAACTCTTTCACTTTTTCGATGCGCTGGCGAATGAAGAACTGCTCGATGGTGATGCCCTCCACCGACGAGAAAAGGTTGCTCAAGTAGTTGTATTCACGGTTGAGCCTGCCCTTTAAAACATCAGACAAGTTTTGTTTTTTTCCGCCCGCCGACGAAGCAATCATTTGGATGCAGGCAAGCTTAATTTTTTCGACTATCCGGCTTTGCCGGTCATTGAGTAACTCAAAGCCCAATGCTTCCAAGCGGCCTTTCAATTTGCCTTCCACGGCCGGGTCCAGAGTGTTGCCGTAAAAGCCGCCAAAATCTATCTCACCCAGGCTGACCGAGCTTGCGCGAAGTTCCAGTTCGTCCAAGGTGCTTTCAACCGCCATCCGGCACCGGTCGCAGACCATATTTTTAACATAGACTTTCATCTGCGTTCGTTTTACTGACCTTGCTATTCCATAACCGCCTTGCCAATGCCGGGAAATTCGGCGGTAACATGCGCGGCAAAACCGGCGCCGGCTTCCGTATACATGTTGAACACCGTGGCGGCACCGGCTTCCTTCAAGGCTTCCACTTCATCCGGGAATCTGGCGGTCGCCGCAACGCGGCCGCTAAACGACGCTTCCCGCAACCGGTCCAGTACCGCCATGGTGGTGGTCATTTTCGGCAGGGCCAGCATGACCAATTCGAGCCGGTGCGAGGCCTGAACCCTGTCCCAGAAATCCGCATCGCTGGGGTCGCCGAGCAGGGTATTGCGGCCAGTCGACTGTTGCTTGCTTACCGTCACCGGGTCGATATCAACCCCGACCACGGTGTCGCCGTGGCGGCCGTGCAAGGTGTCATAGGTACCGGTGCCCACGCTGCCCATGCCGATTACCGCTATCTTGGCCTGGCCCAGATCGAGCAACCGGTCGTCATCCAGCCGTTGGTCACTCTGGAATCGCCTCCAGATAGTTCGGTGTTTTACATAGAGTTCGTGGGAGATCGCATTGAGCGCCGCGGCCGCCACGAACGACAAAGACAGTGCAATCGCCAAGACAATCAACCAGTCATTGCTTATCCAACCGTTGGCGACGCCAATCGCGATCACGATCAAGCCAAATTCGCTGTAGTTTGTCAGGTTCAAGGTTGACAACAGCGAGGTGCGCGCCCGCAGTTTAAAGCGCGTAAGCAGTGCAAAAAACAGCGCCGACTTTAAAAACACCAGGGGTGTAATCAGCGCGCCAATCAGGAACGTTTGCAACGTCGGTTGACCCGATAGCCCCACCGACAGAAAGAAGCCCAATAAAAATAGATCCTTGAAACCCAGCATGGCCTTGGACATTTCCTCGGCTTTGCCGTGACCGGCGATCAACACCCCCAGCACCAGCGCGCCCAAATCACCCTTCATGCCGACCAGCTCGAACATCTCGGCGCCGCCCAGCGCCAGCAACAACCCGTAGAGCACTAGCAACTCGCCATGGCCAACGCGCTTCAACAGCATAAGCAGCAGCCGCCTTGCCGGAATAAGCAATAACAACAAAAACGCCCAGAGGGACGGCAGTACGCCTGTCGACAAGGCGATAAACACCACCGCCGCCACGTCCTGCATCAGCAGGATACCGATGGCGATGCGGCCGTGCAGCGAGGTCATCTCGCCCTTTTCCTCCAGCACCTTGACCACAAACACTGTGCTGGAAAAGCTGAGCGCGAACGCAATCAACAGCGACGTTTTGAAATCCAACGCCGAGAACAAGGCCGCCCCTGCCACAGCCAATCCATAGACGATAAGGCCGAAGACGGCGGTGACAATCGACATATGAATACAGGTAACACCCCAAACCTGGGGTCGCGCCAAGGTTCGCAGGTTTAACTTCAACCCGACGGTGAACAGCAACAGGGTAATGCCGAGATCCGCCAATTTCTGAAGCAACACATCATTGGCTATTCCCTGGGTATTCAGCAGGAATCCCGTTGCCAAAAAACCCACCAGGGGCGGAAGCCCCGCGGACCGGGCGAAAAAACCCAGTACAAACGCCAACAAAATCCACGCGACATCGCCCAGCGCTATCGCAACCAACTCAAAGTCCATTCGCCACCTATACCGTCAATACATAGATCCCATTACGCTGAGATGTGCTCAGCCGCCGGCAATTCTAACAGAAGCCGGCGCGAGGAAGCTGCCCGCCGTTGGCAATCCAACGATAATCCCTTACCATTTTTCCGCGAATGGCCGGATTGTGGTCTCAGACGCCCAGAAGTCCTCCCGCGGCGGCGCCAGCTAGGACGGCCACTGGTACAACCCTTCCCATGGGAACTGCCGTTGGGTGGTGCGACAGTAATCGATAAAAGCTCAGGACCAGGGGTTATAGGAACCGAAATTCCACAGATGCCCCTCGCTGTCTTTACAGGAATAAAGCCGGCCGCCGTAGTCCTGGTCTTCCGGCTGCATAACTATCTCCGCGCCGGCAGCGGCCGCCTTGCGGAAATGCGCGTCTACGTCATCGACAACAATATAGGGACTTTGCGTGCAAACCCCGCCGACATCCGCGGGGATTTTCTGTAGCTGATCGAAGGCCGCGTCCCTGGCCGAACCCAGCATAATCATACCGCCGTTCAGTGTCAGTTGGGCATGCTCGATAACGCCGTTTTCTCCGGTTACCACCAGGTGTTTCTCAAAGCCAAACGCATCGCACAACCAGTCGATCGCCGCCGGCGCGTTCTGGTACCTCAGTGTTGGAATAATAGTGGCCGACGCCTTTTTCGCTTGCGCGTTGGCGGCCTTGGTCAACTCCAACTTCTCCAGTTTATCGCGGACCATGTCCAGCTTCCTCTGCTGGTAGGAGCGGTCGCCGGACATCATGGCGTAAGCCCAGAACAATATGGCGATTAAAACGATAATTAAAAATGCCGTGCCCCACATTTCAGAGGGTCGCTCCCCTATTCACAATCCCATTTAAAGCCATCGCTAAAGCGCACGATTTTTCCACCGTCGAAGTGTATTAACCCGGCAATCATTTAGGTCAGGTTAATATTTTTCATTGCCGGGTTAATAGTAGCAAAGTCCCCGGCAAGGCTTAAGGGTGTTGCGCGCCGCTTTAATCCGCACGTCCGATGCATACGACAACTGACGCTCGTCAATAACGAACCTTGTAATAACAAGTAATGTCTACAACCATAGGCCGCGACAGTGCGGCTTTACTTTGAATATACTTGAACTTTTGGAGCTAACCATGCGTTTTTTAAAAAATATTATGGTACCGTTAACAGTAATCTTACTGGCTGTCGCGGACCCCGCGCGGGCCGAGGAGGAGGATTCCCCGGAGACGAAACGCTGTATAAGCCTGGTGAGAATCGATCATATCGAAGTCATTGACAGGCAGCATATCCTTTTCCATATGCGCGGCAAGAAAACCTACCTGAACACCCTGCCCCACCGCTGTCCCGGGTTGAGCAAACACCGGCCCATCATGTATCGAACCTCGACCAGCCAACTCTGTGACCTCGACAGTATTACCGTGCTGCAGTCAATCGGGCGCGGGTACCAGCCGGGGGCGTCCTGCGGGCTGGGAAAGTTTGAGCCGGTAACATCGCTGGATGCCTTCAGAAAGGATAGCCGCGACAAAGAGGATTAGCAGCCTGTTAGCCGCCAACCCGGGCTGCCTTCTTTGCCACAATAAACACCGCCTTGTTTCTGCCCGGCTGCCATTGATACTCTATCGAAAAACCGGCGTCGGTTAAGCTGTCTTCCAGTTCCTTCACGGTAAAGATCTTGACCAGAGGTATTAAGCGCAAAAACTTTCCAATCGGCGCGATAACCTTAAAAAATTTCATATTGTCGCCAAGGCATGCTGTGCTGCTGATGAAAACACCCCCAGGTTTGAGCATCCTGTAAACCTTGGCTATCGCCGCTTCCCTGTTCTCCAGCAAGTGCAGAATACTGAGCCCCAACACCGCATCCAGGGTATCGTCTGGCACGTCCAGTTGCTCGATGGTCAACCGTTCAAAGGTGATATTTTCAATCGCTTCTGTGCCGGCTTTGGCCCTGGCGATATCCAGCATCTTAGACGAGATATCAATCGCGCGAATATGCTCCACATAGGACGCATGGGCGATAGCGGTCGAACCTGTCCCGCAGCCGAACTCCAATACCCGCATATCCGGCCGAAAATACCGGCGGGTAACGTCCAGCTTTTTCTGATATGCCGCTTCATCGGCTACGGGCTGTTTCGCGTAGCGCTTTGCAATTCTGTCCCAAAATCCGGCTGACGGGGCCATGCTAATTCTCCAATTGTTATGTCTGGGCCGGGCTATTTCTTATGGCTCATCAGAACAGGTCGGTACTGAGGTATTTTAAGCCGGAGTCGTTAATGGTGGTGACTACCGTTTTGCCTCTCAAAACGGTGTTTAACAATTGGACAGCACCTGCCACATTGGCGCCTGACGAGAATCCCGAAAAAATACCCTCCAACTTCGCCAGCAACCTTGCCATTTCAACGGCTTCAGAATCAGAGACGAACAAATAGCCATCGACATGTTGTCTATTAAGGAGGTGGGGATTGGGAATGGAATAGCCGCCACCCTGAATACTATGGTTCGGATTACTAATCACTTCACCCGCTAAAGCCGCCGCTTGCTCCGGCTCGATAACGTAACACTTAATGTCGGAATCATGCTCCTTAAAAGCCGCTGCACATCCGGCAAATGTCCCACCCGAGCCTACAAAATCACAAAAACCGCTTATGTCTCCGCCTGACTGCCGGATAAACTCAGGCCCCGTATAGCGGTAGTGGGCGATGAAATTGCCGTCAAGACTAAATTGGTCCGCCCTAAAGGCGCTTCTTTCCTCGACAATCCGCTGAGCAGCCTGCTCCACTAGTGCCAGGTCCCCACCGGAGACCTGCCCGGCTCGGGATCCGGGTAATTGGTCGACAAGTACGACTTCCGCACCCAAGGCTCGCATCATTCTCGC
>JANQKW010000038.1 GCA_028280905.1 Porticoccaceae bacterium
CGTTTTTTGGTTGTTTTATTTGTATAGACGCTTTCCGTACTAATGATGAAATCGGCTTGTTTGGTAACGTCACCTACAAGCTTAGCGAACGTCTCATCCTTGAGGCCGGTCTGCGCTGGTATGATTTTAAGATTACGGGAAAAAACGAAAACGTTATCGATCTGTTCAACCAATTCACCTTCGATCCGGAGTTCCGCCTTGATGAAAACGGGATTATCCCGACCGCGAATATCAGCTACCACGTTTCCGACCAGACGATGGTCTTTGCGCGTGTGGCGAAAGGCTTCCGCCCGGGCGGTCTGGCCTCGCTCAGGATCCAGGACAGGGTAGCATGTGCCGCCGATCTGCAGGCATTGGGTATTGATCCGAACGCCATCTCTAATCCACTCGATTCAGACAGCTTGTGGAACTACGAGGGCGGTATCAAATCGACCCTGTTTGATAAGCGTCTGACCATCAATGCCATCGGTTTTTATATTGATTGGAAAGACCGTCCGGAAAGTATCCTGCTGGGCTGCGGTGACACAGCCAGGATAAACGCCGGCGAAGCCAGAAATATCGGTTTTGACATGGATTTCCAGGCCTTGTTGACTGATGATTTTGTACTGACTGGGGGACTCGGCTATGTCGATGCGGAGTTTCAGACGGCAGAGGCGGGGACCGGGATTTCGGTTGGAGATACGCTTTTCGACGTGCCTGAATGGAGCTATAACATTGCCGGTGAGTACAGCTTCCGGGCATTTGATCACTTGCCCGGCTTTTTCCGCATCGCCTGGCGCTATATTGATGACAGGCAGACTATTACGCCCGGGGTCGTACTGGATGGATTTGGTGTGCTTAACCTTCGTCTCGGTCTGGACATCAAAGACTGGCGGCTTGCCGTGTTTGCTGAAAATGCCACCGATGAAAACGGTTTGACTTCTAGTGGAACCTCGTTTGGAGTACTCCGTTCCGATTCGTTAATCCGCCCGCGCACGGTAGGTGTCAATATTCAACGGAGTTTCTAGTAAAAAATATCCCCCCAGCTTTGTTGGGGGGAACCTCAAAGATTTGAGAGGCTCCGAATCGGCCAAGTACTTCTATATTTAACGAATAGGTGGGTAATTTTTCGATGATGGTTACAGGCAGGACAAAGTCAATGTCATACTTTTTGGAGTGCTGTGGTGAAGAGTTACAGCGATGGCTCAAGCCAAATGCGCTGTGTGCGTTTATCGCATTCATCATCGCCGCTGTTTTATGTCCTCCGGTTTCGGCGCAAGAAGCTGCAGAAATGCCGCACCAGGAAGCCTTGCTGAGGGCGGAAAATTGCAAGAATGAATCTTATCCTGCAGATTTTGTCTGCGGGCAAATCGAGGTATTTGAAAACAGAACGACAAACTCAGGACGAAAGATCCCCATATACTTTGTTGTTGCGCCGGCGAGGGCGCCCAAACATGAACGCAAGGCACCGATATTCTATCTGGCCGGCGGACCAGGCGATAGCGCCGTTTTTTCAGCGAGTGGCCTGACAAGGGTGTTTGAGCCGTTGCGGCAACTGCACGATCTTGTGTTTGTCGATTTGCGTGGCACCGGCGAATCGGCACCGCTGTTTTGTGAGCGGGTTGGGCCTAAGAAGTCTTTACAGAAACACATGTCTTATCTGTTAAGGCCTGAAGACGTAGATGCCTGCCTGCAGCAGTTGCAGCAGATCGCAGATCTCACTCAGTATACGACCACCTACGCAGCAGCCGATTACGAAGACGTCCGAAAGGCGCTTGCTTACAAAAAGATAGCGTTGTTTGGCGGCTCCTACGGTACTCGACTTGCACAGGAGATCATCCGACGCTACCCGGATAGTGTTGAACTTGCCATTCTTTTCGGCACGGCGCCGCCCTCGCTGCATTTCCCGAGCGGTTTCGCACGCTCTTTTCAAGATGCCCTGGATGCATTCTTCGAATTGTGTCTCACTGATGTTGAGTGCAGCAGGGCATATCCGGATCTGCAATCGGACTTTGCTAAGGTGATCAAAAACGCCCGTCAACACGGTGTCAGCGCCGAGGTGAACCACCCTGAATATCAAGATAGGCAAAAGGTCAGCTTGAGTTACGGTGAATTCGTTATGGGTTTAAGGTTCCTTGCCTATAATGCGGGGGCGTTGAGGAAACTACCTGGGCAAATAAGCGCAGCAGTAGGGGGGGACTATTCCTCACTGGTGCAGACCATCGCCAATCTCTACTATGATATTCATAGCTTCTTTTTTTATGGACTGATGAACTCTATGGTCTGTGCGGAAGACCTGCCTTTTGTCGATCTAGCCAAGGAAAAGGAGGACTCAAAAGGGACCATTTTGGGGACCTATCGCATGCGCCAGCAATTGGCTACATGCGCGCTGTGGCCGCGTGCTCAGATACCTGAGGATTTTCATGAACCGGTAAGCTCCAGTGTTCCTGTGTTGCTGGTCAGCGGCGCACTTGATCCGGTGACGCCGCCGGCTTATGGGGATGAGATACAGCGCACCTTGTCGCGCAGTCTTCATGCCGTTCTGGCCAACCGCGGGCACAGTCCCAACGACACTGCCGCATGGGATTGTCTGCTCACTATCTTTCATAATTTTGTTGATACCAGCCAGCTTGATGGGCTGGATATAAGTTGCGCTGCCAAATTACCGCTGCTGCCTGAGACCAATTTCGATATCGTTGAATAAGACTTTTTGAGCACTTCCTGATGAAGCAAATGACTATATCTGAGCGCGCAGATACACTCCACCGGGAGGCTGTTGTTTGGGACATGGTGTGGCCGCTGGAGCCATGGGCAGGTAATGATTTTGCAGCCTTAGATCAGCTGATAGCGGCGGGCCGGACTTTGATGTCCTTGTCAATTGCCGGTGACAATCACAATATCAGTGAGGCGGTTCAGCGTGTTGCATCGGCGCGCCGTGAAGTTTTGTCGCAGCCGGATAAATATGTCCTGGTTGAAAGCGTTGACGATGTGTGTCGGGCCAAGACCGAGAACAAACTGGCCGTCGCCTTTCATTTCGAGGGTTGGCGTTGTATAGAGCGTAACCTGGACATGATCGAGACTTATTACAAGCTTGGGGTGCGGCATAATCTGCTTGCCTTCAACCAATCCAACTCGGTCGGTGGCGGCAGCGCCGAGCAAGTCGACGGCGGCTTGACCCGCCACGGTCGCCGTGTGGTCGCGGAGATGGAGCGGGTCGGCATGCTGGTTGATCTGGCGCATACGGGAAGGGTGACGTCGATGCAAGCAATTGATATGGCGACCAAGCCGCTTGTATTTAGCCATGTCGGTGTCAATGCCATTCATCAGCACTGGCGCAATGTCACCGACGAGATGATCAAGGCCTGTGCACAAACAGGGGGCCTGATTGGGGTTGCCGGTTCGAGTATGTATCTGGGGGATCCGGCTTGCTCAAGTGAGTGCTGTTTTCGCCATATTGACTATCTTGTTGAGATGGTCGGTGACGAACATGTTGGGCTTGGTACTGATGTTGTGCACAATTTGACGCCAATTAACGACTTCCTGCGGGCGCGGCCGGAGGAATGGCCAGACGTTCTCGAGCCGCAATGGCCCGGTATCAACACAGTGCGTCCGCACCAGGTACTTGAGCTTGTTGAGTTGATGCTCAATCACGGCTATGAGGAGAACGCGGTGCGCAATATCCTCGGCGAGAACTACCTGAGGATTTGTAGCGAGGTTTGGATTTAGTTAGATCGGCTTCGACTTAGTCTGTCTATTTGTCTTTGTCGATGGCCTCTAATATATCGGCAACAAAGTCCAGATGATCCCAGTACATGAGTCCCGTACGTACGACGACGACATTGCGTGATGCTACGATTGTGGACATCTGATCCTGGTGTCCGGCAGCGGAAAAGGTATCGGGCGGCAGGCGTGGGTGATTATCAAATAGCCAGAATTGTGCACCATAGCCCATTTCACCCTCTTCATCTTCAAAGGCCGGCGCGCGGCTGCGGCTAAAGTCGACCCAGCCTTCAGGCAGGATCCTCTCTCCGGCGTTCTCACCATAGGGCCAGACACCATCGTGCAAGTATAAGAGTCCGAAGCGGGCCAGGTCACGCGGTGTGGTCCAAATCTGGCTCGACATAATAAAGTTTCCGAATGCATCGGTTTCAGGATAAGTATCGCGCATACCCAACTTGTTCAACAGCATGCGGCGCGGAAAGCTCAGGTATTTTTCTTCATCATTCAATATCACACGTACTGCGTAGACGATGAGATTGGTATCGAAATTCTCGTAGCACCAACGCTTGCCGGGCGGCGCCACTACATCACGTGCCATTCCTTCTTGCGCTATGCTCAGGCCGCCGCCAAAATAAACCATTATGCTGTGACCAAAGGCATTGCCGCATGTGAGGCCGCTCGACATATGCAGCAGGTGTCGGACCGTTATGCTTTCTTTGCCGCTTCCGGGTTCGCGCCACTGCGGGAACGGCAGGGGCGCGTCGATATCCAACTTTCCCTGTTGCACCATGATCCCCGCCAGGGCGTTGGAAAAACTCTTGGCTGCCGAATAAGTACGATATTGCGTATGCAGATCGCGATCCGGGGCATAGCGCTCGGCAATGATCCGTCCTTTGTAGACAACGACAACGCCAAAGGTCTTGGTGTCGTCTTTCCAGGCAAGATCGTGTTCGGCGTAGGACCTGCCATCGAAGGCACGATCTAGGACAGTATTTAAGCTCTCCATATCGACGTTCGCCGGCAAGGGAGTGTCCGGTAAACGATCGCCCATCGGCCAGTCTATGTTATTTGGATCACCCCTTAGCATGGGCATGTCGACATAGGGCAGGTCAGCGATCTGCTCAAGGCTCCAACCCGGTCCCATCAGGGTACAGCCCATGCCTGGGCGGTAGGCGGCACGCCGCCTGAATAATCCCCAGCCGGACCAGCCAATGGCCGTTTGACTATCTTCTTCGATGTATCCGCCATTGCTTTTTGCAGAGAAGCGTGGCGTAGCGAAGGCAATCTCTTGTGCCATAATCGACGCTTCATCGCGGCCGGCGATAAAATGGCCGGAGCACAAGAACAGGGCATTGTGTCCGGCAGCGATCTGATGACGCTTAACAGTATCAAGTGGTGAGAGGAAGAATTCGCGACCGAAGATAACAAGCGCTAATAATGCACCGGTCGCGAGAAATGTTGCAAGTGAAGTGATGGGCCGATGATATTTCATTGCGAGTGCAGACCCACTACATGTTTCATTTCTTCATTTCCTATAAGTTATGTTTATCTTTTTAAACATTAGATGTCAGCTGTCGATTGCACTACAAGAACCAGTTATGAAATATTCTAAGGACCAAAAGAATTGCATCATTCCTAACATCTCAATGAGACTCTACGTGGCTGACTATAGTTTTGTTTGGTTTTAATTTTAGTTTTTTATCTGGCTTTTGATGGAAGTAACAGAGGTATGGAAAATCTTATCTTAAATATTACCGGGAACAGTTGTCAGGGAAGGCTTAATGAGTGCTTTCACTACACTTTCTGTCGAAAGGATGGACAAATGACGAGCTGGATGGAACTGTTACACGCTCGGTATATGGAGAACAAATTTTACTACCTATTTGACACAACCTTACCAAACAAAAAGTAATAGATTGCAGCCACTCAATTGCTGACAACGTCACTAGAAGTACAGCGCCCCACACAGTCATTTGATATAACTCATTGTTAGATTGGTGGAGCCGAGGGGGATCGAACCCCTGACCTCCGCATTGCGAATGTAAAAATAATACGTTACATAGCGTTATATTAATTGACCTTAAATATCACAAAATACACCGTTATCCAGGGTATAGTATTAAGATCAATAAGATACATAATGTCAATTAATGTAAATTTTTGTAGGAGATATATGTCTCAATTTATTTTAC
>JANQKW010000048.1 GCA_028280905.1 Porticoccaceae bacterium
CACCGGAAAAATACATATCCTTGTGAGCCAGTTGCACGACGCCGGGGGCCGGCGCCACTACCAAACTGCCCGTGGGCGCTGCGATATCCAGTCCGTAGTGGGGCCGCCTGGGCATCCCATTGTAGACTCTGCGGCTTCCGTAAACGCCAGTAATGGGGCCCTCCAGCGGCTTGCTGAAACCATTCAGAAAATCCTCGCTCGGGTTGTCGATGCTGCGGGCCTGTCTAACCAAACGGGCTTCCCGGCTGATTCGCTCGAATACCTCCGGTGGCGGCGTTACGGTTTCCTGGGGCACACCTTCAATTCGCTGCTCTTTATAGGTCCGCTGCTGCACCTCAAATGAGTAAACCCGGGATTCCTTGCCATTCTTAACCTCTAGCGTCACGGTTTTCGGAACGTCCCGACCCAGCCCGATCACAAAATGCCCCTGCGGGGAGACCCGCGGTGTTTTTCCCATAAAAAACACCTCCTCCCCGACTGACACCTGTCCCACCAGCAGCCCACCCTGTACCCAGGATCCGGATACTTCAAGCGCCGCCAGCGACTGCGAAAAGACGGCCAGTAATAAACCGGCAAAGGCTCTGCAGGTCACGACTCGTTGTCGAGCTGCGTATCGTCGAGTTCGATCACCGGCTCCAGAGAATCGATCAAGCAAACATTGCCCCTTTCGATAACGCGAATGCTGTCAAACTTCGCACACAGATCCTTGGTGCGCGTTGAATGAATATAGCCGTTGTATTTTAATCCCCTGCACGGGCGCGTAAAAGTCATCATGACCTTCTTGCCGCCGTAAAGCTCCAAGAAAACCACATGGTCGCTTTTTACGCGCACTGCACGAATCCTGTTAAGGCTAATGCAGCTATTATGAATTCCCCATTCAGCCGGGTCCAGCTCGTCGTCTACCGTGACAGGCTCATCCTCCGCTACGGCCGCAAAAGCGGCGCTCGCTATCAATAACAGCGCCACATGGTTAAGTCTGCTAGCAATATTGCGTTTCATAACTAACGTCTATCCTCATCCCAGACAAAGCTTGATCTCTTCACCGCTAAAACCACGATTCTGCAAGTAACGGCCTATTTTGGCCCGTTGTTGATAATCCCGTACCGGCTGCTCGCCGAATCTTTTTACCCGCACGCTGCGGGCGAGCTCAACCCAATCTATATCCATATCGTTCAAGCCTTCCTCGATAAGCTCCCCGCTAACGCCCCGCTGCTTCAGCGCCATACGAATCTTCAGGCGTCCCTGCCCGCGGCCAACCCTGGCGTTGACAAAGGATTCAACAAAGCGCCGGTCACATAAAAGACCCTCGCTCTCCAGCGCGGTAAGCTGTTCGACTATCTCGCGCTGCATATCGGGAAAGCGCCTGGTCAACTTGTCATGTAATTCACGTTTACCGTGCTCCCGCGTGGCCAGCAGATGCATGGCTTTTAAGCGGATAGAGGCGCGCTGCTTTTCTGTATCCATCGACGCTTATCGGCGCTCCTCGGGCCCTTGTGGCGGAATTGGCGGACCTTCCGGCGAGGCCGGGGAAAGATACGCGGACGCCCGCTTGCTGCCGAACAGGGACCGCAGCTTGGCGAACACAGTGTTTGCCGCTCGCCAGAGCTTGGGCAGCAACCAGATAGTTAACGCCAGAAACAGCAACAGTAAACCCAAAAACAACAACGGATAGTTAAACATGGCCCACATCCCGGCCAAAACCGCCAGATCCTCGCCGAGAGACGCAGCCCAGTTGGAAACCGGCTCCGGAGAGGTATTGATTAGCACCCGCGTCGACGCCTTGGTGAAATGCGTGACGCCGGCTATACCGCCACCAAGGATGCCGGCGGCAATGGCTAGCGCCGGACTGACCTCACCAACGGCGCCAGCCGCCAGCACGGCGCCGGCCGGAATCCTGATAAAGCTGTGTATCGCGTCCCAGCCGGTATCCACGCCCGGAGTCTTATCCGCTACAAACTCGAGGCAATACATAAAGCCGGCAGCGGCTATTACCACCGGCTGTTGTAACACGGAAAGCTGCTCCGGGAGGGCGATATTCCCGGTGGTGCCGCCAATACCTAAGACCAGCAATGCAGCATACAGGTTAATGCCACTTGCCCAGCCTACTCCCATTGTCATCGCAATGATGGCGATCAACTCTTGGTAGTTGTCCATACCCCTAGCCCTGAATTAGCCGAATAGTGACTATTTGACTGCATTTTTGCCGGGAAGTGCAATACCGCTGCGCCTCGGCTGTGTTGGTTTGCGCTCCTTCGAGGATGTTATGTAATAGGTTCCGACAAGATCTCGCAAGCTGCATTCTGCCGATAGTCGGCTTTTTAGGTTGGTGCCGCTAGCCCGCGTCCATCTGGGAATAGTGTTTGTGACGCGCTGTAAATACATCCCTGTAAGCTCCGCACCGGCTTCCCTGCCGGTGAGGGTCTCAAACACTATTCCCAGACGCCCGCTTACAGTGGTGCTACTTGTGACGACCTGAGCGGGTGTCTAGGAACGCCTTTTGAGACCCTCGTCGACACGGATGTCGACGCGGAGCTTACAGGGATGTATTTACAGCGAGTCTCAAAAGGCGTTCCTAGATACCCGCGGGAAGGTGGCACCAAATCCAGATTAACCATGTCTGGCTATTGGTACTGACCCATCAGTGAAACCCCCAGTATTGTGCTATCTCAACTGTTCAATACACCTAAGCACCCGGTCGCTTCACCGGCTGCAACAACAGTCGTGCAAACGACTTGTCCGCCTCGCCAGCTATGCCAAGCGGCATGTCCGGCGCTCGTTGCGTGGCGGATCGGGTGCCGAAAAACCGATCCCAGCAGCTCAATATCGTACCGTAGTTGCTGTCGGTGTCTTCCCGAACCACGTGGTGATGTACCCAGTGGATCGAGGGCGTAATCACGATTTTTGACAATGCCCGCTCGAACCCAGGAGGCAATCTTATATTGGAGTGATGGAAGCCAGCGGCAATCAGAATCAGCGATTCGAATAACAACACCGACAGGTAATCGATTCCCATCAGCACAATAAATAAACCGCGGGCCAACGCAGACAACCAGACTTCCCCAAAATGAAAGCGTAACGAAGAGCTGACGTCCAACCACTGATCCAGGTGATGGACGCTGTGAAAGCGCCATAACAGCGGCACCTCGTGGTTGGCCCGGTGCCACCAGTATAGCCATATGTCCAGTAGCAGAAGGTCCAAAACTAGCGATGGCCAGCCGCTTAGCCAATCGCCGCGCCATTGCAGCGCGTGCTCGGCCGCCAGTAAGGTCAGCGGCAACACCAACCAGGGCGAAGACAGGAGGTTGATGCCCCAAAGCCCCATATTCCGGGCTAGCCGCGCGATATTGGGGGGCGGCGATACGGCGGCGGGTCGCCACCTTTCTATTGTAAACATCAGCAGCAATATGGCCGACACAACCAGCCCCTTGGCGACAACGCCAAACTCAATCATCATCTATACCTCTGGCCGCCCAGCTTGCTTGAAACGGTTAGCTTGGGCGTCACTATTGGCTTGTTTAACGGTCGACACAACAACCCCCAACCGGTATATAATCCCACAGAAAATGGCTTGATTCACGGATACCCGCAAGCGGATAACTGAATGGATATATACCAACAACAAATATCAACCGCACTTCAAGACAGCTTCGAGAAAGACCTGCTGGCTGCAGCAGTGGCCTATCTGGACAGGGAAGATGACCTGTTGCGGTTTAGCAGTTTTTGTTACTCGATACGTGAACTACTGCGCCATGTGCTGTCCCGCCTGTCTCCGGACGAGCAGGTAAAGGCGTGTGCCCTTTGGTATGAGCCGGAAACATCCAGTGGCATACCCAGCAGCCGGCAGCGTCTGTTTTATGCGATTTGGGGCGGTATGTCGCAGCACCTGCTGAGGGAGGTGCTGAATATTGATATCAGAAAGTCCTGGAATGACATTCGCGTTTCCTTTAAAACCATCTCGTCAACGGCTCATATCACTCCGGAAACCATCAATATCAGCCACGAAGAGTGCAAGCGGCAGGGGCAGGAGCTGTTGAAATCCCTCAGCACAATTTTCTCGCAGATCTCGGCATGCCGCGAAGACATCGCCAACAGTCTGCAACAATATATAGACGGGAAGCTGCTGGATACTTTTATTAGCATCTCGTTCAGCGAGCTCAATTTGAACAACAGTCGGGTGGTGGTCCACAGCTCCAGGCTTACGTCATTTAAAGTGGTCAACATTGATAGCCACGCCATCTATATAGAGGGAAATGGCACGGTGATTGCCACACTGAGCAACGGTAATGAAGAAGGCGTTGAGGAAACCTACCCCTTTAGCTTCCACTGCACATCAAACGTAATGGACCCCAAACAACTTTCCATTTCCGCCGATAATATTGAAATAGATATCGACGCCAAGGCCTAGCGGGAAGACATCAGCACTTTCGCCTCGGTCTTGTGGGAGCTGTACCAACTCATAAACTCGGTTTCCGGCACGGGTTTCAGGAAGCAATAACCCTGTAGATAATCACATCCGTTGTCCGCCAGGAAACTCGCCTGTTCCATGGTTTCCACGCCCTCGGCCACAATACCCACCTTAAGCTGCTGAGCGAGCGCAATGATTCCCTGTATCAATCGCCCGCTTTTTTCGTCGCTGAGTATCCCTGATACAAAAGACCGGTCGAGCTTGATGGCGTCGAAATGCAGGTTTTTCAGGTATTCCAGGCTGGCATAGCGCATGCCGAAATCGTCCAGATAGGTCTTTACTCCCAACTCACGAATGGCGTTAAGCACATCCGTCGCCTGCTTGGCGTTGTTAATCAGCGTCGCCTCGGTCACTTCAATTTCTATAAACGAAGGTTCGACGCCGGTTTCGTCGAGTATGTTCTTGATTCGGTCTATCACCTGCATATCGGCAAAATTGTGGGGTGAAAAGTTAACCGCCACCGGAAGCGCGTTGCCGGATTCCTCCCACCATTTTATTTGCTGGCAGGCCTGTCGTAGCGCATAGGTGTCCAACTCGGTTATCAAACCGTTCTCTTCGGCATAGGGGATAAATTCGTCCGGGAACACCAGGCCGCGCTGCGGATGTTGCCACCGGATCAATGCTTCGCAGCCGACCACCTCATGGCTATGGGCGTCCAACTTGGGCTGGTAAAACAATACCAGTTCACCCTTCGACAGGGCTTTGCGCAAACCTGTTTGGGCCAGCATCCGGAACTCGGAATCCAGCCCGAGACCCTGGTGAAATATCGCGTGCATATTGCGTCCCATCTGCTTGGCTTGATACATAGCCATATCGGCGTTACTGCTGAGGGATACAAGATCTTCACCGTGAACCGGGTACAGGCTGATGCCTATACTGCCGGTGACGTGCAGGGTTCTGTTGGACAAAAAGAAATCGCGGCGGAGGTTGTCCAGGATTTTCTGGGCTACCAACTCGGCATCTTCAGGATTGGTGAGGTTGTTTAACACTACCATGAACTCGTCACCGCCCAGGCGGGCGATAATGTCATCTCCCCTGACCGATTGCACCAACCGCTTTGACACAGCCATCAATAACTCATCGCCGACATTGTGTCCAAGGGTGTCGTTGATGGTTTTAAAGTTGTCCAGATCCAACAGTAAAATAGCAAAGCTTTTGCCCTTCCTGCGCGCGGACTTGACCAGAGAATCAAACTGTTCGGTAAGCAACGCCCTGTTGGCCAACCCCGTTAACTCGTCGTGGAACGCCCGGTGGCGGAATTGCTCGGCCAGGCTTTCCAATTCTATGGTTCTGGCTCTTACTTGGCTCTCAAGCATTTTGTCACGCTCGCCGATCTGAGCCATCATCATGTTGAAATGCGATGTAAGGTTACCGATTTCATCGTCCGCGAGCACTTTTGCGCGCAGGGTGTAGTTGTTGGTCTCGGTAACTTCCTGGGATAACTTATCCAGTTCGAGGATGGGCCTGGAAAAAACATTTTGCATTCTCAAGGCGGCGAAAAAGACTACAACCGAGCTGATAATAAAAATAACCACCGATTGCAGGAATAACTGGTTTCCCTGCTCGACGATTTCTCTGTGGCTTACATAGACCTTTAAGCCGCCGACTACTTCTTCTCCCACTTTCAGGTCGCGGACAAATTCCGTGGCCGAGGCCGGCGGCGCCGTTTCCGGTCCCGAGGAGTAGAAAGCAAAGGGCGCATCGTTGTCGTCATTGACCTTCGCCACGACAATGGCTGGGTCTACCGCAAACGACGAGAGCATCTCCTCGGCGCTGGATTCATCCAGAAATAGCAGCGTTGCGCCAATATTCTGTGCAAGTATGTCCATTTGGGTATTGATTCGGTTGTGTAGTCGCTTTTCCAGCGCGCCATAACTGGTAAAGTAGAAGGCGGAGCTAACCAAAAACATACCGAGGGCGGTAACCAACATCATGGTCGCTATCAATTTATACTTAATCTTCCACCTATGGAACATGACGCTACTGCCTTACCCTATTAGCCAGCCTTAACAGCTTTGAACTGATGCTGATTTTCTTCTTGTTAATGAGCGTTAAATCTATCTCGAACATTAGCCTATTATCAACAACGTAAAAAGTGACAACACCGTTTGTTTGTCTATCCTTAGCGCTTTTCTCACTGATTGTAAGAATCCCGGGGTTTTGGTTGGCCAGCTCAAGCGCCTTTTGATCGTTATCGATATAGACGATATTGCAAGAATCAATGTCGGACACTTCCGATATCGCGGATATGCGGCGTATGCCAATCACCTGATCGGCAACCCGCTTATTATCCAACGTCTCCAATTGCGAAATCAGTTGGGGCCGCTCCGATAAGACACAGATAGCTAAGCTTTCCATCGCGGCCGGCCAATTTACAAACTTGGCGATGTTGTAAACATAGGCCGCCTTGAGGGTATCCACGCTAACCGTCGCGTGACTCACCGACAGGCAGGCCATCAACAATAAACAGCCTAGTGCGGCCCTGCTAACCCTGCATAACAACATAAACATCTGTAATCCGCTTGGCCCCGATGCAGCCGCTTAAGCTGAACAGCGTTTGTTGTGGGCACTTGCAGTATTTCCGAACCCAACACCAAGCGCGTTTATCTCTTTCATTGTTATTTTTGCTCCAACTATCGATTCTCGGTAAAGCCCCATATATCCACCCGGATTTCCCTGTTCCGGCACTCCAGCCCTCGACAAACAGCTGCTGTCCGTTCCGCCCGCTGCGGACTAAAGCGGAGTGCCTGTACCCTAAAATAGTAGACCGATCATGCGATCTAATACGAGCGCCTCAATCAGGTATATTGAACCGGTTCACATCGCAATAGTGCTGGAAGTCATAGACAGCATTTTTAGCCTTTCAGAAACTACCCATATCGCCCACACGAATAACTTTTTTTCAAAATCCTCTAGCCGATCAAGACGGTTTTGTGACCAAATTGACCAAAAGTTTTTTCTATTTCGCTATGCTTGTAATATCGGCAGTGACCAATCTGATCAATAACAAAAGTGACAACAAATCCAGGTGCAGGTTATGAGAGTACTAGCGCTACTTCTATTTAGTGGACTGATTGCGGGGTGTGCCAACTCCACACGCTATACGGAAGCCGCCCTGAGTTGGGAGTCCGCACCGACCCATCTGCTGATTGCCGCCTTGGGCAACCCCACCTATTTTTACCCGGCCGAAGATAGGGGCGACATCCTGTTCTGGCACTTTAAAAAAGACCCCGGCCTAACCTCTTACGTTAAGAGCGCTACACAGAAACTACTTAGTAAAGACGACTGTTCGAAATCTCAGATGTCTTTTTCAAGGAAAACCCTCTGCCGGCCCGCCGTCAAATATGGCCCTGAAGAGAAGCCCGGTTATTCTCAACAAACCACACCGTTACTCGCCGAGGCCAGCGCTTACGATTGTCAAATCGTCGCTACGCTTTCAGAGGATGGTTTGACCGTTTCGAAAATCGATGTGCTGGCTGAAGGCAATTGCGATATGTTGGAGTTCGATAGTTATAACAGGCTTGGCAGCCTCTAGACACGGCTCACATCTGTGCTACTCGCGACACCCTGAGCGGGTGTCTAGGAACTACTTTTAGGACCCTCCATAAGACGCCTGATCTGTCCCGCTGAAAACGGCCAGCCCTTTTCCTTACCGCCGGCGACGGCCACCACCGGCACCCTGGTCGCGTACCTCCGCTGCAGTTCGACATCATCGGTAATATTGACTTCCTTAAGACACCAGTTGCCTTGCAACAGCGGATAAATAACCCCCTTCGCCTTGTCACACAAGGGACAGTGGTCACCCACATAGAGCACCAGGGTATTCTGCAGCGATTCAGCCATGGGTAATTTTCCAACAGTTGTGTATTTTTGGGTTGCGGGCGAAATCCACCGGAATTGTCTCCGCGGTGATGTCCCGCACCCTATAGCGCCGCGTCACCTCCGGCGCCATCTTAAAGCGACGAAAATTATTGGAAAACAGCATCGCACCCCCGGGGGCCAACAGCACCATGGCCTGATCTATCAGTCTGCTATGGTCTCGCTGGATGTCCAGAACCCCGGCCATCATTTTTGAATTGGAGAAGGTTGGCGGATCAACAAAAATCACATCAAAACTCTTCGAGTACTCACCCGCCGCGCTTTCCAGCCACTGCAAGCAATCCGCTCTCAACAAACGGTGCCTTTCGGTGTCGATTCCGTTTAGTGCAAAATTGCGCTTTGCCCACTCCAGATACGTGTTTGACAAATCTATGCTAAGACTGCTCGCGGCGCCACCCAGCGCGGCCTGTACAGTGACGGCGCCCGTGTAGCAAAACAGGTTCAATAGGCGTTTGTCCATCGACAACTGCGCGATGGCTTGCCGAATCGGTCGATGATCGAGAAACAGCCCGGTATCCAGATAATCCGTCAAATTCACTTCCAGTTGAGCGGCGTCTTCCCGGACCAGTTGGCAAGCAGTTTTTTGCCGCCGGTCGGCGCGCTGGTATTGACTGCTGCCCTTCTGTTTGCGTCGCTCCTTAAAGTGCAACCTGCCCCCAAATTCCGGAAAACAGTGTTGCAGCGCCTGTTTCACCTCCGATAAACGTCGATTGGCGGAACTGTTGTCGACGGTATTCGGCGGTGCATATTCCTGCACATGCGCGGACTGCCCGTATATATCGATGGCAACAGCGTACTCCGGCAAATCACTGTCGTATAGCCTGTAGCATTCAATGCCCTCACGCTTAAGCCAAGGCTGCAATTTGCGCTGATTCTTGCGCAACCGATTGACCAGCATTTGCGCCCCGCCACTCAAGGTTTCGGCTGCCCGTGGTTCGGCGCGCGCTGCAGCGCGCAGGTCATACAAATACAGCCGGCTTGGAATGGCGCCGTTAAACAATTGGTACTTCTTTTGAGCCCGCAATTTCAGCTCACCGCTGAGCTCGGCATTGCCGGAAAACACCGCTAACCGCCAACCGGCAAATTCCCGTTTCGCTTGCCGCCCCAACTCACTGTAGACAGATCTGAGCGTTTCCACCTCACCCCAGCGTTCTCCATAGGGCGGATTAGTAATAAGCAGTCCACGCCCTAGTGGCCGGTGGGTGGGCTTTCGCAATGCCTCCACCGGCTTGGCAGACACTCTCACCCACTGGTCGAGTTGCATAGCCGCAAT
>JANQKW010000071.1 GCA_028280905.1 Porticoccaceae bacterium
CGCCCTGATATTGCTGGTCCGCGAGTCGGCGGAGCCCGACAGAGACGATGTCAGACGACATCTGGAAGCTATCAGTTCGCCTGTGGTTAACCAGCAGGAATAACGCCTTCTTCCCTCTCGCGTCGGTGCGACGCCGGCATCTGCCTGCGGTGTAATTCGCCGCTCGCCAACCTTGCCAGCGGCGAATTATGAGGCTGGTTTTTCAGTTTGGAAACAATCCTGGCCAGGGTAAAACGCGCGCGTGTCACGGCGTTGCTAATGGCGTCTCGCCAATTCTCCTGCGTGTCGCTGACTACTATGCTTCCGCCGTGAACGGTGAAGATAACAATCTTGCACCTTTTGTCTTCACCGCCCCTGAGGCCGTTTTCATCGCTCAAAAACAGCGAGATATCCTCGATAAGGTTTTCGAACCTGGAGAAAGCCCGCGAGACTTTTCGTGACGCGAAATGATAGTAGGGGGTGGCTTCGGGTTGGCGCTTTCTGCCGATAACTATGTTCATCCAGATCTGCTCCAGTTAACCGGTTAACGATGTCATCAGTAGCTTACATAGCCTGTCTTGTAGCTTGACGGCGGCGGCAGCGTTTCGGCGCCTTGTCGCACCCCGTTTGCACGAGATGCTTTCAAACCGGCGGCGTTGCGCCAAACGTGATCGAAGTAGCCGTGCATTCCCAATAGGGCGATGGCGCCTAGTGCGAGCAATTCCGCGATAATCAGTCCAGTCATGTCGTTCTCCTTTCCGGTTTTCGATAGATCACATTCTTCGAGTTTTTATTTGTAAAGTAAAACTGATTTATATATAGATATTATTCGAAAAAATCGAATAATTGGTGGGCGTGGGGATGCTACAGGCAGACAACTTAATTCTGCTTGTGTTGAGGACTAAGTCGACATTTGCGTATTGCAAAGCAAGTACCTTGGTTTTCCGAATTAATAAGCGCCGTTACAGGAAGGCCTCGCTTTTTTAGTCGTTTTTTCCGGGTCTTCGGTGTTGCTATATGGCTGTCGATACAAACTGTTTGGTAACCACTTGATATCTATAACATCTAGGAAAGGAGGTAGATAAGATGAAACTCACAGACAAAGCACTTCAAAAACGCGCATTGCAGCCTATATGGGTTCTGACGACGGCTTTTACGCTTTTAGCATCGGGGATGAATACCGCTGTCCATGCGGACGATGACGACGGATTCTCCGCCGAGAGTATCGCCGGGACTTGGTTGTATTCTTCCCGCGGGTCGTTTGGGGCGGGAGGGCCGTTTCCGGCGGGGACACCTATTTCCGGGACAGGGCGCTTTATCTTTAACGAGGACGGGACCTGCGGGGCAGAAACGCTAACAAATTTCGGCGGTAACACTTCGGCAGGTGCGGGTCCCGACCTGATAAGCTGTAACTTTACCGTCAACGCTGACGGCACGGGACAATTCGTAGGTGTTACTTCGAGTCCGTTCAGTCCAAACGTACTTGACTTTGTCATTGCCAGTGACAATGAGATATTCGCTATTCTGGAAGGCGTGCTGGTCAACCGATTTAAGCTGAAACGGCAAGATGACGATGACTTCAGCAGCGAGGATATTGCCGGAAGTTGGGCGGTTTTAGGTGAAGGAGAACTCGCGGCGGGAACTTCGTTTGTCGAAGGCACCCCAATAGTATTTGATGGCGTGTTAACCTTTAATGAAAACGGCTCGTGTGAAAGCTCACTCATCCATAATGCGGGTGGCGTAGTTTTTTTTACGGTCAGCTCTGACTGTAGTGTTGCCTTAAATCCCAGTGGTGATGGCACAGGTGTTGTAACCATAATGACCGACAACACCCTGAATCCTATTGTCATTGATTTCGGGATTGTTAACGAAAATGAGATTTTTTCGATCACTGAAGGCCCGCTTGTTAGCACAACAGTATTCAGGCGGCAGGCTGGCGGCGACGATGATTGATTAGCAACGGGGATTCTGCGGACAAGCGGTTTAAACGGGCGCCTGCAATCGGGATTTAGCGGTTTCGGTTATCACGGCTACCGCCGGGTGGCGCACTTTTCGCTCCGGCGAAATGGCGTAAAAATTCTCCGTAAGCTGCTCAACCGAGCCGATACGGACCACATCGTACATGTCTTCGATCTCGCTCGAAATTGCTTGAGGGGCGGGAAACAAACCGCTTGCTGCTCTGCCGAAGGCTTTCATCAGGGCGCTGTCATCAAATTCCGCAATTACCCGTGGCGCTAACTTTTCCGCCGCGAACCAATCTTCCAGTTGTCGGCGCAGTGGGTTGGTGGGCAACGGCAGCAGCACTGGCGCGCCGTTTAGCGACTGCGGGAAGTTCCGCTTATAGTTCGCCGCACGGGAAGCGCGGCAAAAGAATGAAACACTGCTTTGGCCGAGGCTGTGGTTAAATGCCTTTACCCCCAACCCGGGTGGAATCGGGCGGTCCGAGAGCACTATGTCCAGCCGGTGCACGGAAAGATCGGCAAGCAGATTTTCCAGGTCCCCCTCGTAACAGATAACCCGCAACGCGTTTTCCATCTCCAGCGCCGGGGACAGTAACTGATAGGCGATAAGCTTGGCGATCGAATTGACGATGCCCAC
The DNA here is from genome assembly GCA_028280905.1 of Porticoccaceae bacterium. Taxonomy (GTDB): domain Bacteria; phylum Pseudomonadota; class Gammaproteobacteria; order Pseudomonadales; family Porticoccaceae; genus JANQKW01. The sequence continues at coordinate 2,578 of JANQKW010000071.1, forward strand.
GTTAAGGGTGAGCGGGTTGCTGGCCGATTTGTCCCTCACCCGCCCGGCCAGCTCCGCCCCCAGGGAAAAAATTTCCTCGGCGTACTGTTGCACCACATGCCCGGTTTCAGACAAAACCAGGCCTCTTCCCACGCGGCTAAATAGCGGCTCGCCGATGGCCTCCTCCAGCAGCTTCAACTGGCCGCTGATGGTCTGCGGCGTGAGGTGGAGACTCTTGGACGCTTTGGCGATGCTGCCTTCGCGGGCGACGCTCCAGAAGTAGTAAAGGTGGTTATAGTTGAGATGCCGCATTGCGATTGTCAGGCCCGGTAGCTGAGTTCCCGCAACTATAGCAAATTCAACAGTTCGGAAATACCTGTATATGGACTCGTAAAAATCGACTAGACCGACATATCCCTTTCGCTATGCTTTGCGCAGCGCGGCAGCCGCTGTTGCTCTTGACCAACGGAGGTTAATCTGGATTCACTGTTTTTCGCTAATCTCACTTCACCGCCGTTGTTGTTTTTCTTCCTTGGCGTCATCGCGGCACTGGTAAGATCCGATCTGCAGGTGCCGGCTCAACCGGCAAAACTGCTTTCCATCTATCTGCTAATGGCAATCGGCTTTAAGGGCGGTGTTGCGCTGTCGCAAAACCCCCTGGACGGCAAGGTAATCGGCGACCTTCTCGCAGCGACCGCGCTGGCTACGGTTTTGCCGCTGGTGGTGTTCTTCTGGCTCAAACGGTTGTTTGGCAGCGCCGATGCCGCCGCGTTGGCGGCGACCTATGGTTCCATCAGCGCGGTCACCTTTGTCACCAGCACCAGTTATCTCGATTTGCAGAATGTTCCCTGGAGCGGACATCTAGTGGCGGCCATGGCGTTAATGGAGTCCCCGGCAATTATCGTCGGCCTGCTGCTCTATCGAATGCACAAGTCTTCAAGCGAAAACCTTAACTGGGGCGCGCTGCTCAAGGAGTCGCTGCTGAATGGCTCGGTGCTGCTGATTCTCGGCAGTCTTTTTATCGGCTGGATATCCGGTGCCGAGGGAATGGCCAAGTTGAACCCGTTCGTAAATGAGCTGTTTTTGGGCGTGCTCTGTCTATTCCTGCTGGATATGGGAATTGTCGCCGCGCAGAGAATCATGGATGTGCGATCCGCCAAAGCAGCCGCCTCAACTCGTCGATTGCCGATAAAAATGTTTGGCGCTGCGGTGGTTCTTACCGCATTCAATGCTATATTCTCAGCGCTGATTGCCTGGTTGATGGGGATGCCGGAAGGAGATGCGCTGCTGCTGATCGTGCTGGGCGCCAGCGCCTCCTATATCGCCGTTCCCGCAGCCATGCGATTAGCGCTGCCGGAGGCCAACCCCAGCGTATACCTGACCATGTCGTTGGCGATAACCTTCCCGATAAACCTGTTGATTGGAATACCCTTGTATCACCAGGTGGTGAGAATGTTTGTCGCCTGAACGCCGGAGAGTAATAGCCATGAAGCCCTGCAAGAGAATTGAGATTGTCGTTGAGCGGAATTTAAGCACCAGGTTGGAACAACTGCTGCAATCGCTCGGCGTGAGTGCCTACACGGTAATACCCGATGTCGGGGGGTTGGGCGACCGCGGTCATCGGCGGGCGGACGAAGTCACCGGAACCTCTGCTAACACTATTTTTATCATTGTGCTGGAAGACAGCCAACTTATCGGAACAATTGCCGAAGCGGTTAAGCCGGTGTTGGTTCGTTCAGGCGGGCTTTTTCTGTTGTCCGACGCGCAATTTTTGTCCCATTGAAATAACTCTCACTAATTAATTCAGGGAGCAACAAATGGAAACGCCAGATCAACGCAACGCCAATCAAGCAGCTGTTGATGCCGACAACAGCCAGCATGTGTTCGATTTCATCCGGGGCATCTTTGCGCCATCCGACGCCCAGGATATTATCCTGAGCCTTATCCAGGACAAGATTCAATATCACCAGCGGCGAAACTTCAGCGCCATGGAGACCCTGGGAAAGCAGGATGAGCACTCCACCCGCCGCATCGATGAGTTAAAAAAAATAAGGGAAGAGGTTTACGAACTAATAAGGGACGCCGATACCAAAGGTGTCAGACTGCACATAGATTCCCAAATACGCATATCTGTTTGTTAGCGGTTGGAAAATATGGCGCTTTAGTAAGCGCCGTCCCCTATAGCGATTCTGCTAAACCAATAGCGCTACACCGCAGCCTAGTAACAAGATAGTAATAATATTGAGATAGATAATGAGAATTGTTATCATTCTCGCCTTGCTGTATGTCAAACTGGCTTTGGTGTGGGGCGTTAAGACCTTCTTAATCAATAAATATCTTCAGATGGAGAGGATAAAAAAATGAATTTTCGGCAAATTTTTCTGGTAATAATAATGACGACTTTCTTAGCTGCCTGCGGTGGAGGCGGCGGTGGGGGCGGTAACCAGGATCCGCAACCCCCCGCGGATGCCGACAGCGACGGTATAGCCGATGCTGACGACAACTGTGTCAACGATGCTAACGAAGACCAGGCTGATTCCGACGTCGACGGTGAAGGCGATGCCTGTGATCCAATTCCGACGACCTACACATATGAGAACGAAAGCAGCGAAAGCACCGTGTTCTATGATGGCCAGAACGCGCGCCAGATTCTGATCAGCGACCTGGTCGACGCTATGAATGCGTTGACTCGTGATGCCGGCAATGTGCCTGCAGATGTGGTTGAAAGCCTGGAGTTCTATTACAGCCTGGATGCAGCCACTCGCGACGGCAGCTACACAGCTGTTTTTAACTTGTCTGGTGGCGAAAACCTTATCGGTAACGACACCGATGCACCGGCGCCTACGATTGCCCCGGGCGCGGTTTCTGGAGGTGATACTCTTGTCAGCAAAACCGGTGGGAATGACGGTAGCTGTGCGAATTGTGTGGCCTTTGATAGCGAGTTTTTCGGCTGGGCGGTCTTTGAGGCCTCCGACGGCGCAAACGCGCAAGCCCTGGTTGAAGAATTCTTCCGGTTGCTAGGTGAAGAAGCGGCTGATACGTCGGACACCATCATCACTACCGGCGGTACTCCCGCGAATATCGGTGTCGCCACGGTAACCGAGGAAGGTCTGGACCTGCGTCAATTGGTACAGAAATTACTGCTCGGTGTAGTGACCCTTTCCCAGGGCACGGGCGATTACTTGAGCATCGATTTCGGTTCGGAAGCTAACCTCAGCCTGCGCAATGGCGGCGCCGGTCCTGACACCGAAGGCGCCCACGATTTCGATGAGGCTTTTGGTTATTTCGGTGCGGCGCGTAACTTCAATGATTTAGATGATGGTGTGATACGGAATGGTTACAGCTTTGCGGAATCCGACTCAATAGTGGTCGACAGTGCCATTGACGTACGCAGTGAATTCAACTTCGGCAACTCCACCAACTGCGCTAAGCGGGATCAGGGCTCTGCCGGCAACGCCAACCCCACTGACTATACCAAAGAGGCTTTCGATGCATTTCTGCTCGGGCGGGAAATTCTGCAAAATGCAGCGGACGCCGCCACCCTTACTGAGGAAGCCGACGCCGCATTGCAGGACCAAATCACCATTGCTTCTCAGACTTGGGAAAAGTGTGTCGCCGCCACGGTTATTCACTACATTAACGATGTCACCACAAATATGAACGATTTTGTTGGTGAGGAGTTTGCCGATCTGGATAACTTCCTGGATCTGGCCAAGCACTGGGGCGAGATGAAAGGCTTTGCACTGGGGCTGCAGTTCAACCCCCGTTCTCCGTTCCGCACCGGCGAAGTTGTCGTCGATGGCACTTCACAGGCCGTTAGCGTTACCATTGATGATCTGCAGATGCTGTTGGAGCTAATGGGCACGGCGCCGGTGCTGGCGGATGGCACACAAAACGGCGTATTGGCGGGTGCGGACGCGGCGACCGCCAAGTCGGATTATCTGGCTGACCTGATGACCGCCCGAGATATCCTCGAAGAGGCCTACGCATTTGATGCCGAGAATGTCGCCAACTGGTAAGCATATCGATCCAATTCCGTTGGCTTTAGGAAAGGCGCATCAGCGCCTTTCCGTGTTTTTGCGGAGCAGAAGGTTTCTTAGCCAGGTTAATAGACTAGAGGAAAAGGCATGACTCGCTTAAACCCAATTATGGTGTCAGTACTGGCGGCTTTAACCATCACGTTAGCGGGCTGCGTTGGCGACAGCGCCGGGCCCGAGAACGAAGACGACGTGACCGCGGACAATTTCGATTTTCTCGGCATGTTCGTCAACTATG
>JANQKW010000073.1 GCA_028280905.1 Porticoccaceae bacterium
GCCATCTGGGAACAGTGTTTGAGACTCGCTGTGAATACGTCCGTGTAAGCTCCGCACCGGCATCCCTGCCGGTGAGGGTCTCAAACACTGTTCCCAGACGCCCGCTTACGCTGGTGCTACCTGTGACGCTGTGAGTCCCGCCAGGGGAGGTTTGTCCGGGACCAATCAGGCCGTGTTGTAAGTTTGCAAAATTGGCGGGGGTGTCGCGAGGACTGTTTGAGCGCCAGCGAGTTCCCGCAGCGCCGGCGATTTTGCAAACTTAACGGCCGGTCACGGATAAACCTCCCCTGGCGGGACGGGAAGTGGCTGCCCCTAAGTCTCTGGCTACAAGCAAAGTCAAACTTGGTTATCTACTTTTGCTATCATTCCCTCTTTGAGGATTGAGTAGTTAACCAGATGAGCACGCTCCCCTCCGGTAACCTCCTGCGTATCGCAACCCGCAAAAGCCCCCTGGCGCTGTGGCAGGCCGAGCATATAAAAACCCGGCTAAATCAGCACCACCCAGAGCTGGAAATACAACTGGTTACCTTTACCACACAGGGCGACAAAATCCTCGATACGCCGCTGGCCAAGGTGGGGGGCAAAGGACTGTTTGTCAAAGAGCTTGAAATGGCCATGCTCGAGGGACGCGCGGATATCGCCGTTCACTCCATGAAAGATGTGCCAATGGAATTTCCCGATGGACTGACGTTGCCGGTAATCTGCGAAAGGGAAGACCCCCGCGACGCGCTGGTATCCAACCGCTTCGATTCGCTGGATGCCCTGCCGGCCGGCGGCCGGGTGGGTACCTCCAGCCTGCGACGTCAATGCCAGTTGCGCCGGCGTTACCCCCATTTGGACATTGTCGATTTGCGCGGCAACGTTAACACCCGGCTCGCCAAGCTAGATGCCGGAGACTACGACGCCATTATGCTGGCGACCGCGGGACTGGTCCGCCTGGGTATGGAGGACAGGATTACCCGAAGCATCGCGCCGGAAGACTCCTTGCCGGCCGCCGGGCAGGGGGCGATAGGTATCGAATGCCGCGCCGATGACGCGGCTACCCGGGCGCTTATCGAGCCGTTGCGACACCGCGCGACAAGTATTCAGGTAACCGCTGAGCGGGCCATGAATCGTCATCTGCAGGGCGGCTGCCAGGTGCCTATCGGCTGCTATGCGGTATCGGAGGGGGATCAGCTCTGGGTGCGCGGGCTGGTGGGCAGTCCCGATGGCGCCAGCATGTTGTTCGACGAGGTGAGGGGCGATGAAGTGAACGCCGAGCAGTTGGGTGTCGCCCTGGCTGACAAGCTATTGTCCCGGGGGGCAGGTGGGATATTGACGGCACTTTATGGGGACCAGGAGTAAACCGCCGTGCCGGGACTCAGGCTGTTGGTGGTTAGGCCGCGCAAGGCCAACGATGAGCTGACTCAGATATTGGATAGCGAAAGTTGCGTGGTTCATCAACTGCCGGTGATGGCTATAGTGGGGTTAACCCAATCGGAAGTTCCAAGCGAAATTGCCCGGTTGTTAAAGGCGTTTGCCGCCAATGATATGGCGATTTTTATTAGCCGCAACGCGGCGCAAGCCGGTCTCGCTTTGCTGCGGCGGTATTGTCCGGAACTACCCGGGGCCATGGCGTATTTTGCGGTGGGGGAAACCACCGCTGCGGTACTCAACGGCGAAGGCATTGATGCTGTGATACCGGCAGCTGAATTCAACACTGAAGGCCTGCTGGCGCTGCCGCAACTGCAACAGGTGGCCGGCAAAAGGATAGTGATTTTCAAAGGCGAAGGCGGCAGGGATTTGCTGCGGGAAACGCTGGTCGCCCGGGGCGCCGAGGTGAGCTGTTGTGACGTGTATCGCCGCGAACTGGACAAGCAACACCGCCAGGCTATTCTAGAACTCCTCTCAGCAGGCCAGCTGGACGCGGTAATTGTCCACAGTGGCGAGTTGCTGCACAATCTGTTGTCGGTGGCCGATGACAGGTCGGAGCAACTGCTGAGCTTGCCGGTGATAGTTCCTGGCCAAAGGGTGGCGCAGTTGGCGGTTGAAGCGGGATTCAGCCAAATTGTAACATCTGCGAGCGCGACTGCCGTCGACATGGTTTCAGCGTTGTGGGGGTGGTACAGTAGCCGGCGATAAGTTGTTTAATTGATGGAAAAGAGAGCCCAATGTCGAATAATGAATCAGAGGCGGCAACGGATCAGAGCAAACCTTCCGGGAATGGCGAGCAAAATAAGGATAATAATTCCGATCAGCAGGCCGCCGCAAAGCCAACCCAAAGCCCGGCGAAACAACCCGATGAGAAAGCGGATATTCCGCAGGCTCCAAGCCGGCAGACAAAGGCTTCAGACACCGGGCCGGGCAGCGGCAGGTGGGTGTTGCCGGCGATTTTCCTACTGGTGTTGCTGGGCTCCCTCGCGGCGGGCGGCTGGTGGTCCTACGGCTATGTGACCCGCTATGTTGAAGATCGGTTGGACAGCGCGCAACAGTCCAACACCCGGGAAATCCAACGGCTTGCGGCACAACTGGAACAAGAGCGGCAGGCCAGGGCAACCGATTTTGCCGGGCTGCAGCAGGCCGGTGATGAAATACGCAACCGCGTCAACAGCCAGAGTCGCCGGCTGCGGGAATTGTCCGGCACCACTCGCTCCGACTGGTTGTTGGCGGAAGCCGAATATTTAATCAGGCTGGGCATCCAGCGGTTTATCACCGAGCGCAATACCGCCAATTCAATTGCGTTGATGGAATCCGCGGATCAAATCCTCGCGGAGCTGGACGAAGTGGACTTATTGCCGGTACGGCGGACTCTGGCTCGCGATATTACAACTCTCAGGATGATCGACAATATCGACCGGGAAGGGCTGTACCTGCAACTCGATGCGATCGCCGAGGCAATCAAAGGGCTGCCGCTAATCCCATTGCAGCCGGAGGTTAAAGAAGACCCGGCGCCGGAAAGCACCGATCAAGATCAAAACCCTGGCTGGCGCGAACAGTTTGTCAGCAACATCCGTCAATCGCTTGCGCGACTGACCAACTTGGTCAGGGTGCAGCGGCGCTCCGCCGAGATGCAACCGCTGCTATCCGTAGAGGAAGAACCCTATATCAAGCAGAATTTGCGCTTTATGGTTGAGCAGGCGCAGGTGGCGCTGCTTAGGGAAGAACAGCTCGTGTACCGGCAAAGCCTGGAAAAAGCGGCCGGCTGGATACGTGATTATTTTCAACTCAACACACAATCGCAACGGCTGGTAACCGAGCTGGAGACCTTGGCGCAAACTGATATTCAAACTGACTACCCTGATATCAGCGGTGGTCTTGAGGCCCTGAGGAGTTTTATCGACAATTGGCACAGTCGCTATACGGTGCCCGCCAACGGAGAGACCGCTAATACGGGGGTTAGCCAGCCAACGGGTAGTGCGAGCCGACCGGAGGAGCCGCAGTGAGAAAACTTATCCTAACATTTGTTACGGTAGCACTGCTGGCGGGGCTGTTGGCTTGGGCAATGATGCGTGACAGCGGCTATCTGCTGGTAGCCGTAGGACAATACAGTGTTGAAATGAGTTTGGCCACCGCCGCGGTAATACTGTTGCTGGCCTATCTATTGCTGCGCGTGATCGGGGCGCTGCGGCGCTGGTTGGTGAGCGCCAGTAAAGGCATTATCAGCTCCGACTGGTTTTACCGGGTGAGGCGCGACCGCGCCAGGACAACCTTGGGTTTTTCCCACTATTTGCAGGGCCAGTGGCGACTGGCCGAACGCAACCTGACCCGGGGCGCCAAATTTTCGGATGCCCCGGCGCTCAACTACCTGGGCGCCGCCATCGCCGCCCATGAGCTCGGCGATAAGCAGCAAGCGGGGCGTTACCTGCAGCAGGCCGAAGGTGTGGCGCAGGACAGCGCCGCCGCTATAGTAAAAGCAAAGCTCTACCTGGAGGATCGGGACTACAAAAGCGCTTTAGTGGTGCTGCAGCAGCTCCACAAGAGCCAGCCGCAAGATACTTCCGTTTTGCCGTTAATGGTCGCGGCGCGCCGGGGGCTGGCGGATTGGGACGGCTTAAAAGGCATGCTCAAAGACCTAAAGCGTCATAAGGTATTTTCGGAAACTGGGTTTCAGGCATTGCAGCGGGAGGTTTACCTCGGGTTGTTCCGAAATCACGTGGGTTCGGTTGCTGGTGAAGCCGGTCAATTGTGGCAAGAAGCGCCTGCGCCATTGCGGCGCGACCAGGAAATAGTGGCGGTCTACGCGCGCTGCCTGGTAGCTTCCGGCAAAGCGGAGGCTTGCGGGGAAGCTGAGAAATTGTTGCGCAAGACCATTAATCAGCAGTGGAGTGATAAGTTGGTGAGCCTTTACGGTGAATGCGCCGCGGAGGATGCCATTCAGCAGTTGAAAACCGCGGAGGCCTGGCTGCCGGCACACAGGGACAACGCCGTTTTACTCGCGACCCTGGGAAAGCTGAGCGCGCGAAATCGCTTGTGGGGTAAAGCGCGGGATTACTTAAACAAGTCATTGGCGGTTGAGCCGCGAGCCGATGTTTACGCGCAGTTGGGTAAGCTGTTGGCGCAGTTGGGGGAAGAGCAACAGAGCGCGAAATGCTATCGTGAAGGGTTGGTATTGGCGATTAATAGCTAACGTCCTAGGTTGGTGCCACATCTCCGTCCCGCCAGCGGAGGTTTATCCGTGACCGGCCGTTAAGTTTGCCAAATTGCCGGCGCTGGGACAACACGAAGTGTTGAGCGACCTTTAGGTCGACCCGCAGGGTGAGCTTGCGAATAAACTCGCAGTCGCTCAAACAGTCCTCGCGACACCCCCGACAATTTGGCAAACTTACAGCACGGCCTGATTGGTCCCGGATAAACCTCCCCTGTCGGGACTCAGGGCG
>JANQKW010000078.1 GCA_028280905.1 Porticoccaceae bacterium
CGCCCTGAGTCCCGACAGGGGAGGTTTATCCGGGACCAATCAGGCCGTGCTGTAAGTTTGCCAAATTGTCGGGGGTGTCGCGAGGACTGTTTGAGCGACAGCGGGTTACCGCAGCGCCGGCAATTTGGCAAACTTAACGGCCGGTCACGGATAAACCTCCCCTGGCGGGACGGGAACCTGGCTCCAACCTGATCCCCTCCCGGCAGAAAATGTACTGAATTAACAAAACAAAAAAGCCGGATAGCATCAAGCTACCCGGCTTTTAGAATACTGGCTTTGAAAGCCTTTTTTATTCCGCTGCTTCCTCAGCTACTGCATCGTCTTCAATTTCTTCAACCGGCTGCGGACGGTCAACCAGCTCCACATAGGCCATAGGCGCGGCGTCGCCGGTTCGGTATCCGCACTTCAATATGCGAATATAGCCACCGGGTCGGCTTTCATAGCGAGGTCCTAGCTCACCGAACAGCTTGCCGACAGCTGCCTTGTCCCTTAGGCGGCTAAAAGCCAGCCGACGGTTGGCCACGCTGTCCTGTTTGGCCAGTGTAATCAGGGGCTCGGCAAAACGGCGCAACTCCTTGGCTTTGGGCACGGTAGTCCTGATAACTTCGTGCTCAACCAATGAATTGGTCATATTGCGAAACATAGCTTTACGGTGCGGGTTATTGCGATTCAGTTTGCGACCACTGTAACGATGACGCATGATTATACTTCCTTTAATACGATTGCCGTTGTGATGACAACGGCAATGTGATTCATTTTATCTAAACGGTTTCGCCTTCTCGCTTGAGGCTGGCGGGCGGCCAGTTCTCAAGCCGCATACCCAGAGACAAACCGCGGGATGCCAGCACGTCCTTAATTTCAGTCAGTGATTTTTTACCCAGATTGGGCGTTTTCAGCAACTCAACTTCGGTGCGCTGAATCAAATCACCGATATAGTATATGCTCTCCGCTTTGAGGCAGTTGGCGGAGCGAACGGTCAGCTCAAGATCATCAACCAATGACAACAAGATAGGATCGATTTCGTCTTCCTTCTCTTCCGGCTCAGCCTGCGCCTCGCTTTCGAGGTCAACAAACACCGCCAGTTGCTGCTGCAAAATGGTAGCGGCGCGGCGGATGGACTCTTCCGGGTCGATAGTGCCGTTGGTTTCCAGATCCAGGACCAGCTTGTCCAGGTCGGTGCGCTGTTCAACACGGGCGCTTTCCACATTGTAGGAGACGCGGCGCACCGGGCTGAACGTAGCGTCCAGCTTGAGACGCCCTATAGAGCGTGTCTCTTCTTCGTCTGAGCCGCCCTGGTCAGCCGGCTGATAGCCGCGGCCATGGACCACCAGCAGCCGCATATTCAGCTCGGTATCGCCGTTGATATGGGCAATAACATGATCGGGGTTCTTGATTTCGGCGTTGTTATCCACCTGGATATCACCGGCAGTCACCGCACCCGGACCCTTCTTGCTCAGTGTCAATGTGGTTTCCTGCTTGCCGTGCAGGATAATGGCCACATCTTTGAGATTAAGCAGAATTTCGATCACATCTTCCTGCACGCCTTCGATGCTGCTGTATTCATGTAGCACACCGTCAATTTCGACTTCTACAATGGCGCTGCCGGTCATTGAGGAAAGCAGAATCCGGCGCAGGGCGTTGCCCAAAGTGTGCCCGAATCCGCGCTCCAGAGGCTCCAACACCACTTTGGCGTGGTTTGGGCTGTACTCCGTAACATCGATATTCCGAGGCGTAAGAAGTTCGTTTGGAGATGTTTGCATGTACGTACCTGTTTCTGTCTTTCAACAAAAGGAGCAAAAGGCTTATTTGGAGTAGAGCTCCACAATAAGGTTTTCGTTAATTTCCGCGGGTAGGTCAATCCGATCGGGAACGCGGTTAAACGTACCCGTCATCTTGCTGGCGTCGACATCAATCCAGTCTACCACGCCGCGTTGCGCAGCCAGTTGAAGCGCCGACTGGATCCGCAATTGGTTTTTGGACTTTTCCCGAATACTGACAACGTCACCCTCTTCGACTTGATAGGAGGCGACATTAACTTTCTTACCATTTACCAAAATGGCATTGTGGGCTACCAGTTGACGAGCTTCGGAACGCGTCGAGCCGAAACCCATTCGATAAACCACGTTATCAAGGCGCCGCTCCAACAACTGCAGCAGATTCTCACCGGTCGCGCCTTTCAGCTTTGCCGCTTTCTTGTAATAGTTCCTGAACTGCTTTTCCAGCACGCCGTAGATGCGACGGACTTTTTGTTTTTCACGCAGTTGCACGCCATAGTCGGACAATCTGCCGCGACGCTGGCCGTGCTGACCGGGAACGCTTTCCGCCCGGCATTTTGACTCCAGCGGACGCACGCCGCTCTTCAAGAAAAGATCCGTGCCTTCGCGTCGGGAAAGCTTGCATTTGGGTCCAATATATCTCGCCATTTTTGTCTTCTCCCTTACACGCGCCGCTTCTTGGGGGGACGGCAGCCGTTATGCGGAATCGGCGTCACATCGGTAATGTTGGTTATTTTATAGCCGACATTATTCAATGCGCGAACCGCTGACTCCCTGCCAGGCCCGGGCCCTTTGACTTCGACGTCGAGGTTTTTCAAGCCGTACTCCTGTGCCGCTTCTCCGGCGCGTTCGGCGGCGACCTGTGCCGCAAACGGCGTGCTCTTACGCGAACCGCGGAATCCGGAACCGCCGGCGGTTGCCCAACTGAGTGTATTACCCTGACGATCGGTAATGGTCACAATAGTATTGTTAAACGATGCGTGGATATGCGCGACACCATCAACAACAGTCTTTTTGACTTTTTTGCGCGTGTTTTTGGTTCCTGGCTTGGCCATAATAATGAAATCCTGATGTACTTTCTTACGCGATAAAGAGCTTCACTAATTATCGACTGGTATGCCCTAACGCTTAATCGGTTTGCGCGGACCCTTGCGGGTGCGGGCGTTGGTTTTGGTCCGCTGCCCTCGCAACGGCAGGCCGCGACGATGGCGCAGGCCACGGTAGCAGCCCAGGTCCATCAATCGCTTAATATTCATATTAACTTCCCTGCGCAGGTCGCCCTCTACCGTGTATTTGTTTACCGCACCGCGCACTGCGTCCATCTGTTCTTCTGAGAGTTCAGACATCTTGATGTGTTCCGCGATACCAACTTCGGCGCAAATTTGCCTTGCGGTAGTACGACCGACCCCGTAAACATACGTCAGGGAAACCACTGCATGCTTATTATCGGGAATATTGACACCTGCTATACGTGCCATTCACTCACTCCAATCTTATCTATTACTTGTCGGTTCAGCCGCGCGCCGTCCGCCTGAACGAAAAGGCGCGACAGGATAGCCGCTGAGGCAGCAAAAATCAACATCCACAACCGGGGTAACCTGCATATAGCTGGATCAACCCTGGCGCTGTTTGTGCCTGGGCTCGGCACTGCAGATAACCCGCACCACACCGTTGCGCCTAATAATTTTGCAATTGCGGCACATCTTTTTTACAGAAGCACGAACTTTCATACCTTCACCTCAATATCTATCTGGCTCAACGACCGCCGCGCAGGTTGGCCTTCTTCATCACCGACTCATACTGGTGGGACATCAAATGCGATTGCACCTGGGCCATAAAGTCCATTGTCACTACCACCGCGATCAGCAGCGACGTACCACCCAGATAAAACGGCACATTAAAATACACGTTTAAAAACTGCGGCATTAAGCAAATCCCCGTCATGTAAACGCCGGCAATCATAGTCAACCGGGTCATCACACCGTCGATATATTTCGCCGTCTGCTCACCCGGCCGAATACCCGGCAGGTAGGCGCCGCCACGCTTCAGGTTTTCCGCCATATCCTTGGGGTTGTACATCAACGCCGCGTAGAAAAAGCAGAAAAATATAATCAATGCCGAAAACAGCAAAATATGCAGCGGCTGGCCGGGGCCTATGTACAGGGCGATATCCTGCAACCAGTCCGGCGTGTCGGCGCCGCCGCCAAACCACTGCGCTATCGACGCCGGGAACAGCAATATGCTGCTCGCGAAAATCGCCGGGATCACACCCGCCATATTCACCTTAAGCGGCAAATGGCTGGTTTGTGCGCCAAATGCCTGACGGCCCTGCTGCCGCTGTGCGTAATTCACCGTAATTCGCCTTTGTCCGCGCTCCATAAACACCACAAAGTAAATCACTGCGATGGCAAGTATGGCGATTAACAGCAGCGCCAGCAGGTGAATCTCGCCTTGCCGGGACGATTCAAACGCCTGACCTATGGCGCTGGGAATACCGGCCACAATACCGGCAAAAATCAGCATGGATATACCGTTGCCGATACCACGCTCGGTAATCTGCTCACCCAGCCACATCATAAATACCGACCCTGTTACCAGCGACACTATCGCAACAAAGTAAAATAGCGCGTCAGCCTGGTAGGACAAGCCCTGCCCCGCCAGCCCAACCGACATTCCAGTCGCCTGGATCAACGCCAACCCAACCGTAAGATAACGGGTGTACTGGGTAATTTTACGTCGCCCGGCGTCGCCCTCTTTCTTGAGCTGCTCCAGGGAGGGCGTTACGGCGGCCATCAACTGCATGATAATAGACGCCGAAATATAGGGCATAATGCCCAGCGCCAGAATACTCATTCGCTCCAGCGCGCCGCCGGAGAACATGTTGAACAGACCGACAATAGTGCCTTGGTTTTGCGTAAACAGGTCCGACAGCCTGTCGGGATCAATTCCCGGTACCGGAATGTGGGTACCTATGCGGTAGATCACTATCGCAAGCAGCAAAAAGCGAAGGCGAGCCCACAGCTCGCCCAGACCTTTCTGATTGACCGGCAGGTTTCCAGGAGGTCTCGCCATGGGTCTACGCTATTCCTCTACCTTGCCGCCAGCCGCTTCAATAGCCGCCCTGGCGCCCTTGCTAACACGCAGTCCCTTAACGGTCACCGCTTTGCCGAGTTCACCGGACAGGAACACTTTCGCCCTCGTAATGGCGCTATTTATCAAACCCGCTTTGCGCAGCGCTTCGATATCGACCACATCACCTTCAATGGCGTTCAGTTCCGCCAGGCGAATCTCCGCGGTAACCATGCCGACCTGGGAAGTAAAACCGTATTTCGGCAACCGCTTCTGCAGTGGCATTTGACCGCCCTCAAAACCCGGCCGACCGCGGCCCCCGCTTCTGGATTTCTGCCCCTTGTGCCCGCGACCGCAGGTCTTGCCCAGGCCGCTACCGATGCCGCGCCCTGCGCGTTTTTTGGCTTTCACTCGGCCTGGCGCCGGACTTAAGGTATTCAGTTGCATGACTACTCTCCTTCAACCTTTACCAGATAACTGACTTTATTGATCATACCCCGCACGGACGGCGTGTCCTCCACCTCTACGGTGTGACCGATACGCCTTAAGCCCAGCCCGGCAACACAGGCTTTATGGGCCTTTAATTTGCCGCTGGCGCTGCGCACCTGGGTCACCTTGATCATGCTTGCCTTTGCCATAATTCGATATCCGTTGGTCCGTATCCCATCTCTCGTCTACAGAATCTCTTCCACTGGTTTACCGCGTTTGGCGGCCACATCTTCGGGAGATTTCATTTCTTTCAGGGCCTTAAAGGTTGCTCGCACCACGTTGACTGGATTGGTTGAGCCGTAGCATTTGGCCAAAACATTCTGTACACCGGCGATTTCCAGAACCGCACGCATCGCACCACCGGCAATCACACCGGTACCTTCCGAGGCGGGCTGCATATAGACCTTCGAAGCACCGTGGTTAGCCTTAATCGGGTATTGGATAGTGCTGCCATTCAACTCAACTTGAATCATGTTGCGTCGAGCGGCTTCCATGGCTTTCTGAATAGCCAGGGGTACTTCCCGGGCCTTGCCACGACCAAAGCCCACTTTACCGTTGCCGTCGCCAACCACAGTCAAAGCGGTGAAACCAAAGATGCGGCCACCCTTAACCGTTTTCGCGACGCGATTGACCTGAACCAGTTTTTCCTGGAGGCCTTCTGCCGGTGTATCTAGTTGTTCTGCCATAACGTTAAACCTTGAATGCCTTTAGCATTAAAATTCCAGGCCGCCTTCGCGGGCCGCTTCGGCCAGCGCCTTGACTCGGCCATGGTATTTGTAACCGCTGCGGTCAAAGGATACCTGCTCGATACCCGCCGCTTTGGCGCGCTCAGCTATCATAGTACCCACCGACTTGGCCGCTTCTACATTGCCGGTTTGTCCCGCCCGCAACGAGCTGTCCAGAGTAGAGGCGCTCGCCAGCACCCTGTTGCCCTGCGGCGATATGATTTGCGCATAGATATGCCGCGGTGTGCGGTTCACACAGAGCCGGTTGGCGCCCAACTCCCGGATTTTCGCTCTGGCGCGGCGGGCACGACGCAAACGCGCTTGTTTCTTGTCGCTCATAACTATGTCCTACTTTCTCCTGGGACCTACTTCTTCTTGGCTTCTTTACGGCGGACATATTCATCCGCGTAGCGTACGCCTTTACCTTTATAGGGCTCGGGCGGACGAAAGCCCCTGATTTCCGCGGCCACCTGTCCAAGCAGCTGCTTGTCGGAAGCCTTTAGAACGATATCTGTTTGGCTGGGCGTCTCCGCGGAAACGCCCTCCGGCAGCTCATAGACTACCGGGTGCGAAAAACCGAGCGTCAAATTGAGCTTTTTACCCTGCGCCTGGGCCCGGTAACCCACGCCGATCAGTTGCAGCTTTTTCTCAAATCCCTGAGACACACCCACCACCATGTTGTTAACCAGCGCCCGCGTGGTGCCCGCGATGGCGTTAGACTGCTTTGAGTCCACGGCAAACGTTAACTTGCCGTCGTCCTGGCTAATCTTCACATCGGCGTGAACCGTCATGGACAAGGAACCCTTGGCGCCTTTCACTGAAACTTCACCGTTGTTCAAATTCACCTCCACACCACTGGGAATTTGCACCGGGTTATTTGCTATTCTAGACATCTCAACTATTCCGTTAAAACCTGCCGTTTAAACTTGTCGTTAATTAAAACCGTTCGTTTAAAATACCGTGCAGAGAATTTCACCGCCGACACCGGCAGCGCGCGCCGCGCGATCGGTCATTACGCCTTTACTGGTGGACACAATCGCCACACCCAGGCCGCCTCGCACTTTCGGCAACTCATTGACCCCGGCATAATCGCGCAACCCCGAACGGCTGCTGCGGCTAATGGTTTCTATAACCGGCTTGCCTTCAAAATATTTCAGCGCAATGGTCAATGTGGGCTTAACACCCTCCTCGACACTGTAGCCGTTAATATAGCCTTCTTCCTCCAACACCCGGGCAACCGATACCTTCAGTTTTGAAGAAGGCATGGAAACTTCCGCTTTAGCTGACATCTGCCCGTTTCGAATTCGGGTCAACATATCGGCCAACGTATCTTGCATACTCATTCGCTACTTTCCTCAGTTACCAGCTGGACTTGACCAAACCGGGCACATCGCCGCGCATTGCAGCTTCACGCAGTTTGTTGCGGCACAGGCCGAATTTGCGGTAGACACCGTGGGGGCGTCCGGTCAACCGGCAGCGCCGTTGTTGCCTCACCGGGCTGGCATTGCGGGGCAATCGCTGCAATTTCATCTGCGCTTCCCATCGCTCCTCATCGGACAGATTGACGTCACTGATAGTTGCCTTGAGCTGCGCGCGCTTTTCAGCGTATTTCGCAACTGTGCGCTCGCGTTTTTTCTCGCGCGCGATCATCGATTTTTTCGCCATAACCCCGTCCTCAGCCTTTTAGCGGAAAATTAAATGCCCGCAACAGCGCGCGGCCTTCGTCATCGTTACGCGCGGTTGTGGTAATGGCAATGTCCAAACCACGCAGTTTATCGACCTTGTCATAATCGATTTCAGGAAAAATGATCTGCTCACTGACACCCATCGCAAAATTGCCCTGACCGTCAAACGATTTGGGGCTAATGCCCCGGAAGTCGCGGATGCGAGGAATCGCAATGCTCACCAACCGCTCCAAAAATTCGTACATACGCTCTTTGCGAAGCGTCACCTTGCAACCGATCGGCCAACCTTCGCGAACCTTAAAGCCGGCAACGGATTTGCGCGCCCTGGTTATCACGGGCTTTTGCCCGGAGATCAGCGTCAGATCGCTGACTGCGTTCTCCAGCAGCTTTTTATCCGCCAGCGCCTCGCCCACACCCATATTGATGGTGATCTTGGAGATGCGCGGCACTTCCATCATGTTGCCGAGACCAAGCTCTTCTTTCAACTTGGGTACCAGCTCTTCTTCGAAAACTTTCTTTAACTTCGCCATGTCAGTTACCTGTCGCTTTCGCCCTAGACGGCTTCGCCGTTAGATTTGAAAACACGAATTTTCTTGCCATCTTCCTGTATCTTGTAGCCAATTCTGTCAGCCTTGCTGGTAGCGGGATTAAAAATCGCCACATTCGATACCTGAATAGGCGCTTCCTTTTCAATAATGCCGCCGGCAATGCCCAGATTCGGGTTCGGCTTTTGATGCTTCTTGATCATGTTCACCCCGGAAACAATCAACCTACCGTCCTCCTGGACCTTCAACACCTTGCCGCGCTTGCCCTTATCCCGACCGGCTATCACGATAATCTCATCGTTGCTTTTAATCTTTGCCATTGCCCTGTCCTCGTCTAGCCTTCAACTGCGCCCTACAACACTTCCGGCGCCAGGGAGATAATTTTCATAAACCGCTCACTGCGCAATTCCCGGGTAACCGGCCCGAAGATCCGTGTTCCTATCGGCGCCAACTGCTGATTGAGCAATACCGCCGCGTTGTCGTCGAACTTGATCAGGCTGCCGTCTTGCCTGCGCACACCTTTTTTGGTTCGCACCACTACGGCGTTCATTACCTGGCCCTTCTTCACCTTGCCTCGCGGAATTGCTTCCTTGACGGTTACCTTAATAATGTCGCCTACCCGGGCATAGCGGCGATGCGATCCGCCCAGGACCTTGATACACATCACTCGGCGCGCGCCACTGTTGTCGGCCACATCAAGATAGGATTCTGTCTGAATCATCGCTTCTCTCTCTTATACCTCAGCGGCCCGCTCTACAACTTCAACCAGTCGCCAGGACTTGGTCTTGGAGATTGGGCGTGTTTCCGCAATTGTCACCACATCACCCTCGCGGCCCTGGTTCTCTTCGTCGTGAGCGCTAATCTTGGTCGACTTGTTGACAATCTTGCCGTAAACCGGGTGCTTAACGCGGCGCTCAACCAGCACCGTAATTGTCTTTTCTCTTTTGTCGCTGACAACTTTTCCTGACAGCGTGCGAACCTGCTTTTCTGTTTCAGTCATTTATTCACCCGCCTTTTGGCTAAGCACGGTTTTGATGCGCGCAATATCTCTGCGCGACGCTTTAAGCACATGGGACTGTCCCAACTGCCCGGTAGACTTTTTCATTCTCAGCTTGAATTGCGCCTCCAACTCGCCCTGCAGCGCCTGCCGCAACTCATCGACTGATTTTTGCCTAAGTTCACTCGCTTTCATCACATCACCGAACGCTTAACGAAGGTAGTCGTCAGCGGCAACTTCGACGCCGCCAGCGCGAAAGCTTCTCGCGCCAGCTCTTCTGACACACCTTCCATTTCATAGAGAACTTTTCCAGGCTGAATCTGGCAGACCCAGTATTCAACGTTACCCTTACCTTTACCCTGCCTGACTTCCAGGGGTTTTTCAGTAATTGGCTTGTCGGGAAAAATCCTGATCCAAATCTTGCCGCCACGTTTAACGTGGCGAGTCATGGCGCGGCGCGCCGCCTCAATTTG